>NZ_JBVJGT010000009.1:0-153520 GCF_055587185.1 Micromonospora sp. NPDC048040 | reverse complement strand
GGAACAGGACCCCGTCCCTCGCGAGGTAGACCACCCCCCCCCCCCCTCTCCCTTTCCCCCCCCCCCCCCCCCGCTGCTCATCAGGCGAGGTCGTACCGGTCCAGGTTCATGACCTTGACCCACGCCGCGACGAAGTCGGCCACGAACTTGTCGCGCGCGTCCTGGCTGGCGTAGACCTCCGCGAGTGCCCGCAGCTGGGAGTTGGAGCCAAAGATGAGGTCAACCGCGGTGGCGGTCCACTTCACCTCATCGGTGGCCAGGTCCCGGATCTCGTACACGTGCTCGTCGGACTCCGACGCCTTCCACCGGGTGCCCGGGGAGAGCAGGTTGGTGAAGAAGTCGTTGGTGAGCACGCCGGGCTGGTCGGTGAGGACGCCATGCTGCGTGCCGCCGACGTTGGCCCCGAGGGAGCGCAGGCCGCCGACGAGGACGGTCATCTCGGGCGCGGTCAGGTTGAGCATGTAGGCACGGTCGAGGAGCAGTACCTCCGGCTGGGTCTTCTCGCCGGGGCGCAGGTAGTTGCGGAACCCGTCGGCGCGCGGCTCGAGGACCCGGAAGGACTCGACGTCGGTCTGCTCGGCAGTGGCGTCGGTGCGGCCCGGGTGGAACGGCACGGTCACCTCGACGCCGGCGTCGCGGGCCGCCTTCTCGACGGCGGCCGAGCCGGCCAGCACGATGAGGTCCGCGAGCGAGATCTTCGCGCCGCCGGCCTCGTTGAACCCGCGCTGGATGCCCTCGAGGGTCTCGAGGACCGTCGCGAGCTGCTCGGGCTGGTTGACCGCCCAGCTGCGCTGCGGCTCGAGACGGATCCGTGCGCCGTTGGCGCCGCCGCGCTTGTCGGTGGACCGGAAGCTGGCGGCTGAGGCCCAGGCGGTCGAGACCAGCTGGGCGGTCGTGAGGCCGGACTCCAGGACCTTCGCCTTGAGGGCGGCGACGTCGGCGTCACCCACGAGCTCGTGGTCGACGGCCGGCACCGGATCCTGCCACAGCTGCGCCTCGGGGACCCACGGCCCGAGGAAGCGGCTGACCGGACCCATGTCGCGGTGCAGCAGCTTGTACCAGGCCTTGGCGAACGCCAGCGCGAACTCGTCGGGGTTCTCCAGGAAGCGGCGCGAGATCTTCTCGTACGTCGGGTCGACGCGCAGCGACAGGTCGGTGGTGAGCATCGTCGGCTTGTGCTTCTTCGACGGGTCGTGGGCGTCCGGGATGATCGCCTCGGCGTCCTTGGCGACCCACTGCTTCGCGCCGCCGGGGCTCGTGGTGAGTTCCCACTCGTAGCCGAAGAGGATCTCGAAGAAGCGGTTGCTCCACTGCGTCGGCCGGTCGGTCCACGTCACCTCGAGACCGCTGGTGATCGTGTCCGCGCCCTTGCCGCTGCCGTAGGTGCTCAGCCAGCCCAGGCCCTGCGCCTCCAGCGGGGCGGCCTCGGGCTCGGGACCCACGTGGTCGTCGGCGACGCCGGCGCCGTGGGTCTTGCCGAAGGTGTGGCCACCGGCGATGAGGGCGACGGTCTCCTCGTCGTTCATCGCCATCCGGGCGAAGGTCTCCCGGATGAAATGCGCCGCCGCAGCCGGGTCCGCGTTGCCGCGGGGGCCCTCCGGGTTGACGTAGATGAGCCCCATCTCGGTCGCCCCGAGGCCGGCCGCCATCTCCTTCTCGGAGACGTAGCGCTCGTCGCCGAGCCAGGCGTCCTCCGGGCCCCAGAAGATCTCCTCGGGCTCCCAGACGTCCTCCCGACCGAAGCCGAATCCGAAGGTCTTGAAGCCCATCGACTCCAGGGCGACGTTGCCGGCGAGCACGAGCAGGTCGGCCCACGAGATCTTCTGGCCGTACTTCTGCTTGACCGGCCACAGCAGCCGGCGGGCCTTGTCGAGGTTGGCGTTGTCCGGCCAGCTGTTGAGCGGAGCGAACCGCTGACCACCGTCGCCGGCGCCACCGCGACCGTCGTGGATGCGGTAGGTGCCCGCGGCGTGCCAACTCATCCGGATCATCAGGCCGCCGTAGTGGCCGAAGTCGGCCGGCCACCAGTCCTGCGGGGTGGTGAGGACCTTGATGATGTCCTGCTTGAGGGCCTCGACGTCGAGCTTGGCGAACTCCTTGGCGTAGCTGAAGCTCTCGCCCAACGGGTTGCCCTTGGACGAGTGGGCACGCAACACCGAGAGGTCGAGCTGGTTGGGCCACCAGTCCCGGTTGGTGCGCGGACGACCTCCGGTCTTCGGGGCCGGCGAGTCGATCGCCGGGTTCTCGCTCTCACTGCCGTGCGCGGTCACGGAGTCGTGCGCGACCGGGCAGCCGGCCGCCGCCTTCTTGTCCACGCCCTGCGCGCTGGAGGGGCCGTTGTCCTGGTTGTCGCTCATCTGCTTCCTTCCGAACAGGCGAATCACTGGGAGGTGCGTTCGGCCGCACAGTCGGGGCAGGTGCCCCAGTAGACGACCTCCGCCTCGTCGACTGTGAAGCCGTGGTCGTCGGAGGCGGTGAGACAGGGAGCATGGCCGACAGCGCAGTCGACGTCGGCGATCGCGCCGCAGGAGCGGCACACGACATGGTGGTGGTTGTCCCCCACCCGGGACTCGTACCGGGCGGTCGCACCAGCAGGCTGGATGCGTCGCACCAGACCGGCGTCGGTGAGCGCGCGCAGCACGTCGTACACCGCCTGGTGGGAGACCGTGGGCTGATCCGCCCGTACCAGGGCGATCACCGTGTCGGTGTCGACGTGCGGATGGTCGCGCAGCGCTGCGAGCACCGCCAACCGGGGCCGCGTCACGCGCAACGAGACCGCCCGCAGCTGAGTCTCGAAGTCGGACGTCATGTGATGAACATAGTCCATTCTTTTGGAATGAATCTAGTTTTGCTCGGCTCAACCCGCACACTTTCGACGCAGACCTGGGCACCCAGCTGATGGAGCAGGCCCGGGTGGCCGGCGTGCAGCTGACCGGCGATGGCGGCTGCCGCAGCAGCTCACGAAGCGGATCCTGGAACCAGCGCTCGAGGGTGAGACTCCCGACCACTGGGCCATGACAAGGGCGGTCCGGCGGGAAGAACAGCGGCGGCGGCGCTAGCGGGGCGAGCGTGGCCCGGTGGACCGTCCCCGTCGCTGGTGCGCCCGCTGCGGTGGGGCCGTCTCCTGTCCCGACGGGCTCGGGCGTTCGACGCGGGTGGGGTTGCCGCGGACGAGTTCGTCGTGGATGCGCCAGCGGGCGGTGGTGGCGGCGTTACGCGCTGTCTCGTCGCCGTGCTCGACGCGTTGCCGCAGCAGTTGGACGGCGATGCGGCGGTTGAGGCTGAACTGCCGCTCGGTGTCGACCACGACGACGAGGCCCGTGGGGCGGTGGGTCGCCCGTACCGCCGTGCTCGCCTTGTTCCGGTGCTGACCGCCGGGGCCGCCGGTACGGCAGGCGACGATGTCGACGTCCGCCTCCGTGAACGTCGTGGTCGGGGTGTCGACCTGGCACGGTCGGGCGGTGACGTACCAGTTCTTCCGGCCGGCGCTCGCCCGGTAGGGGCTGGGCGCCTGCCAGCACAGGGTCCCGGTCCACGAGGCGGCGAACGCCTCGGCGCCGGCGCCGGAGATCCGGATCAGCGCCGACCGGTAGGTGTCGGGCCGGTCACCGGGCACGATCTGCACCCGCTGGGTCGTCAGACCGTGCCGGGTGGCGTCGGCCTCCAGGCGACGCAGCAGCCGGGCCAGCGCCCAGGCGCACTCCTGCGGGCCGCGCCCGGCGGAGACGAGCAGATGGACGCTCACGGCCGGCCTCGCTTGCGGCGGTTGTCCCGCCGGTCCGGTCGGGAGGCCGGCCCGACGTCGGGCGTCTTGTAGGTGACCAGCGGGACCGTGGTGGCCACGGGGGTGGCCAGGTCGTGGTCGACGAGGTCGCTGACGACCTGCTCGATGCGCTTGTAGGCCGTGGGCGCCTCCTCGAAGAGCAACTGGCGGTCGCCGCACACCACCAGCGACCCGACCGGGGTGCGTCGCAGTTCCTCGACGGTGTGCTTGGCCCGGCCCCGGCGCAGCGCGTCGGCGCGGGACATCTTGCGGCCCGCGCCGTGCGCCACGGAATGGTTGGCCTCCGGGCCGGCGTGGCCGGCGACGAGATAGGAGGGGGTGCCCCGCGTGCCGGCGACGAGCACGTCGCGGCCGTCGCCCGGCGCCGCGCCCTTGCGGTGCAGGTAGATCCCGTCGCGGACCTCGACCAGGTTGTGGCACTGGTCGACGATCGGCTCGGTGGGCTCGGCCCCCAGCGCGTGGGCGACCCGGGCCGCCAGCAGTCGCCGGTTGAGCGATCCCCAGCGTACGGCGTCGTCGTGCATGGCCAGGTAGGCGGCGGCGTCAGGGGCGGGCCCCGCGCCGTGGACCTCGGTGTGCGCCCGCAGGATCCGCTCGCCCAGCCCACGGGAACCGCTGTGGACGATGAGCACGAGGTCGCCGGCGGTGAGCCCGAGACGGCTCGCGTGGCCCGGCTCGAGGACGGTGTCGATCCGCGACAGCTCGACGAAGTGGTTACCCCGGCCGACCGTGCCGAGGCCCTCGACATGACCGGCGGGAACGTCCTCCTCCACGACGGCCCAGGCCGGGTCGTCGGCGTCCCGCTCGGGGTCCAGCGCGCGGTCGAGGTCGGGGAACCGGGCGGCGAGCCTCTCGGGTACGGGGCGCTTGAGCCGGATGGGAAACACGGCGATGCCGCAGCCGATGTCGGAGCCCACCAGGAACGGGTACAGCACGGTCGACGCCATGGCGGCGCCGATCGGGGCGCCCTTGCCCGGGTGCAGGTCCGGCATGGCGGCGACGTGGATCATGCCGTCGAGGGCGGCCACCTGCTGGCACTGCGCCAGGGCGTCGGACTCGATCCAGCTCGTGGGGGAGGCGAACACGGTGACGGTGGCAGGGGCAGGGCTGGGCTGCGGCAGGGACTCCCGCCGCGAATGGTGTGGAGACAAAGACGCTCGCTTCTCGCTGAAAAGGGGACGGGCGGACGGCACGACGGCACCGGTCGGCGCCGTGGGGCCTGGGAGCAACGGGGGTGCTGTCCGTCAGAACGTCATGGGTCCCACCATCCCGGAGCGCGGCGTGGGCGGCAAGCGACTTTCGGCGGCGCGGGCGGTGCTTCGATGGACGTCCCGCCCGACTGCCGACCGGTACCCTGCCCCGGTGACGCGCGAGCGGGAGATCACCGAACCGGTCGACCTGTGCCTGCCCGACGGGCGGCTCAACCCGGCGGCGGTCGGCTGGAGCCGCAGACCGCTGCACCGGGCCAACCTGCGCGGCTGGGGACGGACCAAGCGGTGAGAGTACTGGGGAATCGTCACCCCCACGCACATCGTCGGCCTCGTCGCGTCGTCGCTGGACTACGCGGGCGTGCACAGCGTCTACGTCCTCGACCGCCGCACCGGCGTCGAGACCAACAAGGAGGCCGTGGTCCCGTTCGCCCGCCGCGCGCTCTTCCCGACGGCCAGCGGCGCGGGCCGGGTACGCGCCGCCGGCGGCGGCGTGTCGATCGACATCGACCAGCGCCCGGACGGCAGCACGATCCGCGCCACCACGCCCGGCGTCCAGGTCGACCTGGAGGCGCCGCTGCCCGCGGAACACGAATCGCTCGGCGTCGTGGTGCCGTGGGACACCCGCCGGTTCCAGTACACCGTCAAGGACCTCGGCCGGCCCGTGCGCGGCACCCTGTGGGTGGGTGACACGGCGTACCCGATCAGCGCGAAGGACTCGTTCGGCGTGCTCGACCACGGCCGCGGCAGATGGCCGTACGCCATCCGGTGGAACTGGGCGGCGGGCAGCGGTCCCGGCCGATCCATCCAGCTGGGCGGCAGATGGACCGACGGCACCGGCTCCACCGAGAACGCCCTCTTCGTCGACGGGCGGCTGCACAAGATCGGCGCCGACCTGACCTGGCGCTACGACCGCACCGACTGGCTACGGCCCTGGCGGATCACCGGTGACCGGGTGAACGTGGAGTTCCACCCGTTCCACGAGCGGGTCGCCCGCACCAACCTCGGCGTGGTGGCCAACGAGACCCACCAGTGCTTCGGGCACTTCACCGGCTGGGCGCAGACCGACGACGGCGAGCGCACGGACCTCGACGGCCTCGTCGGCTGGGCGGAGGAAGCACGCAACCGCTGGTAGTCCGACACGGACCGGCGTGCCGCGATGAGAGGATTGCCGGTGATGCGACGCAGTAAGGGAACCGCGCGGAGGTTGCCGCGCGTGGCGGGAGCGGCTGTCATCCTCGCCGTCCTGCTGGTGCCGGGCGCCGCGGTGGCGAACCCGTCGCCCGCTCCGCTCCGGGGGACGCCGCTGTGCGAGGTGCGTGACGACCGGCTGACCGAGATCTCCGGCCTGGCCGCCACGGATGACGGGTACGTCGTGGTCAACGACGGCGCGGAGAACGAGGCCCGCCGGCGGATCTTCTTCCTCGACCACGAGTGCGCCGTCAAGCGGACGCTGCCGTATCCGTCGCGGCCCCGCGACACCGAGGATCTCGCCGTCGGCGCGGACGGCACGGTCTGGGTGGCGGACATCGGCGACAACGACCGTTCTCGGCAGACGGTCGCGGTGTGGAAGTTGCCGCCGGGTGCCGACCGTCCGGTGCTGTACCGCATGGCGTATCCGGACGGCCCGCACGACGCCGAGGCCGTGCTCGTGACCGGCGACGGCCGGCCGGTGATCGTGACCAAGTACTCGGCCAACCTGTACGCCCCGAGCGGCCCACTGCGACCGGGCACGGCCGTGCCACTGGCGAAGGTGGGACAGGTCCGGTTGCCGGCCTCCACGACGAGCAACCCGTTCTCGGTGCTCGGCCGGACAGCGGTCACCGGCGCCGCGACCGCGGCGGACGGGCGCAGGGTAGTGCTGCGCACCTATGCCGACGCGTACGAGTTCGACGTCGCCGACGGCGACGTGGTCACCGCGCTGACCAGCGGGACCCCACGGGTCGTCCCGCTGCCTGACGAGCCGCAGGGCGAGTCGATCACCTACAGCCGCGACGGGCGGTATCTGCTCACCGTGTCCGAGACCGCCGGCCGGCCGCCGGGAACAAGGGCGGACCTCCTCCGCTACGCCCTGGCCGCGGCCGACCCGTCGACAGCGCCGGTTGCCACCCGCGCGCCGACCGTGCGCGCCACGGACGACGACAGGGCGGAACACCCCGACGACGTGGCCACGTTCATCGCGGCGGCCGGAGCACTCGGGCTGGGTCTGGTCGTCGTGGCGGGGGTCGTGATGGCCCGTTCCCGGCGGGCCAGGTCGCGCTAACCGTCCTGGCCCGGTCGGTCGAGGCGGCGGAGCCCGGGCCTCACCCGGCGTTCGCCGGCCGCGTCAGCGTTCCTCCAGATACGTCCGCCTGGACGCATATCCTGTCTCCCGATATATTGGGGCCATGGTGACTCGACCGATGACCGAGGCGGCGTTCTTCGTCCTGACAGCGCTGGCCGGTGGGCCCTGCCACGGCTACGGCGTCGTCAACGAGGTGAAGGAGTTGTCGCGGGGGCGGGTGCACCTGAGGGTGGGCACGCTCTACGGCGTGCTCGACCGGCTCGTCACCGACGGTCTGGTGGAACTGGACCGCGAGGAGGTGCAGCAGGGTCGGCTCCGGCGGTACTACCGGCTGACCAACTCCGGCGGGCGGGCGTTGGCGGAGGAAGCTGACCGCCAAGCCGCCAATGCCCGTGCGGCCGCTGAAAGACTCGGTGTGTGGCGGCCGGCCGCCGGCGGTGCGGCATGACGAGCAGTCTGGAGCAGCGGTACCGCCGGCTGCTGACGCTTCTGCCAGCCTCCTATCGCCGGAGGTGGGAGGACGACATGGTCCGCACCTTCCTGGAGTGCGTCGGCGCTGAGGAAGACACCGAGGACGCCGCGTACCTCCGGGATCACGGCCGGCCGGACAGAGGCGAAGTCCTCAGCGTCCTGGCGCTTGCTACGCGGCTTCGGCTCGGCGGCGTCGGCGCCGAGCCGAGGTCGCGGCTCCGGGGCGATGCGATCCGCGCGGTGGCGCTGCTCGGCCTGCTCTTCCATGCCGTCACGGCGGCGGTGGAGATCGGCGTCATGCCCTGGCTCGACGGCGACTTTCCGCCGCTGCCGACGCCGCCCACCGAGCCGGTGTTCGACCTGCCCGGTGCACCGTGGCGCCTGGCGTTCAATCCCCTTGCTCTGTTCGCGATCGCCGCGTTCGTCGCGCTCGCGGTGAATCAGCCCAGGCCGGCCCGCTGGCTGGCGGCGGTGCCCCTCGTCGCGGACTGGGTCGCCAGGACCTACGAGGCGATGTTCCTGCCTGGCGGCACGCCCCCCACCACCTGGCTCATCGTGCTCGTCAACACCGGCCTGGTGCTGGCGTTGGTGGCGTTCCATCGGGAGGCTCCGCCGGTGCGTACCCGGACCTGGATCCGTGCCTTCGTCGCCGGTGTCCTCCTGAGCCCCCTGTACGTCATCGGGATGTGGACACTTCCCGTGGAGCAGGAGCTGCGATTCGCCGCACTCGACTGGCCGGGCCTGTGTGCGTTGTCGGTGTCCGCGGCGGGTGTCGGCTACCTCGTCCTGCGCGCGTCGGCAGTGGCCCGGGCAGCCCACTGGCCGCTGACTCTCCTGTTCCTGGGGCTTGCCGCCCTCGCGCTGCGCGGCGTGTCCGTCGCCGACTACGTCCTGCAGGGCGGCGCATCTGCTGCCGTGACAGCGGTGTGCGCTGCCGAGGCAGCGATCCTGCTGGTGGTGTGCGCGCCGCTGGCGATGCTGGCGCAGCGGGCCACCCGGGAACTCTCCGTGGACCCCGCCGACGTGCCGGGATGACGTGACACAGGCCATCAGATGGGCGGCGACCCATCGAGTTGTGCGAGAGGAGATCCCCTCATGTCGGAGCCTGACACGCCGCGCAGGACGCAGGATCCCGGCGGCGCGGAGAAGTACCGGCGGTTGCCGGCACGCGTACGCCTCGACCAGGTCGTGACCACCCAGGCCGCGACCCCGGCCGGCCTGTTGTGGCTGGCGACCTTGGGTGACACCGGGGGGTGTGGCGGCGACGGCGACGGCGACGGTGACTGAGGCGAAGCCTCCTCACGATCGCGCCGGTGGTGCCGGGGCGGGAAGAGTGACCGGAGCCGCCGTTGCGGTAGGTGACGGCGGGCGATGGCTGGCGCGACCGGTGCGTCATGCCGGCCGATGATCGACACCTGACTGTTTGACCCCGCCCCTGGGGCGGAGGGCAGACTCCCGACCATGCCACGGTGGTTGACGAGCGGTGAGTTCCTGAATCGGTCACGACTGAGCGCGAAGGCGTTGCGCCTCTACGAGGAGCGGCAACTGCTGCGCCCGGCGCACGTCGACGCCCGGACCGGCTACCGGTACTACGGCGACGCGGAACTCGACCGGGCTCGCCGCATCACCCTGCTGCGCGCGATCGGCATGCCCGTGGCGGACGTTGCCGAGGTGCTCGGACTTCCCGGCCCGCAGGCGGTCGACAGGGTGGAGGCGTACTGGCGGGACGCCGAGGCCGCGCACCACGCCCGCCGGCCGCTGGTGCGCCACCTGCTGGGTCTCCTCGACGATCGAGCGGCCCCGAGGGTCGCGTCCGGGGTCCGGTGTCGCGACGTGCCCACCCAGAAGGTGATCTTCATCCAGCGACACGTGACCGCCGATCGCCTTCCGTTCTTCCTGCCCGAAGCGACACGCCTGCTGTTCGACCACCTGACCGCCGCCGGCGGCACGCTGTCCGGGCCCGTGTTCGTCGCCTACCACGGCCTGGTCACCGAGGACTCCGACGGGCCCGTCGAGGTGTGCGCCCCGACGGGCGATCCGGTGGAGCCCGAGGGGTCGGTGGGGGTCCGGATCGAGCGAGCCCACCGGCAGGCGTACGTGTCGCTGACGAAGGCGGAGGCGGCCTACCCGGCGATCCTGCGGGCCTACGACGCGCTGGATTCGTGGCTCCGGGATCACGACCAGCGGCTGAGTGCGTCCGCGCGGGAGATCTACTACCAGAACTGGGCCACCGCGGCCGACGCTGAACCGTGCGTCGAGGTCGCCTTCCCCTGCGAACCGGCAACACCCCGGTAGGCCGCGACCCCTGTGCCGAGGTCACCACCGGCGACCAGCGAACGGAGCGCCGCGTCGAGTGCGCCGCCGTTCACGCGGACGTCGGCGGCAGCGAGCGCCCGGCCGCTAGGCTCATCGCCTGTCGGCGTTCCCGTCGGCCGCCGACGTCGTGACGGGCCGCCCGGCCCCGAGCCCCGAACGGAGCCCGCTGATGGCCGGCATCGCCGTCCGACCCATGACGCCACAGGACGCCGAGCGGGTACTGGCGATCTACCAGGCCGGCCTCGACGAGGGCGACGCCAGCTTCGAAACCGTCGCCCCGACCTGGGCGGCATTCGACGCGGGAAAGCTGGACGACCACCGCTTCGTGGCCGTCGACGGCGACACCGTGGTCGGCTGGGTCGCCGTGTCACCGACGTCGACCCGGGCGGTCTACGCCGGGGTGGTCGAGCACTCCGTGTACGTCGATCCGACCGCCAGGGGACGTGGCGCGGCGCGGATGCTGCTCGACGCGCTCGTCGCCTCGACCGAGGCGGCCGGAATCTGGACCATCCAGTCCGGGGTGTTTGCCGAGAACACCGCCAGCCTCGCCCTGCACGAGCGGGCGGGCTTCCGGGTCGTTGGCATCCGCGAGCGGGTCGGCCGCCACCACGGCCGCTGGCGCGACGTGGTCCTGCTGGAGCGCCGCAGCCCCGTCATCACCTGAACCGGCCGGTTCCGCCCGCCTGGGCCGCACTGCACGCCGGTCGGCGGGGCCGGGGCGTGATCAGCGGCGCCGCCAGCGGATCGGCAGGCGCTTGACGCCGCGCTGGAAGTTCGAGCGCAGGTAGTCGGGTGTGCCCGCGTACGTGACGCTGGCCGTGCGGGCAAGCAACTCCTGGAGCAGCGCCCGGAGTTGGCACCGGGCCAGGTGCGCGCCGAGGCAGAAGTGCGGCCCGTGACCGAAGACGAGGTGCGGGTTGGGGTGACGGGCGAGGTCGAGCCGGTCGGGCTCGGCGAAGACCCGTTCGTCGCGGTTGGCCGACGCGAACGACACCACCACCTTGTCCCCGGCCCGCACCGGCACCCCGGCGACGGCGGTGTCCACCGTGGCGGTACGCCGGAACACCATCACCGGCGTCCACCAGCGCAGCAGCTCGTCGACGGCGGTGTCGAACAGCGCCGGGTCCCGGCGTAGCCGCGCCATCTCCGCCGGATGCTCCAGCAGGGCGATCATCGCGCCGGGCAGGCCGTTGCGGACGGTCTCGTTGCCGGCCACGGCGAACAGCCAGAACATGTTCTCGAACTCGTCCACCGAGAGCCGCTCGTCGCCGCGGTGCGCCAGCAGGATGGACATGACGTCCTGTCCCGGGTTGCGGCGCTTCGACTCCGCCAGCAGGTGCGCGTACGCGTAGAGGTCGGCCATGCCGGCCCGGGTGCGCGGATCCGGCATCCGGCCGTCGGCGTCCGACACCGGCCGGTGCCGCAGTGCCTCACGGGCCGCAGCGGTGCCGGCCCGCGGGTCGAAGGCGGCGGACACGGCGTAGTCCGGATCCTGGAAGCCGATCACCCGGTTCGACCAGTCGTACAGCAGCCAGCGGTCGCGCTCCGGCACCCCGAGCACGTCCGCGAGAGTGAGCAGCGGCAGGTCGGCGGCGAGGTCGCGGACGAAGTCGCAGGTGCCCTCGTCCGCGTCGCCGAGCGCGCGTTCGACGAGCGCCGCCGCGTTCGCGCGGATCGACGCCTCCAGGGCGGCGACCGCGCGCGGGGTGAACGAGCGGGCGACCGGCCGGCGCAGCCGGCCGTGCTCCGGCGGATCCATGTTGAGCATCATCCGCCGGACGTAACCCAGGTCCTCCGGGGTCGCCGGGTCGCGGATCTGGGTGGCGCCGAGTGCCGACGAGAAGAGCCCCGGCTGCCTGAGCACGGCCGTCACGTCGGCGTGCCGGAGCACCAGCCAGAAGCCCGGACCGCCGGGCAGCCCGAGCAGCGGCGGCTCCTCGACCCACACCACCGGGCTGGTCGCGCGCAGCGTGGCGAGCAGGTCATACGGAACGCCGTCGACGTAGGTGCGGGGATCTACCAGGGGCGCCGGATCGACGCTCACCGCCCGACGAACTCCTCGAGCACCGTGACCAACCGCACCGGGGTCTCGTACATCGCGTAGTGCCCCGCGTTGGCGAGGACCTCCAGCCGGGCGTTCGGGTAGTGGCGCATCCAGGTCTCGCGCATCGTGGCGGCGCCCAGCGCCGGGTCGTGCTCGCCGACGACGGCGAGCGCCGGCACCTGGTTGCCCTTCACGTCGTCCGTGAAATCGGTACGCGCCCAGGCGGTGAGGTAGGCGCCGAACGCCTCCCGGGTGGAGTGGTCGAGGGAGAACCGCACCATCTCGTCCAGCCAGCGGCCGGACAGCCGGTTGCCGGTGGTGAGGTCGATGATGGCGCGCCGGTTGCCCGGGTTGGCGGCGGCGCCGTCGAACAGGGCCCAGCCCTGCAGGTCGAAGGGAACACCACCGGCCGGGACCGGGCTGATGCCGACGAGCCGTTCCACCCGCCCCGGCGCGTCGGCGAGCACCCGCTGGGCGGCGCTGCCGCCCATGGAGTGCCCGACCACCGAGAACGTGTCCCAGCCGAGGGAGTCGGCGAGGGCCAGGGCGTCACGGGAGATCTCGGCGATGCTGTGGTCGCCCGCGACCCCGGTGCGCGCGCCGTAGCCCCGGTAGTCCAGGAAAGCCCAGGTGAAGCGCTCCGCGTCGATCAGTTCCGGCAGCCAGCCCCAGCCCCGCGCCGACCCGAACCAGCCGTGCAGCGCCAGCACCCTGCGTGGCCCGTGCCCGACGGTGATCGGGCTCGCGTCGGAGTCACCGACGCTGGTGTGGCTGATCGACATGACGGCGACCCCTTTCGTTGTTGCGGCGCTGCGACCGAAGTGAACAAGCTGAGGCCGACGAGGTGAAGCCTGGTGACGTGAAAGCGACCGTAGTCCGCGTGCGGGCCGAACGGAAGAGTGGTCGGCGGCGCCCCGAGGGACACCGGCGCGCCGGATCAGGTTGCGGACCGCTGAAGCTCCGGCTCGTGGGCGACCGGCTCCGAACCGGCTCGGCGGATGGGCGTGAACACTCCGCCGACCGCGACCAGGAGACACCCTGTTCCGGCGACGAGAGTCACCGCGGTGACGCCGTACCGGCCGGCGGCCCAGGTCAGCACCGCGGCACCGGCCGGGCCGAGCGAGTAGTGCGTGCTCCAGAAAGCCGACGTGACCCGCCCGAGCAGGTGATCGGGCGTGATCTCCTGGCGCAGCGACATCGAGCAGATCCCACCCACGCTGACGCCGCACAGGTATACCGCGGTCAGCACGGTGACGCCGGGCACGTCCCCGACGACGCCGATGCCGGCGATGGCGAGACCGGACATCGCCACCGCGCCGATCCAGGTGACGCCGAAGCCACGCCTGCGGCGTAACGGCGCCGCCAGCAGCGCTCCGGCGATCGTGCCCAGCGCCGCCAGCCCGAGCACCGTGCCGACGGTGCCGTCGGAGCCGCCGAGGTCGTTCTTGACGTGGTAGATGAGCACGTCGGTGAAGCCGTACGTCAGGAAGATGAAGACCGACAGCAGGATGGTCAGCGAGCGGAGCACGGGCTGACGCCAGAGGAACCGCGCGCCGGCCAGGAACTCGGCCAGCCGCCTCTCCCGCCCCACCCCGCCGTCGGTCCCTTCCCCCTCGGCGGGCTGCCGGAGCCGGACCAGCCAGAGGCCGGCGGCTGACAGGGCGAAACTGGCCGCGTTGATGGCGATGGCCGCCGTGGGACCGAAGCGGGCGGACACCACACCCGCGAGCAGTGGCCCGCCCACGGCCGCCGTCGCGTAGGTCGCCTGCAGCCGCCCGTTGGCTTCGGTGATCCGGTGTCGGTCGACGAGGTTGCGCACCGCGGTCACCGCGGCGACCTGGAACACCATGCCGGCCGCCTCGCAGATCGGCAGGACGACGAAGAGCAGCCAGATCTGTGGGCCGGCGAGCCAGGCCAGGGGAACGAGGGCGTAGAGCACCAGGCGGGCCAGGTCTGCGGCGATCATGAGTGTCCGCCGGTCGTACCGGTCGACCAGGACGCCGCCGAAGACCCCCGCGCCGACGGAGGCGGCGCCGGCCACGGCCGTGAGCAGGCCCATCTGGGCGACCGACCCGGTCGCGTGCAGCACGAGCAGCGGCACCGCGATGTAGGCGAACGAGTCACCGGCGGCGGAGAGCGACTGCGCCGCCCAGTACGCGCCGAAGTTGCGGTCACGCCACAAGGGAGGCTGGGCCGGACCGACGCGTTGGCTCATATCCGGCGAGGATAGTCCCGCCACCCCGGTCAGGCCGGCGAGCCTGACGGCGGGGTGGGACACGGTGGACCGGGCGGTGTGGCGCCACCAGCGTACGCTGCCGCGATGAGCGCTCCGTCGCGCATCCTCATCTACGCCGTGTACGGCGCCGGCAAGTCCACCCTGGCGGCGCGGCTGGCCCGGCACCTGGGGCTGCCGTGGTACCCCGTCGACGACCTGCTCTGGGAGCCCGGCTGGGTCGAGGTGCCGGTCGCGCAGCAGCGCAGCCGGATCGAGGCGATCTGCCGACGTGACCGATGGATCCTCGACGGCGCGTACCACGGGTGGCGGGACGTGGTGCTGGCCCGCGCCGACCTGGTCGTCGGCCTGGACTACCCGCGCTGGTGCTCCTTCGGGCGCCTGCTGCGTCGCACCGTCCACCGGTTGCGGACGGGGGAGGCGATCTGCAACGGCAACCGCGAGTCGCTGGGCAGCGTGCTGTCCCGGGACTCGATCCTGGTGTGGCACCTCACCGCGTTCGGCCGGGCCCGGCGGCGGATGCGGGCCTGGCAGGCCGACCCGACCGGGCCGCCGGTGCTGCTGTTCCGCTCGCCGGCAGCCCTGGACCGCTGGTTGACCGACCTGCCCCGCCTGGGAGACGGGGCCGGCACGCCCGGCTCACGTCGTTGACGGCGGCCCATCGGTAGAGTTCGTGGCGGGGACGAGCTGGTGACACGGGAGGTTCGCGATCTCCACTCTCGACCATGTCGTGCTCACGCTACCGTTCCGTGGCCCGTGGCTCGCGCGCAACAGCCCGGCCCGGCGCGTGCCGAGCCACGGCACCCACCTGTTCGCCACGACGTACGCCATGGACTTCGTCGCGGTGCGGGGCCGGCGCACGGCGACCACGCGGGACTGGCGCTCGCTGTTGTCCACGGAACCGGTGGAGCGGTTCTTCGCGTTCGGTCAGCCCATCCTCGCGCCCGCCGCCGGCAGGGTGGTGTCGGTCCACGACGGCGAGGCGGACCACGTGGCGCGACGGTCACCGCTCGCGCGGGTGCCCTACGCCCTGACCCAGGCGTCCCGGGCGCGCGGCGGTGCCGGCGCGCTTGCCGGCAACCACGTGATCCTCGAGCTGGAGGGCCGTCGTGCGTACGTCGTGCTCGCCCACCTGCGCGCCGGCTCGATCCGGGTGGGCGAGGGCGAGCCCGTCGCGGCCGGCCGGGAGTTGGCCGACTGCGGCAACTCGGGCAACTCCACGCAGCCGCACCTGCACATCCAGGTCATGGACTCCGCGGATCCGTTCGCCGCGCGTGGCATCCCCATGTCCTTCCGGGACTATCGGGCGTGGCGCCGACCCGGCGGGCCGCCGGTCGTGGTCGACCGGGGCATTCCTCAGGAGTCGGAGGTCGTCGAATCGCTGTGATGCGCCGGATCCGGATCGTGGGAAGTGCCGCGACGGCCTCAGCCCACCTTCGGCACGGCGCGGGAGATGATCGTGGCGAAGTCGACCCCGGGCGGCAGGGTGCCGAAAGCGTGGCCGTGGTCCCCGCCGAGGCGCGAGGCGCAGAAGGCGTCGGCGACGGCGGGGTGGCCGTGCCGCACCAACAGCGAGCCCTGTAGGACCAGTGCCAGCCGTTCGACGACGCGGCGGGCCCGCAGTTCGAGGTCGCCGTGGTCGGCCAGGTCGGCCCGCACCTGTCGTACGGCGGCGTCGAGCCGCGGGTCGGCGCCGGCGGCGGCGGTCACCTCGGCCTGGAACACCTCCATGACCTGTGGTTCCTTGGCGAGGGCGCGCAGGACGTCCAGCGCGGCGACGTTGCCGGAGCCCTCCCAGATCGAGTTCAGGGGCGACTCGCGGAACAGCCGCGGCATGCCGGACTCCTCGACGTAGCCGTTGCCGCCCAGGCATTCCAGGGCCTCGGCGGCGTGCGCCGGCCAGCGTTTGCAGACCCAGTACTTGCCGACGGCGAGGGCGAGCCGCTTGAACGCGGTCTCGTCGGCGTCACCGCGCGCGGAACGGTCGGTCGCCCCGGCGAGCCGCATCATCAGGACGGTGGCGGCCTCGGACTCGACCGCGAGGTCGGCGAGGACGTTGCGCATCAGCGGCTGGTCGACGAGGTACCGGCCGAAGGCCTGCCGGTGGGTGGCGTGGTGGACGGCGGTGAGCACGCCCTGGCGCATCCCGGCCGCCGCGCCGATGACGCAGTCGAGGCGGGTCAGGTTGACCATGTCGATGATGGTGCGCACGCCACGGCCCTCGTCACCGACGCGCCAGGCCACCGCGTGCTCGTA
The DNA here is from genome assembly GCF_055587185.1 of Micromonospora sp. NPDC048040. Lineage (NCBI taxonomy): Bacteria > Bacillati > Actinomycetota > Actinomycetes > Micromonosporales > Micromonosporaceae > Micromonospora > Micromonospora sp. NPDC048040. Next base: position 136,924 of record NZ_JBVJGT010000009.1, on the reverse strand, counting down.
CTCGACCTCCGCCGAGGCGTTGGACCGGTTGCCGAGCTTGTCCTTCAGGCGCATCAGCCGCATCGGGTTGCGCGTGCCGTCGGGGAGGACGCGCGGCACGAGGAAGCAGGTGAGCCCGCCCGGCGCCTGGGCGAGGGTGAGGAAGACGTCGCACATCGGCGCCGAGGTGAACCACTTGTGCCCAAGGAGCCGGTAGGTGCCGTCCGGCTCCGGGCAGGCGGTGGTGGCGTTGGCGCGTACGTCCGAGCCGCCCTGCTTCTCCGTCATCGACATGCCGGCCAGCAGCCCCCGCTTGCCCAGCGGCGCGCGCAGCCCGAAGTCGTACGTCGTGGCGGTGAGCAGCGGCTCGTACCGTGCGGCCAGCTCCGGGTCGTGCCGCAACGCCGGCACCGCCGCGTACGTCATGGAGACGGGGCAGCCGTGCCCGGCGTCGGGGCGCCAGGTGTAGAACTTGGCGGCCCGGGCCACGTGTGCGCCGGGCCGGTCGTCCGCCCACGGCGCGGCGTGCAGCCCGTGCGTGACCGCGGTGCGCATCAGCTCGTGCCAGGCCGGGTGGAACTCCACCTCGTCGATCCGGTGGCCGTAGCGGTCGTGGGTGCGCAGGACCGGTGGGTGTTCGTTCGCCAGCCGCCCGTACTCGATCGCCTGCTCGGCGCCGCCGATCCGGCCGAGCTCGTGCAGCTCCGCGGTGGCCCACCCGGCACCCTCCCGGGCGAGCCCGTCGAGCAGCGCCGGGTCGTCCGCCGCGTCGTAGCCGGCCAGCGGGGGGACCTGGTTGAGGACCTCGTGCGTCGTCACGGCGATACTCCAATCGCACCGTGGATGAACGTGATCAGGCTGGGGATGGTGCTCGGGCCGGCGACCCCGGCGGCCAGCGGGCCGACCATCGCTTCGGCCAGGGCGCCGACGAGCGCGGTCGCGGTCAGCTCCGGGTCCTGCGGGGGCAGCTCACCGCTCGCCACGCCGGCCGCGACGTAGCCGGCGATCAGTTCGGCGTACGCCCGGCGGAAGACGAGCCGTTCGGCGTCGACCGCCGGGTCGACCGGCTCGACGAGCAGGGCGTACGCCAGCCGCGGGGACTGCAGCGCGCGGCCGGAGAACGTCTCGATGACGGCGGAGACCTGCGCGGCGACCGTGGACTCCAGCGCTGCCGCGCGCGCGCGACCGCGTCCACCTCCCGCTGGGAGGCGGTGCGGAACACCTCGGCGAAGAGGTCGGCCTTGGTGGGGAAGTGGCGGTAGACGCTGCCGGTCGCCATGCCGGCCCGCTCGGCGACGGCGGCGACCGAACAGCCGGCGTACCCGTGCCCGGCCATGATCTCCAGGGCGGCGACGATGATCCGGTCCCGGGACGCGCTCAGCCGAGCTTTCACACGGTCGGTGCTCCGGTAGACCACGCAAGAATTGAACCATCATTCAAACCTTGGTCACAAGGTGGCGGCGGGCCCGGGCGCGCGACGCTGACGTTGGTGCCACCGTGGTGGTCACGATCGGCGTCAGCCGGCGGCGACGCACCGCTCAGGTGAGGGTGGCCACCGCGTACGCGGCCGCCTCGGCGATGACGGCCTGGTCGTACCCGGCGTCCCGGGTGGCCTTGCTGGACATGATCGAAACGACCAGAGGCGCGGCGCCCGGGGGCCACACGACGGCGATGTCGTTGACCGTGCCGTAGTCGCCGGTCCCGGTCTTGTCGGCCACGGTCCAACCCTTCGGTACGCCAGCCCGGACGCGTCGGGCGCCGGCGCCGGTGGCGTTGCGTTCCAGCAGGTCCCGGAGAAAGGCGCGCTTGTCGGCCGGCAGCGCGTCACCCAGGACGATCCGCTGGTAGTCGGTGCCGATCGCCCGGGGAGACGTGGTGTCGCGCGGGTCTCCCGGGACGGCCGACACGATCTTGGGCTCGAACCGGTCCATCCGCGTGACCGTGTCGCCGAGGCCACGCGCGTACGCCGTCAGTCGAGCCGGCCCGCCGAGGTCGCGGAGCAGGAGATTGCCGGCCGTGCCGTCGCTGTAGCGGACGGCGGCGTCACAGAGTTGCCGGATCGTCATCCCGGTGGCGACATGCTTCCTGGTGATGACGGCGCTCTTCATGAGGTCGTTTTCGGTGTACCTGACGACCGTGTCGAGATGCGACAGCGGGTTGTGCGCCAACACCGCTGCTGCCGCCAGTCCCTTGAACGTCGAGCAGAACGCGAACCGTTCGTCCGCCCGGTGGGCGACGGTGACGCCGGTGCCGGTGGCCAGGGCATACACCCCCAGGCGTACGTCGAACTTCCGTTCCAGCTCGACCAGGCGTTCGTGACGGACCTCCGCCGCGGCGGTGGGGGCGGCGGGCGTGGCGGACGAGGGCCCGGAGGGCGCGGCAGGGGAGGAGGCAGCGGGCGGCTCTCCGTCCGCGCATCCGGCCAGTGGCGAGAGCGCCACCATGCCCAGCAGGGCGCGGCGGGTGACGGTCGGTCGCGATGGCACGGCACGGATCATCGACACTCCGTTAGCGGGACGCGCGGACCCGAGCCGACCCTCGGACTCCCCGCGGCCGGCCTGGCACGACCCGCACATCGGATGGCCCGGACCACGCTGACATCCACGGCGGCACCGGCGGCCACCCGCCCACGCCGGCGGCCCGGACAGCTTCGCAAGATCTTCCACAGTGGGGTACACGCGCGGTCTCCCGGCAGCGGTTGCAACGCCGCCGCCGCGACGTGGTGCCGGGCCCCAGCGACGGCCGGGAGCGGAGGCGTTACGCCCGGCAGGGGAGCGTCACCCGGTGACACCGGGCAGGATGGGCACGTGGACATCGAGCCGGTCGAGTGCGCGCCCGAGCAGGCGTTCCCGCGTGCGATCCTGCGGCAGCGCTGGGAGGACCTCACCTTCCTGCACTGGGCCGTGGCTCCGGAACTCGTCGCGCCGCTGCTGCCCGCCGGGACGCGTCCGGACACCCTCGACGGGCTCAGCTATGTCGGCCTGATCGGCTTCCGCATGGTGGGGCTGGGCCTCGGCTGCGGGCCGGGGGTGCCGTACCTCGGCAGCTTCTGGGAGACCAACGTCCGGCTCTACTCGGTCGACGGCACCGGCCGGCGGGCGGTGGTGTTCCGCTCGCTCGACGCGTCCCGGCTGCTCATGGTGCTGGCTGCCCGGGCGACCCTGCGGCTGCCGTACATGTGGTCGGCGATGCGGCTGGACCGGGACGGCGACCGCCGCACCTACCGGTGCCGGCGTCGCTGGCCCGGCCCGCGCGGCGCGGCGAGCCGGATGGTGGTCCGGGTGGCCGGGGCGATCGCCGAGCCGACCCCGCTGGAGCACTTCGTCACCGCCCGATGGGGGTTGCACACCCGGGCGTACGGTCGCACGCGGCACCTGCCGAACTGGCATCCCCGCTGGCCGCTGCACCGTGCCGAGCTGCTGCACCTGGACGACGAACTGGTCACCGCCGCCGGGCTGCCGGCGCCGACCGGACCGCCGGCCAGCGCTCTGTATTCCCCCGGCGTGCCGGTCCGGTTCGGCCCACCGGTCACCCTGCGCCCGTCTCGCTGATCACTGGCCCGAATCTCCGTGGGTGGCGCACACCATCAACCGGGTGGCCAACGGCACCGCCGACCCGAACACCCGGCGGGCGTGCGTCGTGCGCCGTCCGTCCGGCGCTAGGGTCGGGCCCTATGCGGACGAAGCAGGAGCTGAGCGAGGCCATCCGGCGGGAGCGGCGGGCGGCGCTCGTCGTCAACGCCCACTCCCGGCGGGGCCGCCAGCTCTACGAGGAGACCCGGTCGCGGCTGGTCGCGGCCGGCTTCACCCTGCTCGGCACGTACCCGGTCGACCGGCCCGCCGAACTCGAGCAGAGCCTCGCCGCCGCCGCCGACCTCGGGCCGGACCTCCTGGTCGCTGGCGGTGGCGACGGCACGATCGGCACCGCCGCGCGGCTGCTCGCCCACCGCGACATCGCGCTCGGCCTGCTGCCGCTGGGCACCACCAACAACTTCGCGCGTACGGTGGGCATCCCGCTCGACCTCGACGCGGCGGTCGCGGTCCTCACCGACGGCAAGGTGATCGACGTCGACCTCGGACTCGTGGGCAGCATGCGGTTCACCAACCACATCGGCATCGGCCTCTCCGCCGACGTGATGCTCAGGACGCCGCCCCGGCTCAAGCGGGTCATCGGCCGGATCGCGTACCCGATGACCGCCCTGGCGCTGCTGACCCGGCACCGGCCGTTGCGCGCCGCCGTACGCGCCGAGGGACGGCGGCACGAGTTCCTCACCCACCAGCTGTACGTCGCGAACGGCGGCTTCCACGCGGGGCGGCCCATCACCGCGGACGCGGACGCCGACGACCGGCTGTTGGTCGCGTACCCGGTGGGTGGCCCGACCCGCCGCGGACTGCTGCGGGACACGGCGCGCAACGCGGCCACCGGCCATCGCCGTACCCTCGTCGACGAGCCGTTCCTCGCCGTACGCGAACTCTGGCTGGAGACCGACCGGCCGGCGCCCGTGGAGGTGGACGGGGAGCCGTACGGCGAGACCCCGATCCGGATCGGCCTGGACCCCAACGCGCTGCGCGTCATGGCCGCCGCCGACAGTCCGGACCGCTAGGGCGGGGCCGGTGGCCCTTCCCGGCCTTACCTCACCTCGCGCCGGGCGGCAGGTGATGGACCACGATGCGGGCTGCCCAAGTCAGGCAGGCATCAGGAACCGCTGACCCGCGGCTGCTGGTGGTCGGTCAGCCGGAACCCGACGCCGCGTACCGCGTCGATGGTCACGCCGGTGCCGAGCCCGGCGAGCTTGCGTCGCAGCCGCTTGACCAGCGACTGTACGTCGGCCCTACGCTGCAGACCCTCGTCACGCCAGACCGTCCGGTGCAACTCGGCGTAGCTCCACACCCGGATCGGCTCGGTGGTCAGGCTGATCAGCAGGTCGTGCTCAAGTCGCGTCAGGCCGACCTCGCGATCCCGGCAGCGAGCGGTGGACCGGGCCGAGTCGATCAGCAGTGTGCCGTCGGCGGCCTCGGGCGTGGCGGCAGGGGGCGGCCCGGACGACGTCGGGGGGAGCCGCTGCGGGGCCGCGATCAGCCTGCGCAGCTCGTCGAGATCGGAGACCAGCAGCAGCGGCGCGACGCCCTCGAGGCGCTCCGCGAGTCGGATCCGCTCGGCCGGCGACGGTGTCACCGCGATCACCAGCGGAAATTGTTCCTCGGCCGGATCGCGCCCGTCCGGCACCGTGCTTTCGTCGTGTGCCCCCACAGCACCCACCCCGAAACGATGGGCAAGTTTCTGCCCAGCTTCGTCATGATCGTGACAAAAATTGGCAAGCTTCCCGGCGGTTGGCCCAACTGTTAGTGACAGATTGCTTACGGCAAGTTCTTGATCGTCCTTTCATGTCGATCATAGTGTCCAGACGGGCAGCCGGCGTGACCCGCGCGGTTGCCTGGGGGCCATGGAGGGGTGCGTTCCGCTTCGTCCACTCGGGGAGACGCGTGCCCTGCACCCTCCACCGTGGCTCGTTCCACTCTGGGTCGTTCTGGAGGAGGCGCCACCTATGTTCAGACGTCCATCCACGAGACGCACAGCCAGATCCCTGGTGAGTGCCGGCGCGGCCTTGGTCCTCGCCGCGACAGGCCTGGCCGCATTCGGTTCAGGCGCACAGGCCGCGCTGACCGGGACAGGAGCAGCCTCCGCAGACGGCAAGATCCGGCCGGAGCTCAGCAAGCAGCTCCAGGGCAAGACCGAAGGGGATTTCTGGATCCGCTTCAAGGACAGGGCGGACCTGAACCAGGCCGCAGCGATCAAGGACTGGGACAAGCGCGGCGCCGCGGTCGTGGCGGCGTTGAAAAAGACCGCCGCCGAGAGCCAGACCAAGATCCGTGCCGAGCTCGACGGCGCGGGCGCGAAGTACGAGACCTTCTGGGCGACCAACGCGATCAAGGTCAGCGGCGGCTCGCTGGCGATGGCGCAGAGCATCGCCTCCCACGCGGAGGTCGAGGGCCTGTACGCCCCGGTCGCCTACCAGGTGCCCGAGGTCACCAAGGGCACCGACGAGAAGACCGTCAACGCCCTCGAGTGGGGCATCGCCAACATCAACGCCGACGACGTCTGGTCCCAGTACGGCGTCAAGGGCGCCGGCATCACGGTGGCGAACATCGACACGGGGGTCCAGTTCGACCACCCGGCGCTGGTGAACTCCTACCGCGGCAACAACGGCGACGGCACGTTCAACCACAACTACAACTGGTACAACGCCGCCGGGACCTGCGCCGCGGCGCCCTGCGACAGCAACGGCCACGGGACCCACACCATGGGCACGATGGCCGGCTCCGCGGGCGCGAACCAGATCGGCGTGGCACCCGAGGTCAAGTGGATCGCCGCGAACGGCTGCTGCCCCAGCGACGCCGCGCTGGTCAACTCCGGCCAGTGGATGCTCGAGCCGACCGACCTCAACGGCCAGAACCCGGACGTCAGCAAGCGGCCGAACATCATCAACAACTCGTGGGGGACCACGAGCCCCTCCAACGAACCGTTCATGGAGGACGTGACGCTGGCCTGGACCGCGTCGGGCATCTTCGGTGTCTGGTCCAACGGCAACAACGGGTCGGCGTGCCAGACCAGCGGCTCCCCGGGCAGCCTGGTCAGCAACTACTCGGCCGGCGCCTACGACATCAACAACAACATCGCCGGTTTCTCGTCGCGTGGCGTCGGCCAGAACGGCGAGATCAAGCCCAACATCGCGGCGCCCGGCGTGAACGTCCGATCGAGCGTTCCGGGCAGCAGCTACGCCAGCTTCAACGGCACCTCGATGGCCGCCCCGCACCTCGCGGGCGCGATCGCGCTGTTGTGGTCCGCGGCACCGGCGTTGGTCGGCGAGGTCAACCCGACCCGCGCGCTGCTGGACAACGCGGCGGTCGACAAGGCCGACACCCAGTGCGGTGGCACCACCGACGACAACAACGTGTACGGCGAGGGCCGGCTGGACGCGCTCGCGCTGCTCAACGCGGCCCCGATCGGCGACACCGGCACCCTGGCCGGCACGGTCACGGACGCGACCACCGGCGCCCCGATCGCGGGCGCCACGGTGACCCTGACGGGCGCGGCGGACCGCGAGCTGACCACCGCTGCCAACGGGACGTACTCGTCGCTGCTCCCGGCCGGTGACTACCAGGTCGCCGTGACGGCGTTCGGCTACGAGGGCAAGACGACGCCGGCGACGGTCAACAAGGACGCGACCACGACGATCAACGTCGCGTTGACGGCGGTTCCCAGCGTCACCGTCAGCGGCTCGGTCACCGACGGCTCCGGGCACGGCTGGCCGCTCTACGCCAAGGTGACCGTCGAGGGTCCGTCGGGTGTATCCGACTACACCACGCCCGTCAACGGCCACTACAGCATCCAGCTTCCGGCCTCGGCCACCTACCGGCTGAAGGTCGAGGCGCAGTACCCGGGCTACCAGACCGTCACCAAGGAGGTCGTGGTCGGCGGCGGCAACGTCACCGCCAACATCGCGGTTCCGGTGAACACCAACACCTGCACCACGGCGCCCGGCTACCGGTTCGGCTCCGACGGCGTGTACGAGACGTTCGACGGCACCGGCGTGCCGGCTGGCTGGTCCGTGGTGGACCACGCGAACACCGGTCAGGTCTGGAAGTTCACCGACGAGGGCGGCCGTCGCAACCTGACCGGCGGCACCGGCAACTTCGCGATCGTCGACAGCGACGAGTACGGCTCCGGTGGGCGGCAGGACACGTCCCTCGTCAGCCCGGTCGTCAATCTGACCGACGTCGCGGCCCCGGTGATCCGGTTCAACCAGGACTACAACTGGCTGGGCAGCGACCGCGCCGACGTCGACCTCAGCATCGACGGTGGCACCACGTGGACGAACGTGCTCCGGCAGGCGGCGGACGTCCGTGGGCCGCGGGTGACCGAGATCCCGATCCCGCAGGCCGCCGGCCAGGCGCAGACCCGGGTCCGGTTCCACTACTACGACGCCTCGTACGAGTGGTGGTGGGAGGTCGACAACGTCCTGATCGGCAGCCAGGTCGTCTGCCAGCCGACCAACGGTGGCCTAGTGCTCGGCCACGTCCGTGACAAGAACACCGACGGCTACGTCAACGGTGCCACCGTCACCAGCGACGACCGGCCGGCGGAGAAGGCCACCACCGTGGCGACCCCGGACGACGCCGGGCTGGCCGACGGCTTCTACTGGCTGTTCTCCTCGCTGACGGGCAACCACAAGTTCACCGCGAAGGCCGGCAACTACGTCAGCCAGAGCAAGCAGGTCGACGTCCAGGCGGACGCGGCGACTGCGGCGGACTTCCAGCTGGCGGCCGGCCGCCTGTCGGTCGAGCCGGCTGCGGTGAGCGGAACGATCCGAATGCCCACCGGCAAGGTCAGCAAGCCGTTCACGGTGACCAACACCGGCGGGGCCCCGGTCGACGTGGAGTTCAGCGAGCGTGACGGCGGGTTCACCCTCCTGCGCGCCGACGGCTCCCGGGTGAGCAAGCAGCAGGTGCTCGGCTCCACCGGCGCGCCGGAGCAGCGGCTCACCACCCCGACGTCGTTCGCCGCGGCGGCGACCGGCAAGTCGGCGACGGCGGCGTCCGCCGCGGTCGGCCCGCAGGCCGCGCCCTGGACCGACATCGCCGACTACCCGGCGAACGTGATGGACAACCGGGTGGTGAACCTGGACGGCAAGGTGTACTCGATTGCCGGCACCAACGGGTCGGCGTCCACGACGAAGAACTTCGTCTACGACCCGATCGCGCAGACCTGGACGCCGATCGCCGACCTTCCCGGCGCCCGTAACGCCATGACCGTGGGCGTCGTGGACGGGAAGATCATCGCGACCGGCGGTTGGGCGGCGTCCGGCCCGGACGGCACCACCTGGTCGTACGACCCGGCGGCCAACACCTGGACGGAGAAGGCCGACAACCCCGCGCCACGCTCCGCAGCCGGGCAGGCGGTCGTCGGCGGCAAGCTGTACGCCGTCGGTGGCTGCACCAGCTCGGCCTGCACCCCGATGTCGAACGACGTGGTCCGGTACGACCCGGGCAGCGACAGCTGGGAGACGCTGCCCGACTACCCGAAGTCGGTGGCCTTCGCCTCCTGCGGCGGGATCGACGGCGTCGTCTACTGCACCGGTGGAAACGACGGCTCCGCCGTGCTGAAGTCCAGCTACGCCTTCGATCCGGGGGCCAACACCTGGACCGCGATCGCCGACGCGCCGGTCGACAGCTGGGCCAGCTCGTTCGCTGTCGCCAGCGGCAAGCTCCTGGTCGTCGGCGGTGTGCAGGGCGGGGCGATCACGAACGCCGGCTTCGCCTACGACCCGGCCACCGACTCGTGGTCCACCCTGCCGAACGCCAACACGCCGCGGTACCGCGGTGCCGCGGCGTGCGGCTTCTACAAGGTTGGCGGCTCCTCCGGCAGCTTCAACGCCACGCCCGACAGCGAGGCGCTGCCCGGCTTCGAGGAGTGCGCCGAGGGCGGCGCCGACGTCAGCTGGATGACGATCGACAAGACGGCGGTCACGCTGGCGCCGGGCGAGCAGGTCACGGTCACCGTCGGGATGACGGCGAACGTCGACCAGCCGGGCACCTACTCGGGTTCGGTCGCCATCAAGGAGAACACCCCGTACACGGTCGACCCGGTGGCGGTGACCATGAACGCGCAGCAGCCGAAGACCTGGGGCAAGCTGATGGGTACGGTCACCGGGACGAGCTGCCAGGGTGCCAGCTCGCCGCTTGCCGGCGCCGTCGTCCAGGTCGACTCGTGGGCGCAGTCGTGGACCTTCGCCACCGACGCCCAGGGCAAGTACGCCTACTGGATGGACCGTCGGAACAACCCGCTGACGTTGATCGTCGCCAAGGACGGCTGGAAGCCCCAGACCCGTCAGACGACGATCAACGCCGTCACCCCGACGGTGGAGGACTTCGCACTGTCCCCCACCCGTTGTTGACAGCTGACCGCTAGCTGACAGTCCGGCCCGCCTGGTCATCGACCAGGCGGGCCGGATCAGTTTCGAGGGCGGCGAGCGGAGCGCGTCCGAAGACCCAGGAGCGCGTGTCCGAGGCCTGCGACCGATGTGTGGCGCCGCCCGGCAGCGCCTTGGGCTCGCTCGGCGGCGGCGGATCGTGGTCAGGCCGGGGCGAGGCGGAAGCCGACCCCGCGGACGGCGTGGATCGTCGCCGAGGCGTTCAGCCCGGCCAGCTTGCGTCGCACCCTCCGCACGACCGAATGCATGTCGGAGCCGCGGCCGAGGTGCTCGTTGCCCCAGACCTCGAGGTGCAGCCGCTCGTACGTCCAGACCTGCCCGGGCGCGCCCACCAGGCACAGCAGGAGATCGTGCTCCAGGCGGGTCAGCTCGATCTCGCGGTCCCGCCAGCGCAGCACCCGTCGGTCGGAATCGACGCTGAGGTCGGGTGGTGGCGCAGTGGTGCCGCCGGTGGTCGCGGTGACCACGGTCCGGACGGCTGGGAACCCTGCCCCTGACGGCGGGGTCTCCACCACGTCGAGGAACTCCCGTGCCTGGTCGACGCTCGAGACGATCAGAAACGCCTCCGTCCCACCGAGCAGTCGCGCGAGCTGCCGGCGTTCGGCCGGCGAGGAAGCGATTCCGATGACCAAGGACACGGCCGGGATCCCCCTCATGCCCCACCCCTTCCGGCTCCCCACCCGTTCCGGGACAGTTACTATACGACGCCAATCAATCAGTTAGTGGCCCTGGCAGGGTGTCATCCCGCTTCGGTCAAAGGTGGTTACGGTTTGGCATCAATAAATGGGTGATTTCACGGCGCGAACGGAAGCAGCGAGACCTTTCGTGGTGCGTTGACCGATCTTTCGGACATGGGCGCTCCGGCCGGCGGCCGGGTGAGGGTGCCCGCGACACCTGCGTACGGGCTGCCGTGGCGAGCCCACCGGTCGTTGCGGGACGCGCGCGGACGGCTCGGGCGTCGCGGCAGCCGACCTCCCGTATGCGGCGTGGTCGTTGTCCGCCTCAGCCGACACCCTGCTGAAACACACGTGTGCCAATTACGGTCACGGGCCGACGGTATTTCGGCGCAGGCCCGTGCCGCGTCGCCCACAGATTGGCGGTGTCCTGAATTGCTTGACGGACAATTCCGGTATCGCAATGACACTGCCCCGCCCTGGCATGCGTGGGCGGGCAGGACGGCCGTGCCAGGGCTCGAACGGGCCTCCGGGCCGCCCCGCCAGGCGGGGTGGCGGTGCCGCCGGGGTCAGCCGCTGCGCCTCCCGGCCGTGCCCGGCTATGGCCGCGCGGGGTCGCGGCCGTCCTGCGGGCCGGCGTCGGCGTGCCGGGCGGCGGCGAGGAAGGCGTTGTACCGGGCGAGGTCGTCCTCCTCGCCGGTGGCCTCGGCCCGGTCGGCCGCCCGGTCGAGGCGGCCCTGCTCGCGCCGGTCGGCGCGGATCCACTGACGCACCAGCACGATCATGACGAACGCGGCCGGTATCTCCCCGAAGGCCCAGGCGATCCCCGCGCCCAGCTTCTGGTCGTCGAGCAGGGAGGACGCCCACGCGGGGTGGACGGCGGAGTACCAGTCCGGGGCGATGAGGGTGGTGCTCTGCATCAGGACGAGGCCGAAGAAGCCGTGGGCCATCATCGCGGCCAGGTGGAGGATCACCAGCAGGGGAGGGGCGAGCCTCGGCCGGCCGGGGTCGATCCCGATGAGCACCCAGAACAGCAGGTACCCGGCGGCCACGTAGTGGATGAGCATGGCCAGGTGGCCGACGTGGGACCGCATCAGCATGCCCAGCAGGTCGCTGAAGTACAGGCCGAAGAGGCTGCCGGCGTAGATGCCCAACGCGACCACGGGATGGGTGAGCAGCTTCGCCGGCCGGCTGTGCAGCGCCATCAGCAGCCACTCCCGGGCGCCGCGGACCTGCGGGTCCGTGGGCCGGCGCAGGGCGCGGAGGGCGAGGGTGACCGGGGCGCCGCCGACGAGCAGGATCGGCACCAGCATCGACAGCACCATGTGCTGCACCATGTGGGCGCTGAACAGCACGTACGCGTAGCGGGCCACGCCCAGGTCGGTGATCGCGGCCAGCAGCAGCATGCCGGCCAACCAGCTCACGGTGCGGGTGACCGGCCAGCGGTGCCCGGCCCGGTGCAGCCGCCACACGCCGGCCAGGTAGCCGCCGACCCCGGCGACGGTGAGGGTCAGGAAGAACATGTCCGGCAGCGGCTGGCCCACCAGGAGTGCCGGGGTCGGCGCGGCGGGCATCGGAAAGCCGAGCAGTTCGGTGATCGGATCGGCGTCGAGCGGGTCCCCGGACACCGGTGCGGGGCTGCGGGACAACGCCACCGACAGCCCGACGGTGGCAGCGAACACGACCAGTTCGCCGGCGGCCAGCCGACCGAACGCGCCCGGGCGGCCCGCGCGCAGGGCCGGCAGGGTCCGTGACCGGTGCAGGGCGCCGAGCACACCCAGGATCGCCAGCGCGGCGAGCTTGCCGAGGACCAACCAGCCGTAGCGGGACTGCCACAGCTCCGCCACGGAGCCGAGGCGCACGGCGGCGTTGGCCGCCCCGCTCACCGCGACGGCCGCGAAGCAGCCCAGGGCGAGGCGGCTGTACCGGCCGGCGGTGTCGGCGAGCTGCCGGCTGCGACGGATCATCAGCAGCGCCGCCAGCCCGCCGACCCACAGCGCGGCGGCCAGCACGTGCAGGGCGAGGCTGGTCACCGCGACCTGGTGGTTGCCCGCCCCGGCGGCGTGCCCGGTGAACGCCGGCGGCAGCACCGCGACCAGGGCGACCAGCGCCACCGCGGCGGCGAGCCCGCGCGACACCCCCGCCCGGGCCAGCACCGCCGCCGTCAGGGCGAGCCCCGCCTGCAGCAGCAACGCCTGGCCCTGGGAGATCGAGGAGGCGAAGCTGACCACGGTGGCGAGGCTGAGCCCGTCCACGGGGACGCCGAGCAGGTCCGAGACCGTCAGCACGATCAGTGTGCACGCGGCCACGGCCCAGCCCGCGGCCGCCGCGCCGGCGCGGCGCAGCAGCAGCCAGCCGTGCGGGGACACGCTCGGACCGTCGCCGGGCAGCAGGAACGCGGCCGTCACCACCATCCCCACCGTCAGGGTGGCGAGGCCGTCGGCGAGCAGCCGGACCACGGGCAGCGCCCACGCCGTGACCGGCCCGGGATCGGGAAGACCGGGGATCGCGGCGGTGAGCGCACCGCCGGCACGCAGGCCGAGCAGGAGTACGGCCACCGCCGACGCCACGGCCGCCACCGGCACGAGCCACCCGCCGCGACCGCTGGCCGCCGGCCGTACCCCGCAGGCGGTCGCCCCCGGGGTGGGGCCGGCAGCCGCCGCCGCGCGCCCGGCGTCCGGGACGGGGGCCGGGTGGGCCGGGTGGGAGATGGTGTCTGACACGTCGGTTCCCTTGCTGGTGGTGAGGGCGGTGGTCGCCCGGTGGGGCCGCCGATGGGCGTCGACCTTCCGGTCGGCTGGGCGTGCGTCAGGCGCCGGCGCGGCGACGACGCCACACCATGGCGGCGCCGCCGATGACGGCGGCCAGGACCCCGGCGGCCACCACCAGCGTCGCGGTGCCCGGCCCCTCGCCGGAGTCGCTCGCGGAGGCGGCGGGGCCGGCCGACGGGGTGGACGGGCCGGCGGCCGGCGGGGCGCTGCTCGCTGCGGTCGCCTGCGGGCTGGCGGTCGCGGAGGGGTCCGCGACGGTGAACCGGTACGAGCCCTGCACGGGGTGCCCGTCGGCGGAGACGACCCGGTAGGCGACGGTGTAGGTGCCGTTGGCCAGCGGTCGGTCGATCGTCACCGTCCCCGTCGTTCCGCTGACGACGGGCTCGCCGGTGGCGACCTTCGCCTGGGCGGCGTCGGTCAGCGCGATGGTGGTGAAGGCCGGATCGAGCTTCTGCATGAACGTCAGCCTGACCTGGGTCGGCGCCGTGGTCAGCCGGGCCTCCTTGGCGGGGCTGGCGGACTGCAGCGTGTTGTGCGCGGCGGCGGGGGCGGCCGGCACGAGCAGCAGCGCGGCGGCGGCCAGCGCGGCGGTGACGAGACCGGCTGCGGTCGGGCGGCGGAATCGGGTGAGCATCTGGTGCTTCTCCTGGTGGGGTGGTGGTCAGCCGAGCAGTTGTTGGCCGATCCAGCCGCCGTCGGGGCAGCCGGGCGGGACGGCGAAGACGGCGGAGCCGATCGGGGTGGTCCACTCGTTGAGCAGGTCCCGTTCGGCGAGGCGCCGTTGGATGGGGAGGAACTGGCGGGCGATGTCGGCCTGGTAGGAGGCGAAGATCAATCCGCTGTCGGCGGTGCCGTCGGCGGCGGGTACCCCGTCGTAGTTGTAGGGGCGACGGAGGATCTTCAGCCGGTCCTCGCCGACGTGGGCGCGGGTCAGGTGGGAGAAGTCGGGGATGACGGCGAGCCCGTCGGGGCCGGTGGCGGCGAAGTCGGGCACGTCGTGTTCGGCGGCGCCGGTCAACGGGGCGCCGGTGTCGAGGCGGCGGCCGACGGCGAGTTCCCGGTCGGCGCGGCCGAGCAGGTCCCAGGTCTCCAGGTTCATGCTGATCCGGCGGACGACCAGGGTGCTGCTGTCGCGTAGCCACGCCGGCCCGTCGGGCACCCACACCGCGGTCTCCAGCGGCCCACCCGGCCCGGGGTTGGCGGTGCCGTCGAGTTGGCCGAAGAGGTTGCGCTGGGTACGCCCGCCGGGTTCGACGCCGGCGCCGCGTCGGAAGCCCTGCTGCACCCATCGGACGGCGGCGAACGGCCGGCTGTCCTTGACCAGGACCCGTTGGGCGTGGGCGACGGTGACCGGGTCGTCGGCGCAGATCTGCAGCAGCAGGTCCCCGCCCGACCAGCGGGGCTGGAGCCGGTCGACGCGGAACGAGGGCAGGGCGGCCACCGACGCCGGCCGCCGGTCCGCCAGGCCGGCGGCGGCGTAGAGGCCGGGGCCGAAGCCGAAGGTGACGGTCAGCCGGGCGGGGAGCAGCCCGAGTTCCGGCTCGGTGTCGGCCAGCGCGGGCCGCCCCTGGGTGAGGCGGGCCGCGTCGTCGGTGAGCAGCCGCAGCATCCGGCCCAGCGCTGCCCGGTCGGTGCCGGGCCTCAGGGTGAACGCCACGAACGACGCGTGTGCCTGCGGCTCGGTGGCTACCCCGGCCTGCCGGGGCCCGTGGAACGGCTCGACCGCCGCACCGACCTCGGCCACGGGCAGCGCCTCGACGGGCCGTTTCGCCGGGTCGGAACGGGTGGCGGCGACGGCGGCGGCGCCGGCCAGGGTGCCCCCGGCGGCCAGGGCGCCGCCGGTGAGCAGGCCGCGCCTGCTCACCGGGCGGGCGGTGGGCACTCCGGTCACGACGCCGGGCCGGCGGTCGTCGCGGGCTTGCCGCTCGTGCCCGGCGCGGGTTCGCCGTGGCCGGGGGCATAGCTCTCCTGCGCACCGGTGAACGGCTTGGCCACGGCGGTGAACGTCTGGGTCCGGCCGTCGGCGAAGGTCAGCGTGAAGCTCACCTGGTCGCCGGCCCGCACCGGCCGTTTGAGGTCCATCAGCATCAGGTGGTCGCCACCGGGCTCCAGCGCGTGCGTGGTCCCGGCCTTGACCACGATGCCGCCCTGCTTGGCCCGCATGACCATCTGGCCGTCCCGCATGGCCATCTCGTGCAGTTCCATCGGCGACACGTCGGTGGCGGCGCCGGTGATCG
This sequence comes from Micromonospora sp. NPDC048040, assembly GCF_055587185.1. NCBI lineage: Bacteria > Bacillati > Actinomycetota > Actinomycetes > Micromonosporales > Micromonosporaceae > Micromonospora > Micromonospora sp. NPDC048040. The sequence continues at coordinate 121,272 of NZ_JBVJGT010000009.1, read as the reverse complement.
TGACGTCGGTGTCGCCGTCGTTGACCAGGCTGCCGAACGCCGCGGTCATTCCCGTGTCGGCTGCCTTGACCCACGGGTCGCGGACGCCGAGCACACCCGCCGCGCTCGCCGTGGCCGACGGTGACGGGCTGGGCGCGGCGGCCGACGAGCCGTCGGACGAGCCGCAGCCGACCGTCCCGCCGAGCAGGAGGGCGACGCAGGCGAGGAGTGCGGCCGGGCGGCGACGCGAGCCGGCGAGCATGGTGCGGGGCATCGGGCAGGTCCCTTCGATCGGTGACGCGACGTCCGGTTGGTCGGTCGGGTGGCCGGGAAAGTTCCGGCCCAAAACCGATCTGTGTCCGAAATTGATCAGGCGGCCCGCCGGTCGGGGATACGCGCGGAACCGGGGTGGGGCGGCAGCAGCCGTAGCCCCGGCGATTCGGGCTGCTCCTCGACGGGCAGGTGCCAACGAGGCTCGTCGGTGCGGTTGCGCCGCACCGGACCGTCGGGGCGCAGACCAGGGCGGGACAGCACGACGACGAGCGCGTAACCCACGAGCAGGAAACCGTGGCTGACCAGCCGGGTGGTGTCCACCCGCCCCGTCGCCAGGTCGTTGACCGAAAGCAGCACCAGCGTGCCGACGAACGCGCTCAACATCGGCACCAGCCCCGTCGGGGGAGTGCGCCGGGCCGCGACGAAGAGGAACCCGGCACCGACCGCGACGTTCCAGGCCGCCGACTCGTGCCACAGATGCCCCGCCGCCAGCCCGTCGGCTGCCAGATGCACGTGTGGGCCGGCGACGCCCCGCCCGATCTGCGCCAGGCCCAAAACCAGCTGCAGCGCCCCGATCAGCCCCAGCACCGCCCGCAGGCTGACCACGGCCCGCCCCCGCTGGCTGAGCACGGCCCGCCCCCGCAAACTGGGCACGGCCCGCCCCCGCCGCCGGCGCGGTGGCACCTCGGGCAGCGTGTCGAGGACGACGTCCGTGAAGTCGTCACCGGCGACCATGACCGACAGCCGCGCCCGCCGGGTCACCGCCGCGGCCTGGTCGAACCACGTCCGGCAGCCGCCGCACCCGGCCAGGTGCGCCTCGGCCGCCGTCCGCTCGGCAGGGGACTCCTCCCCGTCCAGCTGCGCCGACAGCACCTCACGCCACTGCTCACACCCCATGCACAGGTAGTCGCTCCGATGCCGCCGCCGGTTCCCGACGATTTTCGCCGGCCGCCGCTGCGGCCCTGCTCAACCGGGGTGCGGCCCGCTCAGCCAGCCGCGTTCTCGCCCGGCCGCGAGGCCGCCGCCCGGCCGCCGCCGCCCACGGCGGCCACGAGGTCCTCCCGGGCCCGGGCCACCCGGGAGCGGATCGTGCCGACGGGGCAACCGCAGACCTCCGCCGCCTCGGCGTAGGACAGGCCGAGCACCTGGGTGGCCACGAACGCCTCGCGCCGGTCCGCCGGCAGCGCCGTGATCAGCTGCTCCAGCACCACCTGCCGGTCGAACGCGCTCCGCGACGCGTCAGCGGTGTCATGCCCGTCGGTCAGCGGCACGGTCCGCGGACGGGACGTGGCGGTCCGGATGTGGTCGACGGCGACCCTGCGGGCGATCGCGAGCAGCCACGTCCGCGCCGACGACCGGCCGGCGAACGACCGCAACGACCGCACGGCCCGCAGGAAGGTCTCCTGCGCGAGGTCGTCCGCCTCCGCGGGGGAGACCAGCGCGGCGAGAAAGCGTCGGACCTGCTGCTGCGTCGCCCGGACGAACCGGGCGGCGGCGTCCCGGTCACCGCGGCCGGCGGCCAGCGCCCACGCGGTGATCTCCGCGTCGTCGGCCATCCGGCACCTCCCGTCAGCCCACCGGGAGGCGGGCACCCCCACGGCGGTCACGACAAGTCGTAGTAGTAACCGGACGCTACCGTATCGCGGGCGACGCGACGTATCTCTCCCTGCGGTAGTTCGCCAGACCGGATCAACCGGGCCGAGCGGCCCTCGGCGGGACACCGCCGGGCGGGGCGGGGGCGCGTCGGATCGGCGGCCCGTCGCGCCGGGGCGACGCCGGGGATGCTCCGGCGGATCGGGAGACCCGCCGGAGCATCCACAGGTCTCAGGCCGTGGTGAGCGCCTTGTGCAGGCGCCGGGCCTCGGTGACCAGACGGGACGAGCCGCCCTGGCCGGCGACCTCGCCCAGGCCGGGCACCTCGATCCGGACACCGGTCGCGGTGGCCGTCTCCGTCGCCAGGGTCAGCAGGTCGGGCAGGCCGCGCGGCGGCCTGGGCGCGGCGAGTACCGCCGGCAACGCGGCGGCGACCAGCCGCCACACGGTCAGCGGCGCCCCGGCCAGGGCGGCGTCCCGCAGCGGCTCCACCACCCGGGTCAGCTTCACCAACTGCCTGGCGACCAGCCGGCCGAGCTGCTCACCCGCCCCGGCGGCGTCGAACTGCCCCTCCCCGGCGAGCCCGAGCAGGGCGTCCAGGGCGGCGACCCGGTCCGCGCCGTGCCGGGCCCCGAGACCGTAGGCCAGGGCGAGGTCGAGAGCCACCCCGCCGACGCCGCTGCTCTCGGCGAGTAGTGGCAGCACCACGGCGCCGTCGCGCTCGTCCATGTCCGCCGCGCCGGCGACCAACGGGAGGGTGTACGCGGCGACCACCCCCCGGTGCCCCGGCAGGATCGACGGCCACATTCGCACCCAGCCGGAGTACCCGACCCCGATCGGCGCCGGGTCGGCGGTCAGCAGGCCGTACCGGTCGTCGTACCCGTCGGGCGGGCGCAGCTCGACCAGGATCCGCTCCGGCACAAGCTGGTCGAACTCCCAGTCGTAGCCGGCCTTGCGGGGCCGCCGGGTGACGGTGGTGGCCCGCATGACCGGCTGCGGCAGCCCGCCGCCGCGCAGCCAGGCGGCGAGCCGCTCCCCGGCCGGCGTGCCCAGCGCCGCCGCCTTGTTCGCCACCGCGTCGTCGGCGTCGGCGGGCAGGCGCAGTAGAGCCTGGGTCAGGTCCCAGTACCAGGGCGTCCGGTCGCCCCACGCCGCGAGCCGCTCCACCAGCGCCAGCGGGTCGAGCAGGCCGTTGGCGGAGGTGGGGGCGGCCAGCAGACCGGGCTGCCCCGGCTCGTCGACGTGCGCGCCGATCTCGGCGAGCCGGGCCCGCAGCAGCCGGTGCGGCGGGGGCACCCGGGGATCGGTGGTGGCCAGCTCCGGCGCCGACGGCGTCCGGTCGGTCCGGCGTACGGCGGCCAGCAGCGCCGCCCACCGGCTGCGGCGCCGGGGCTGCTGCTCGGTGGAGCCGGCGGTGTGGAACAGGTCGACCAGCACCTCGCAGAGGCAGAGCGGGTCGTAGCGGTGCTCGTTGCCCCACGACCAGTGACGGCGGTCGACGACGGGGGCGAGGGCGGCGTGCACCCGTGGGCCCTCGGCCGTGGTGAGCCGGACCAGCCCGTCGAGGATCCGGTCCAGCGGTGCGCCGTGCGACGGCGTGCCGAGTAGGGCGGCGACCTCCTCGGCCAGTTCGTCCACGTCGGTGATCGGGTCGGGCACCGGCGCGGGCGGCGCGGGCGGGGGAAGGTCGTCCCCGCGCGGCCGGGTGACCGCCGGGCCGGTCCCGACCGTCGCCGGGTCGTGGCCGTGCCGGGCGGCCAGCGTGCTCGCCCGGTCGCGTAGCTCGACGGCGGGATGCCCGAGCGCCACCCCGATCACCTCGGCGACCTCCACCGCCCGGTCCCGGTGTTGGCGGGCCAACCGGTCCAGCCAGGCCAGTTGCGCCCGTACGAGCGTCTTGTCCGGCCGCAGCAGCACCTCACGCGAGGCGTCGAGCACCGCCTCGACCTCCAGGTCGGGCAGATCCCGCAACGCCTTCTGCGCCATCGTGGCGACCGGAGCCGGCGCGTCGGTGAGCAGGCGGAGGTAGTCGGTGGCGCGGGCGGCGACCTCGGCGGTGGTCGGGGCCAGCTCGTGGAGCAGGGTGGTGAAGGCGCGCAGCGCCGCCGCCCGGTCGCCGCGCAGCAGCCGGCCGAGTGAGCCGTCGATGAGCATCGTCCGGTCGACGACCCCCTCGGCGGCGAGCCGCGCCAGCGCGGTCGGCAGGACGTGCCGCTCCCGTTCCTCCCAGGTCGTGGCGACCTCGTCGAACATCATCCGCGAACCGAGACCGTCCACCTCGAACAGGCGGGGCAGCATGGCGGCCAGGAACGGGTCGCTGCGCAACCGGTCCACCACGGGGGCCGGCGGCCCGGAACGGCGCCGGTCCGGCAGCTCCACCGCGCCCAGCCACAGCTCCACGAACCGGTCGTCGGTCGGCGGGGCGACCCCCTCCGCACGCAGGAGCGCGGCGACGAACCGCCACCGCTCGACCCACGTCTGCTGGTTGACCTTCCCGGCCAGCCGGTGCGCCAGGTCGCCCAGCCAGGTGATGCCGCGCTCCTCGGCGACGCCGGACAGCAGGGCGGCGGCCCGCTCGCCGTTCGGGTTGACCGAGTTGCGGGCGAGGATCGCCGCCGCCTGTGCTGCGCTGGGCAGGCAGCCCACCACGGCGACCGCTAGTGCGGTGGCCGACCCGACCGTCCACCAGGTCGACCGGTTCCGCTCCTTGAACCAGGCGGTCAGCTCGACGCCGATCTCCCTGCGGCGCTGCTCGGGCAGGCCAGCCAGGGCGTCCGCGACCAGCGTGGCGGAGCCGTTCTGGACCAGGTCGAACAGATCGCTGGTCCCGCCGGCGGCCAGCTCCCGACGCCGCCGTACGGTGCTCTTCATCAGCAGCCTCTGCTGGGCCCGGCTCACACCCGCTCCTCGACCTGGCCGGTGGTCAGCATCCGGGTGGCCAGCGCGTGCCGGCACGGTCCCCGCTGCCCCCGGTGCTTCGCCCACCACGGGCAGGTGCAGGTGAACCCGCCGTCCGGCAGGCGGCGGACCCGGTACACCTGGTCGCCGTTGCGGATCGTGGCGGACGTCCCGTCCCACTCGACCGCCCCGGCGTCGAGCAGCGCCCGCGCGCCGACCAGACGCGGATTGTCCCGCTCCGCCCGGCCCGCGTCGTACGGCATCACCCGGTGGAAGTACGCGGCCTCGGAGACGTCGTATCCGACCCGCCCGGCGGTGCCGAGCTGCGCCAGCGCGCCCCGGACCCGTGCCGCGTCGATCCCGGCCTCCGCCGCCAGCCGGTCCACGTCGATGGCCGGGTCCCAGGAGAGCAGGGCGGCGACCAGGTCGGCGTCGTCGACGACCTCGTCCCCGGCCAGCGCGGTGAGCGCCGCGCCTTCGCCGGAGAACCCGCGGTACGGCTCGGGGGAGAGGGTCAGGGAGAGGCGCAGCGCACCCGTGTCCAGCTCCCAGGTGCTCGGTACGGGTGCCGACCCGGCCGCGACGGTCGGCCCGTATACCCGCAGGGTCCGGGCGAACCGCAGCATCGGGCGCAGGGCGGCCAGCCGGCTCGCCCCGGCCAGGCAGACCGCGCCGGGCACGGGCCGGGAGGTCAGCCGCAGCGACCGCCCGGCCGGCACCACCCAGAGCACCGACCGGTCGGCGGTCGTGGGCAGCCGGCGCAGGAACGCCGCCGCCTCGGCCGCCGGGACCTCCGCCCGGGGCTCGAACCTCGCGGCCAGCACCTGCACCTCGGCGAAGCCGCGCAGCCAACGCACCGGCAGCGGGACCTTCTTCTCCACCACCGCGCCGTCCATGGTGGAGACGGTCAGGTCCTCCGGGCCGACCGACAGGTGCAGCGGGTCGAGGCCGCCGACCCGGGCCAGTGCCTCCCGCAGCGGGTTGTTGACGTCGACGTTGGTGGTGCCGTGCTCCACCACGTCGCCGTCCAGGCCGTCGGGCAGGGCGTCGAGGCGGGCGTAGACCCCGCAGCAGCCGGAGAAGGACTCGAACCGGAGCCGGTCCCGACTGCCGGTCACCACGGGGTCGAGGCTCGCCGGGCTGACCGGCCGGTGGTACCGGGTCCGGGCCACCTCCGCGACCGCCAGCAGGCCGACGGCCGCCGCGTGCGGGGTGGTGAGGAAGCCGGTGAAGAACCGCGGGTTCGGCGCGGGCCCGCCACTCGTCTGCAGGGCGAGTCCATCCTGTCCCAACGCGGAGGACCCCAGATACCGGTACGTCTGCACTGCGTTCACGTCCGCGGACAGTAGAGGACCCCACCGACAGGAATCAGGACCGTTTCCCGTCGGCTGCGATCCGGACCCGTGCGGCCTTTCCGCGCGGTGGCGGCCATCGCTCCGGGTCGTGGCCTCCGGACCAAGGAGGCGGGCCAAGGACCGCTGGACGTGCGACGCCCGACCCTCGTCAGGACGCCGGGGTCAGCTCGATGAGGAACTCCTGGTGGGCCTCGCCGGTGCACGGCCCCTGCATCGCCTCCGCGCCGATGGGCGTGCGGGCGTCGTCCCGGATGCCGATGCACAGCCCGCTGGCCGCCGGCCGCAGCCGGTAGCCGCCCGGGACCGGGGTGTCGACCTTCTCGGCGGCGAAAAGTTGTTCCCTCCTGCTGGCGCTGCAGTCCGTCCAGGGTTCGAGCATGTCCTGGGCCGGTGGTGACTTCAGGACGGTGAGGCAGCCGAGGCCGAACTGAGGATGATCCCACTGGATGTGGACGAGGTTGTCGCGGACGGGTTCGAGGCGGGTGCGGGGCAGGTCGGGTTTGTCGCATGACTGCAGGGTCGCGACCGAGCCCTGGTACCGGCCGGTGCGCTCGCGCCCTTCCGAAAGGCACAAGGCGGGTGAGCCGACCGGATGGATCTGCGCCCACGCCCCCTCTTCTGGCAGGTCCAGGCTGCCGGAGACGACGGGCCGCTCCGGCTGACGGTCTGGCTGGTCACGATGCTCTCGCTGGTCCGTCGCCCACACCGCAAGCGGGATCGCCAGGCCGGCGGCAGCCAGCAGGGCGACGGCAGGGCGCAGCATCGGCCACCTGCGTCGGACCGGTGGGGCGTCACCCGGATCGGGTGCGTCCGGGGGCGGTGCCGCGGGCTCGGTCGCGGCGCCCAGTCGATCCCGTGCCCGCAGCCAGACCTCCACGTCCTCCTGGTCGCCCCCGCAGGCGCGGACGAACGCGGCGAGGAGTTCGGCGCGCGGTAGCGCCGGCCGGCGCAGGACGTCGGCGATGGTGCTGCGCGGCAGCGCTTCGCCGCCCGCGACGGCCCGTTGTTCGAGCTGCCGGTACGTACACCCGGACCGCTGCTTGAGCCGTGCCATGAGCGCGACGAGTTCAGCGACGGTGGCAGCCTCATCCGGTCGTTCGTCCCCCGTGGCTCCGGCCGACATGGCCCACAGGCTATCGCCACAACTCGATCGGCGGGGGCCGGGTCCGGGCGGTGAGCTGTCCGGACAGGTCCGAGGTACCGCGCTGACCAGGCCGGACATGGCGGCCGTGACCGGGACAGGCGTCTGTCCTTGCCGGACACACCGGTCCTCCCGAGGCTGAAGGGGCCTCGCCGTCGCGGCAGGAGCGCGCGGCGGCGGAGGACCCGGCAGACCGCTCCCGGTCCGGCCGGTCCGGGTACGGCTCGTGCGTCCGTCGCCGCTCAGGCACGGCGGGAGGCGGTGACCCGGTGAACGAGACGGATGTCGCACTGATGTGGGAGGCGGAAGCGTGGCCCTGCCCGAATCGATCCGATACCGGATACTCGGTCCCGTACAGACGAAGTCGGCCGACGGCACCTGGCAGGACTTTCGGCAGGACAAGTGGCGCACGCTGCTCGCGGTCCTGCTGGTCCGGTCGAACCACGTCGTGCCCTGCGGCGAGTTGGTGCGGCAGCTGTGGCCGGAGGAGGCGCCGGGCAGCCAACGCAAGCTGGTGCAACAGTACGTCCACCGACTCCGCCGGAGCCTGGACGACCCTGACGGCGAAGTCCTGCGGACGCGGCCCGCCGGGTACGAGTTGCGGGTGTCCCCGGGCGAGCTGGACGTGGACCGGTTCGACGCGCTCTGCGCGGACGGCCGACGGGCGCTCGCGACGGCGGCGTACGAGGAGGCGATGGCGCACTTCGGCCAGGCGATGGCGCTGTGGCGCGGAACGGCCATGGCGGACGTCGGGAACGCCCCCGTGGTCGCGGCCGAGCGGATCCGGATGACCGAGCGCCGGCTCGCCGTGACCGAGCTGTGGTTGCGCGCGGGTCTGGCCTGCGGCCGGCACGACGTCCTGATACCGGAGCTGGAATGCCTGGTCGTCGCGCACCCGCTGCGGGAACGCTTCCGGGAGCTGCTGATGACCGCGCTCTACGAGACCGGCCGGCGGGCGGACGCCCTCAGCGTCGCCCGGCACCTGCGCTGCCTGCTCAGGGAGGAGCTGGGCATCGACCCGGGGGCCCAGATCCAGCGGCTGGAACGGACGATCCTGCTCGGGGAGGACGTGGACCTGTCGCTGCTGCGCCCGCTCGCCGTGCCCACCGATTCCTGACCGGCAGGTCACGACGGGGCGATCCGGGTGCCACCTCCCGACACCCGGATCGCCCCGTCCCGACGGGGGCGCGACGCTCAGGCGGCCACCACCTGGTGCCCTCGCTCGGCCGGCCGGCCCGGATCGCCGCCGTGCCCCGGGGCGTCCAGCAGCAGGACGTTCGCCACCCGGTGCGGCATCGCCACCCGGAGCAGGCCGTAGCCGATGCCGGCGAGCCCCATCAGCAGCCCGGGCGTGCTGACCTGCTCCGGGACCCCGGCCCGGGGCGCGCCGGCGAGGACCTGCTCGGCGATCGCCCGCGCGCACCGCAGACCCAGCGCCGCGCCGTCCGGCTCGCCGAGTGCCGAACTGGCCGCCAGCATGGTCTCGACCAACCCGAGGTCGCCGTGGCAGATGGAGTCGTTGCCGATGCCCGTGTACCGCCCGTCGGCGACCAGGTCGCCGCGGACCTTGCCGGTCGCGATGTGCAGGTCCTCGCGGATCAGGTCGTGCCAGGGAGCCAGCACGGGCAGTCGCAGCATCACCGCGCGTGCCAGTCCGATCCCGGCGGCGCCGTGGCACCAGGCGTTCATGAAGGCGCCCGGACCACTGATCACCCGCAGGTCGGGCCAGTTCCGGCGTTCCGGCGACAGGTGGTGCCGCTCGAAGCGCAACGCCCGCCCGCACACCTCGGCGAGCTGGTCGTCGCCGGTGAGCTGGGCGATCCGGGCCAGTGCGTACCCGATGCCGCTGGCGCCGTGGGAGAACCCGAGCAGCGCCGGCGCGTTCTCGTACTCGACCTGCCATCCTGTCCCGCCGGGCACGTCGATCGCGCGGTCGGCGATCGTCCTGCCGGCCGCCTTGAGGGCGTCGAGGGTCTGCTCGTCGGGATGGGCGTCGTGCAGGGCGAGGATCGCCAGCGCCGCCCCGGCGGTGCCGCTGATCACGTCGAGCACCTTGTCCTCGGCGAACCGTTCCTGGCACAGCACTGCGGCCTGCCGGGCCGCGTCGACGAGCGCGGGCGCCCGCAACACCTCGGCGAGCTGGCCCAGCACGTAGACGAGGCCGCCCAGCTCGCTGAAGCCGCCGATCGGCAGCCCGGCCCCCCGGTCCGGGCTGGCGGCGAGTTGGCGGGTCACCTCGGCGAGCTGGGCGGCGAGCTGTTCGGCGGGCCGGCGGAACCGGGCGTCGCCGGTGACCGCGCCGAGCTGGCCGAGGAACAGGGCGACTCCGGCGACCCCGCTGTACAGGTCGATGCCGGCGTGGCCGACCTTCCAGTACCGGTCGCCGATGAAGTTCACCGACAGCCACGACGGCGCCTCGCCGTCGGCGGCCAGCGCGGCGTCGAGCAGCAGGTCCGCGATCGACCGGGCGGCCCGCACGGCGAGATCGGCGTCGATCGGCGCCTCCGGCAGCGGCCTGGACTCGACCCGCTCGGCGCGGGGCGTACCCACCGTGAGCCCGGACATGGAGGCGCGGATGCACCAGAGCTGTCGCCGCAGGTCCTCCTCGGACATCGCGCCGATCCGCGCCCGCACGGCCGCCAGTCCGCTGGTTTCCAGGAAGTCGTGGGCCACCACCCCCTGCGCGTCGTAGAGGTCCGTCGAGCCGGGAGTGGTGTGGAACGCCGGGATGTCCTGGTCGGCGAGCTGTCGATGTTCGCTGCCGAACAGCACGTCGCGGTCCGGCAGGTCGACGAACGCGGAGGAGAGCACCTCGTGGAAGATCTCCCGGTCGAGCGAGTCGCGCAGCAGGTCCGGGTGCCAGGACTCCGACTGGACCCGGCCGTACGTCATCGTGGGGCGGGGGATGAACCGCACCTCGTCGTCGCGGAACCGGGCGATCGGTCCGCCGGCGGCGAGCAGGTCGTCGCGGTGGGCGGCGATGATCCGGTAGCAGTCGGTGAAGCCGGCGGCGAGGGCGTCGGTGTGGGCCAGCGCGTTGACGGGCCGGCCGTCCAGCCGTACGCGGTTCTGCGTCTCCGGCATCTCCCGGCGGTCCCGCACGACCCGCATCTCGTCGGTGCCGCCGGCGACGAAGGTGGGCAGGCGGGCGGGTGAGAGTTGGCCGCCGGAGCCGGCCAGGCCGCTCACCTCCGCGTCGTAGATGCCCTCGTCGTCGGCGGTGATGATGCGCTCGGGCAGGAGGCCGACCCGGAGCACCGAGTCCCGCACCACGCGGGGCGCCTCGCCGAAGGTGAGCGGCGCCAGCTGCGCCCCGGTGACCCGGGGCAGCACCTGGAAGATCGCCTCCAGATCCACGGGGACGGGGTGCTCCCCGGACGCGATGACGTTCTCCAGGTGCAGGTCCGAGCCGCAGAGGGCGTGGAACAGCGCCAGGAACGCGCCCTGCCGCCAGAAGAAGCGGTCCACCTGCTCCTCGTGCTCGCACGACGCGACGTCGACGTGCTCCACCCAGCCGTACCCGCCCCGGTCGAGGACGAGCAGCGGCCGCAGCGGGTGGCGGAGCCCGTGGCCGTTGAGCCAGTCGAGGACCTGGTTGAAGTGGACCTCCACGCTGAGGCTGCGTGGCTTGTACACCAGCTTGCGGCCGTCGGTGAAGGTGAGGATCGCGACGGTCTGGCCGCCGCGGTGGGTGTCACCGGCGCCGAAGCTCACCCGGGCCAGGTCGGCCAGTCCGTGCCAGTCCCCACCGAAGGTCTGCCGCAGCTCGGGCAGGTCGGCGAGGAGCCGTTCGGCGAACCGGGCCCGGACGTCGACGGTGGTGCGCAGGCAGGTGACCAGTTCCCGGGCGAGCACCGGGTACTCGGCCAGGATGCCGAGCGCCGTCTCGGGCGTACGGATCTGCGCGATGAACGACGACATCCGCTCGGCCGGTGTCACCCCGGCCAGCCGGCCCTCCACCCGGGCCACGTTCACCTCGAGGATCATGACAGAGATGATCATTTGCAGGAGTCGATCGAGCGGCGGTTGCAGCAGCGAGTGGTCCGCCGGCAGGCGGCCGTCGTGGCCGTGCCGGGCCGCCAGCCGGGCCACCCGGCTGCCCAACTCCTCCTGGCCCCACGCCAGCAACGGCGCGATCAGGTTCAGGAACACCACGTTCCCGGCCTGGTCGTGCCCGTGGTCGTGGTCGTCGTGATCGCATCCGGTCGCCGGGCCGCCGCCGGCGAGGTCGTCGAGGCGCGTCGACCCGAACCGCCGCCACGCCTCGGCGATCACGCCCAGCCAGGCCGGCCGGTCGGGGATCCTGGCGGCGAGCGACTCGGCCGGTTCGGCCAGCAGCTCGACGATCCCGTCCTCGGCCAGCCCGAGTCGTTCCCACCGGTCGAGCGAAATGTCGGTGCCGCGCAGGATGTGGCCGCCACGCCAGGCGTCCCGCCGGCGGCGACCGTGGTCGTGTTGCTCCGCCGTGATTGACGGCGTGCCTCCGACCCGTTCGGACCGGGTCAGGCCACGCCACCAGTTCGGCGCCTGAAGAATCTCGTCGAACATTTCTCCGCCCTCATTTATCCGCGTCCGGGGCGGCCGCGGCTGTCGTGGCCCGGCCCTCCGGCCCGGGGTGGACACCGTCACCACGATGCCCACCCCGGCCTGCGTGGAAATCGGTCAGTCGTCGGTACCGGAATGCGGTTCGCCGACCGCCGTCAGCAGCTTCCCGACGTGCATCCGGCCGTCATGATCCAGCAGGTGTTGGTGCAGCCGAGGCTGCCCCACTGGCAGGTGAAGCAGGTGTAGAAGGTGAACGCCCGGTCACCGCCGAAGATGTCCGCCAGATCCGAGTCCAGGCCACCGACGGCGCCGACCGGGCTCTCCGGCAGGAGGGCGATGTCGGCGTCGTCGAGCGTGGTGCGGAAGGCGGGGTCCTTCCATGCGCGCACAACCGTGTTGTTCATCAGCATCCCCAGCAGGTGCGGCAGGTCCACAGCGGGTAGCAGGTGAGGCAGGTGCGGAAGGTGTAGGGCTCCCCGTTGCAGCAGCCCATCGTCGCGGTGGACTCGGTGCCGGCGCCCCGGGTCCCGTCCGTGACCATCTCACCCAACTCGACCCGGCCGACCGGGTGGGCCGGCAGCATGGCGAGTTCGCTGTCGTCGAGAGTGGCCCGGAAGACCGGGTCCTTCCACGCCCTCGCAGCAGTTTCCATGATTTCTCCGATCGATAGAAGAAGTGTCGCCACGCCTGCCGATCCACCCCGGACGACGGGTGCGGCAATTGCGGCGGGCGGCGATGAGCCCGCGGTCAGAACAGGCGACGGAATCGGAAACTCGGCTCGGCCAGGAACCGGTGCCGCCCGATGACGGCAGAAACCACACTGGACGCCGCCGGCTCACCGGTCAAGACCGACGGCGACCGGTTCTACCGCGACTGAATCGGCAGCGAACCGAGCGTCGACCGGAAAACAACCAGCGTCTGAAAGGCTCATCCCGCTCGGCCAGAACAGCGACGGTTCGCGATCTGACGAGGGGAGGTGACAGAAATGACGGAACGACCGGAACTCGTCGAGGACCCGATCGGTCAGCTGGACCTGACCGACCTCGACCAGGAGATCAACGGTGGTAGCAGCGCGGTGTGCTTCACCATCACGGTCACGATCTCCACCTTCAAGCACAGCATCTGTGGCACCTGCGGCATCTTCAGCGTCGGCTGCTGCTGATCCCGCGATGGCGATCGGCACTCCGGTCGCGTCACCGGGTGGGCGGAGGCGTCCGCCGTCCCCGCCCACCCGGAACCCGTTCCATCGTGACGAGCCGCAACGGAGAGACGTGATGGCCCCACGCAACACCGCAACGAGCGATCGCGCCGACCTCGGCAGCGACGTGTTCGACCGACCAGCCTGGTGGGCTGCCCTGTCCCTGGAGGAACGGCGGCGTGTGCCGGTGCCCGACACCGAGGCCGCCCGCAGCCGGGGCGCGCGCCGGCTCGACGCCTGGCGGACCGTCCGGGCCGCCACCGGCGGACTGGAGCCGAACCTCGCCCGGTGGCACGAGGCGGGCCTCAGCGAGGAGGAGTTGGGGCTGCTCCTCGGGGAGTCCTCCGACAGCCTGCGCGACCGGGTGCCGCAGCCACCGTCCTGGCTGACGAGCGTGGCCCAGGCGTGGTCCACCGATCCCGCCGACCTGCCCGCGTTCGACGCCGGCCCGACGGCCGACCTGGGACCGACCGCCGACCTGCTCGCGCTGGTGCACCCGTTGTCGCTCCGCTATCAGCAGCGGTTGCACGAGGAGGTGCGCCGACTCGCCCGCGACCTCGGCCACCGGGGCGAGGTTCCGCCGCACCACCCGTTGCTGCGGCCGAACCACGAGGTCCACCTGGCGATGATCAGTCCGGTGCTCGCGGTCCACCTGCAACGCGCGCGCAGCGCAGGGACGCTCTCCGGTGACACGCCGGCAGCACGCTTCGGCGACTTCGTCCGGCAGCTTCGCCAGCCCGCGTACGCCCTGCGGATCCTCGCCGAGTATCCGACGCTCACCCGGGAGCTCGTCGACGAGATGGAGACGTGGCTGGCGGTACGGAGCGAGCTGGCCCGACGCGTACTGGCCGACCTGCCGGCGCTGCGCGCGGAGTTCGGCCTGACCGCTACCTCGCTCGACGATCTGGTGGAGGTACAGACCGGTGCCGGCGACACGCACCGCGGCGGGCGGAGCGTCGCGATCCTCACCTTCGCCGGCGGCGGCAAGGTGGTCTACAAGCCGCGCCCGCTCGCCGTCGAGTCGCACTTCTACGCCCTGGTCGACTGGCTCAACGCCAAGGGAATGGCCTGCCCACTGCGTCGGCTGACCATCGTGGAGCGGGCGGGGTACGGCTGGGTCGAGTTCGTCCACCCCGAGAGCTGCGCCGACGAGGAGGGGCTGCGCCGCTTCTACTGGCGCCAGGGCGCCTACCTGAGCCTGCTGTACCTGCTGCGCGCCTCGGACATCCACCTGGAGAACGTCATCGCCGCCGGCGAGCACCCGGTGATCGTCGACCTGGAAGCGATCTTCCAGCAGGCTCGGCCGACCACCGACACCCGGCCGCTGGTGCTGCCCGCCGAGGCGATGCACCGCATCGAGGAGTCCGTGCTGTCGATCGGCCTGCTGCCGCAGCGCCTGATCCAGCAGGACGGCGACGCGGTGGTGACCACCGAGCTGTCCGGGATGGCCGGCGGGCGGGGGGAACTGAGCCCGATGAAGGTGCCGCGGTGGCAGGACACCGGCACCGACCGGATGCGGCGGACCCGGGCCCGCATGGAGATGCCCGGCGGGCACAACCTGCCGACGGTCGCCGGCACCGCGGTGGACCCCGCCCGGTACAGGGCCGACCTGGTCTCCGGTTTCGAAGCCTGCTACCGGCTGCTGCTCGCGCACCGTGACGAGCTGGCCGCACCCGACGGGCCGGTTGCCGCGTTCGCCGCGGACGAGATCCGGTTCATCGTGCTGCCCACCATGGTGTACGGCCGTATCCTCGGCGAGTCCTGGCACCCGGTGGTGCTGGGCGACGCCCTGGACCGGGAGTGCCTGTTCGAGGTCCTCGCCACCCGCCATCCCGAGCTGGTGGCTGACCGAGCCGTCGCCGCCAGTGAGATCCGGCAGCTCGCCCGGCGGGACATCCCGTTCTTCCGGACCCGACCCGACTCCCGGGACCTGTACGACGACCGCGGCCTCGTCGTACGCGACTTCTTCCCCCACCGCGGACTGGACCTCGTCCGGGACCGGATCGCCGGGCTGTCCGCCGCCGACCTGCGCCAACAGAGCTGGGCCGTGTCGGCGTCGCTGGCCGCGCTGCAACTCGGCGACGGCCAGGAGGCCGTCGCACCCCGCACGCGCGTGGCGCCGGCCGAGGAGATCGACCAGGCGCTCGCCGAGCGTGCCGCCGTCCGCCTCGGCGACCGACTCCTCGAGACCGCGCTCGGCGACCCGGCCCGGCCGGTGTGGCTGACCCTCGCGCTCGTCACCGACCGGCACTGGAGCGTCGTACCCACGGCGTTCGAGAGCTACAGCGGGCTGTCCGGGATCGCGGTGTTCCTCGGCCAACTCGGCGAGCAGACCGGTCTGGCGCGGTTCCGGTCCGCGGCCGAGGCGATCGCCGCGATGCTCAGCGGACACGTCGACGCCCTGCTCGACTGGCCGGAGACCGACCGTGACCTGCTCGGCATCGGGGGCTTCAGCGAACTGGGCGGCTACGTCCACGCGCTGACCCAGCTCGGCGCGCTGTGGCGAGCGCGACCGCTGCTGGACCAGGCACGACGGCTCGTCCCGGAACTGCTCCGGCGGTTCGACGGCGACCGCCACCTCGACGTGGTCGCGGGCACCGCCGGCGCGGCGCTCGCGCTGCGCGCCCTGCACTCGGTCGAGCCGGACGAGCGGACATCGGTGGCGCTGCGGGCGGCGGGCGACCACCTGCTCGCCACCGCCTCCGCCCACGACCCCGGGTTGGCGTGGCCGTCCGCGATCCCCGCGCGATCGCCGCTGCTCGGCTTCTCGCACGGGGTGTCCGGCATCGCCTACGCACTCGCCGAGATCGCCCGGGTGACGGGCGAGCAGCGCTACCTCGACGCGGCCGAGCGTGCCGTGCGGTACGAGCACCTCCAGTACGACGCCGCCGCAGCCAACTGGCCCGACCACCGCGACGTCACCCCGCCGGGCACGTTCATGAACGCGTGGTGTCACGGTGCGGCCGGCGTCGCGCTGGCCCGCGCGGCCCTGCTCGGCACCGTGCGCATCCCCGAGGTGCGTGCCGACCTCGACGCGGCGGTCGCCTCGGTGCGGCGCAGCCTCACCTCGGGCGAGCTGCTCACCGGCACCGGCAACGACTGCCTGTGCCACGGCGACCTCGGCCTGGCGGAAGCCCTGCTCACCGCTGGCCTGGCCACCGGCGACGGAACGCTCGTCGCGACGGCGCGCAGGGCGACGCGCGCGGTCGCCGAGACGGTGCTCGCCGGCGAGGAGCTCTGCGGCGTACCGCAGGGGATGCACGTGCCGGGACTGCTGATGGGCACCGCCGGCATCGGCTACGGGCTGCTGCGGGCCGCTCGGCCCGACCTCACGCCGAACGTCCTGCTGCTGGCTCCGCCGGTCGGCGCGGCACCCCGCGACCGCCAACCACCTGGCCCGGCCACCGCCGCCGCCCGTGCCGTCGCCGAGGAGGAAGCGTGACCCGCGTACCGGTGATCGTGCAGATGAGCAGCACCGAGTGCGGGCCGAGCTGCCTGGCCATGGTGCTCGGCGGGCTGGGACGCGCCACCGAGGTCCGGGAGCTGCGCGCCCACTTCGGGGTGGGACGCGACGGCACCAGCGCCCGCCGCATCCTCGAGGTGGCCCGCGAGTACGGGCTGGCCGCACGGGGACTGCGGGTGAACCAGGCCGGGCTGGCCAGCGTCCGCCTGCCTGCCATCGCACACTGGGGCGAGGACCACTTCACGGTGCTGGAGAAGGTCGGGCCGCGCCGGATCCGGATGGTGGATCCCGGACACGGCCGGCGGCGGCTGACGCACGAGGAGTTCTTCGCGGAGTTCTCGGGCACCGTGCTGGAGTTCACGCCGGAAGAGTCGATGCGGCGCCGGCGCCGCCCGATCCGCGACCACCTCGCCCTGCGGTTCCTCCGCGACCTGATCCGGCTGGCGCCGCTGCTCATGGTGTTGGCCGTGGCGCTCTCGGCCGTGGTGCAGGTGCTCGGGCTCGCCTCCGCATGGGCGACGAAGTACGGCGTGGACGTCCTCATCGGGCAGCGGGCGGACACCCTGTCCCTCTTCGCCCTCGGCGTGGGCGCGTACATCGTGACGCACACCCTCGCCACCCTCTCCCGGGGGCTGGCGCTGCTGGTGCTCCAACGTCGGCTCGACGGCACCCTGGGTGAGCGTTTCATGAGCCACCTGATGCGGCTGCCGTACGCGTACTTCCAGACCCGCGGCGCCGGCGACCTGATGGGCCGGCTGAGCAGCAACATGGCGGTGCGGGACATGCTGACCTCGCAGCTTGCCACGCTCCTGCTCGACACCGTCTTCGTCTTCATCTACACCGCCCTGCTGGTGGCGCTGAGCCCGGCGTACGCCGCGGTGGTCGCAGTCCTGGCGGTCGCCCAGTTCGGCATCGTGCTGAGCACCATCCGGCTGGTCCACGAGCGTGCCCAGCGCGAGTTGGCCGCCGACGCGAAGGCGCAGAGCAGCGCGATCGACGCGCTGGCCGGGGCGGAGTTCCTGAAGAGTTCCGGGCTGTCCAACTGGGCGTTGCGCCGGTGGGCCGACCGGTTCACCGTGTCGGTGCGGGCCGGGTTCGAGCGGCGGCGGCTGGACCTCGTCAACGAGTCGGCGATGGGGATGTTCCAGGTCGCCGCGCCGCTGGTGCTCCTCCTGTTCGGCGTCGTCCAGGTGGTGGCCGGCCGGATGTCGCTCGGCACGATGCTCGGCCTGAACGTCGTCGCCGGGCTGCTGCTGGCGCCCGTCGGGCAGGTGATGGGTGCGCTGCGTTACCTCCAGACGATCGGGTCCCACCTGGAGCGCATCTACGACGTGCTGGACGAGGAACCGGAGCCGGCGCGCCCCCAGGCCCACCAGCCGGTCGAGCTGCGCGGGGAGATCGAGCTGCGCGGGGTCGACTTCCGGTACGACCTCGGCACACCGCTGGTGCTCAAGAACATCGACCTGCGGGTCGCGGCCGGGTCGAAGGTGGCGGTGGTCGGGTCGACCGGCTCCGGCAAGACCACCCTGGTACGGCTGCTCACCGGGCTGCTGCGGGCGAGCGCCGGGAGCGTCCTGGTGGACGGGCGGCCCCTCGACGAGTACGACCTGGAGCCGCTACGCCAGCGCTTCGGCGTGGTCACCCAGTTCCCGTACATCTTCGGCGGTTCCATCCGCGACAACCTGACTCTCGGCCGGCTCGACGTCACCGACGACGAGCTGCGCGAGGCGTTGCGCAAGGTGCAGTTCCTGCCGGATCTGGAGCGCATGCCGATGGGCCTGAGCACCGGCGTCGGTGAGGGCGGCGGCGCGCTCTCCGGTGGCCAGCGGCAGCGGCTGGCGATCGCCCGGGCGTTGCTGGCCAGGACGAGCGTGCTCCTGCTCGACGAGGCGACCAGCCACCTGGACACCCTGACCGAGGCGGCGATCGCCGCCGAGCTGTCGGCGCTCGGCTGCACCCGGATCGTGATCGCACACCGGATCAGCACGGTCAGCGACGCCGACCAGATCGTCGTGCTGCATCAGGGCGAGATCGTCGAGCGCGGTACCCACGAGGAACTGATGACATTGGGCGGCCGGTACGCCGAGCTGGCGCGGCGGCAGACGGGTCGGTTGACGGAGCGTGCGACAGCCGGGGGCTAGGCCGTGTCTCCTGGATCATGGTTTGGGGTGGTCCGGTTTTGCGCGTAGCCAGATGAGGATGTCGGCGATCTGCACGGTGGCGCGGTAGCGGCAGGCGAGTTTGTCGTACCTGGTGGCCACGGCGCGGAACTGCTTGCGTCGGTTCATCAGCCGTTCGATGGTGTTGCGCTGCCGGTAGCGGTGCGGGCGGAAGGTGGGTGGGCGGCCACCGCGTGATCCTTTCCGGGCCCGGTGGGCTTTCTGGTCGTCTTTCTCGGGGATGTCGTGCGGGATGCGTCGGGCCCGCAGCGAACGGCGGTTGCCCCGTGAGCTGTACGCCTTGTCCGCCGAGAGGGAATCGAGGCGTTTGCGCGGACGGCCGATCCGGCCGGGGCGTGCCACGGCCACGTCGTCGAGCAGCCGCACCAGTTGGCGGGTGTCGTGGTCCTGGCCCGGGGTCAGGTGGCTGGTCAGGTTCCGGCCTCGCCCGTCCCCGATCGTGTGGATCTTCGTGGTCCACCCGCCGCGCGACTTGCCGAGCCCTTCCCGTCGCGCTGCGTCACCACTGCTCAGCCCCCTTTACGCGCGCCGGCGGCATGCTGGTGGGCACGCACGATCGTGGAATCGGCGTTGCCGTGCCAGTCCAGGCCCCCGGCAGCGTCCGCGTCGGCCGGCAGCATCGCCTCGATCCGCGCCCAGGTCCCGTCTTCCTGCCAGCGGACGAACCGCTTGTACAGCGTCTTCCACGGCCCGTACCGTGCCGGAACGTCCCGCCACGGCACCCCGGTCCGCACCCGGAACACGATCCCGTTGATCACCTGCCGGTGATCACGCCACCGCCCACCACGCTGCGGTGTCATCGCCGGCAGCAACGCCGCGATGCGCGCGTACTCGACGTCCGTCAGCTCGAACCGTCCACCCACGACAGGTGTTGATAGCCGAACCTTGCCCCAAGATCCAGGAGACACGCCCTAGTCGAAGGTCCGCTGCTCGATGGCGGCGGCTCGTCGTGCGCCCGCCCTGCGGGCGCACGCGTGCGTCACGGTCCGCTCGAACACCGCGGAGCGCTGTGGGATGCCACGGGTACGAGGTGGTCGTGAACGACCTGGGGCAGTACTCGACCTGGCCGGCCGACCGGGAGCCACCGGCCGGCTGGTGGCAGGTCGCCGCACCACGGCAGACCGTGGGGGACCGGCGAGGCGGCGGCCCTCCTGTTCGCCGAGGCCGGCAAGCGGGCACTCGCGCGTCGTCTATATGTTCGGTAAGGAGCGGGCGTCGCCCTGGCCGCGCAATTTCGACCGAAGTCGTAGCCGAGATGCGTCGCGTTGCCGGGAAGTTCTTTCGTATCCGGCACATTCGCCGTGACCAGCGCCGATGTGGCTGAGGGTCGGCGGGGCGGATTATCGCGGGTTCACGGTTCTGTAGCCGCCATGCTACGGTCGCTCGAAGCACATGCACGGCACTCTATCTAAGGGCTGGACGCAGCCTGCGACTGCCGCCGATGTCTGGGCTTTGTGGGAAAGTTGAGCTAACGCCACGCGATACGGGGGTTTCCTGTGGCAGGCAGCAGAGTCATGACTGGCTCCCGGCGAACACTGGGAACGGTGGCCCATTCGGCCGGCGGTCGGGATTTCATCCGCGGCGTTCCCCTGACCTCGTCCCATGCGATTTGTCGGCATCGCGGTCCGTCAGCGGGCAAATGCGACACCCTTCACCGAAATGCATGTGCCGCGCCTTTGCCGGGCACCGCACATGTCCGATGAGTCATTTCGGGTCGACAGTGCGGAAGTGCGGATAACCACCAGCCAACTGTGGGATACGCTTTCCAGCCTGTCGATTCTTCGACGCTACGGCGACCGGGCTCCCTGGCCCTACACGCGCTGGTCGGAATGGGCCTACCGGCATCTCCAGCACAGTCCGAAGCTCACATCCGTGCGGTGGTGGCAGGAACAGCAACCGGCTCCCTGGCCGGAATTCGTGCGGCCGTTGGCGGTCCCCACCGGGCTCGGGTTGCGCAAGGAACTGGCCGCCTTGAGGTCCGGCGCCGACGCGGTGCTCGCCGAATGGGCGGCGAAACACGTCCCGCGAGAAGCGCTGCCGGGGACGGGTGACGATCCCACCGAAGCGGTGAACTGGCTGGCCGACGGTTTCGCCGCGTACTGGGAGCTGGCGCTGGCGCCGCTCTGGAACCGGATGGGCGTCCTGCTCGACGACGAGCTGCTGCACCGGGCGAAGACGCTGGCGACCGAGGGACCCGCTGTGCTGCTGTCCCAGGTGTCGGCGCGCCGCGGAGCTCAGTTTCGTCGTCGCGGTGACACCGGATCTGACCGTCGTGGCCACACGTACGTCATGCCGCTGATCTTCTACACGGACGATCCCGCTACGTTGACGGACGACGCGGGCAACGTCGTGATCGTCTACCGGGCCGGGGGAGTGGCGACCCTCGCCGAGGCGGTCGGCGACACCGGCGGCACCGCGGCCCGCCCCGCCGAGGCCGGTACGACGAGCAAGCTCGGCGTACTCATCGGGCGAGGCCGGTCGATGGTGCTGAAAGCGGTGGATTCTCCGAACACGACGGCGGGGCTCGCGGACGAACTCAGCCTCGCTCCCAGCACGGTGTCCGAGCACCTGGCCACCTTGGCGGAAGCGGGACTGGTGAGCCGGCGTCGAGTGGGCCGCCATGTGCTCTATGAAGTCAACTCCGTGGGCGCGGCGCTGGTCCGGCTGATGGACGAGTCGATGGACTGGGCCAGTCTGCCCAACAACCTGCCACGTCGTAGCGTGCCGCGGTAGCGCGTGGTCGGCGGGGCCCGACCCCGGACGTCGTGCACGACATCACGCGTCTGGGGCCGGGCCTCGTCAGCAGTCGGTCGGGAGCTCCGCTAGCCGCGGCTGGTGCCGGCGAAGGAACGGTCCCGGTCGGGACGGCGGGCGAACTGTGCCGCCTGCATGCGATACATGTCCGCGTACCGCTCGTTCGCTCGCATCAGCTGGTCGTGGTGTCCGTGTTCGACGATCTCGCCCTGCTCGAAGACGTAGACCCGATCCACTCGCGAGAGCGAGGCGAGCCGGTGCGTCACCAGGACGACCATGTGCCCCTGCTTGGCCAGCTCCATGGTCCGGTCGAAGATGTCGATCTCCGTCTGCGGGTCCAGTGCGGACGTCGGCTCGTCGAGGATCAGCAGCGGCGCGCCCCGGTACCAGGCCCGTGCCAGGCCGATGCGCTGCCACTGGCCGCCGGACAGGTTGGTGCCGCCCCAGAATTGCTGTGCGAGCAGCGCGTCCCAGCCGTCCCGGAGATTTTCGATCACCTGATCCGCCCCGGTCGCCTCGGCCGCGGACCACAGGCGATCCGTGTCGGTGACCGCTTGCGAGCGGCCGATGGCCACGTTGACGGAGGCGGTGAACGGCCACTCGACGGGCTTCTGCGCGACCAGCGCCACGTGTTCGGAGAGCGTGGCCCGGTCCAGCTCACCCGTGGGCACCCCGTCCCACTCGACGGTGCCGCCGGTGGGCAGATAGAGCCCGCTGAGCAGCTTGACAAGGGTCGACTTCCCGGAGCCGTTGGCCCCGACCAGGGCCACGACCTCACCGCGCCGGATCGTGAAGTCGACGTTCCGCAACACGGGTGCGGGGGAGCTGGGGTACCGGAAGGTCAGGCCCTTCGTGGCGATGGTGGCGGGTGCGGTGGCGACCGGCTGCCCGCCGCCACTGTCGGACAGCTCCTCGGCGCGCTGGCACGCCTCCTCCCAGTCGGAGACGTAGAGCGTGTCCTCGAACAGCTGCTGCCCCTGGATGAGGAGCGAGCCGACGCTCATCGTCGCCGACCGGATGGCGAGCGCGGCCGTCGCGGCGAAGGCGAGGGGGATCTGCCCCTCGACGGCGGCGAAGATCAGGAGGCCGTAGGTCAGCATCATCGCGCCACCGGCCGCGGCGCTCGTGATCATCTGGACCCGTGCCTCGCGGTTCGCCAGCGAGATCTCCTCGGCCACGGACTCGAGCGAGAGCCGGTCGTGGTGGCCGAGCAGGAAGCGCTGCACCCGGTGCGCGCGCAGCTCCTCCGCGGCCTCCCGGGTGGTGAGCAGCCGCGCCAGCATGTCCAGCTGCCGCAACAGGGGTTGCCGGCGGCGCATCGAGGCGTGCCACCGGCCGGCGATGTGGATCGACGCCCACGCCCGTGGCACCAGGGGGAGGAAGAGCAGGGGCAGCAGCCGCGGGTCGAGCACCACCAGGACCGAGCCCACGGTCACCACGGAGATCAGCCCGCTGCACATCTGCACACTGCTGTCGATCACCCGCTTGAGGGCGTCGACACCGCGCCGCCCCGCCGCGACGAGGTCGTTGACCTCCGGGTCCTCGATCGCGCTGAGCCGTGCGTACGAGGCCTTGCCGAGCAGTTCGCTCTGGGCCGCGTGCGCCACCCGGGGGGCCAGGCGCCCGGAGAACCGCAGGCTGACCGACTTGCAGGTGCCACCGCACACGGACGCGGCGACGACGACCAGGAGGGGTGGCAGGAGCGCGGGCAGCCCCCGGCCGCCGGCGATGAGCCCGGTGAACAGGTCGCGCAAGGCAAGCAGGTTGACGGCCATAACGACGCCCGACAGGAGCTGGCAGCCCACCACGAGAACCAGCGCGACCCGGTCCACTGACCAGCTCCACCGCAGCACCAACGCCACGATGTGCGGGAGACGACGAACCATCGCCGCCTTGTTCGCGGAGCGTGCCTGGCGCCAGTTCTCCGGGGCCAGCCGGATACCTTTGCCGAACAGCGCGTCTTTCGTCACCTCGTCTTTTGCCGCGCCGTCTGTTGTCGCGGCTTCCTCAGTCACTGCGTTTTTTGCCACGGCCGGCCTTCCTGACGCAACCACACCATCACCACCACGTCTCAGGAATTGGTGGAACAAATCTGGCAAGAACCTGCGATCAGGTTGAATGGCAGTGAGCCGGCAGGGTGGCCGGCCGTGGGTTCCACATGGCGAAACAGAACCGCGGTCCACGTGTTCAGTGAATTGTGTACCGCTGCCCAGCCCGGCCCGATGTCCTCAGCCGGACGAGGGAAGGTGGATCAACTAGCCCGCGCAGCGGGGGCACTCGTACGCGATGGTGACCGTGCCGCAGGTGTAGGCGCAGGTGTTCATGCAGGTCGCAAAACACGTCCAGAACGTGATGGAGTCGGGGCCTGCTTCCGTGCCCGTCGCCTGGACGCTGGTCGTACGCAGATCGAGGTCGAACTCGCCCATTTGCCACTGCCTTTCTCGTCGCGTTCGGTCAATTGAAGGAGGCGCCGGCATGCTTTCCCTCCGAGGACGCAAGGTAGTCGTGTGCGAGGCGATTGCGCCATAATTCGGCTGCCGCCGAATAGTCGGAGAAGTGTTGACCAGCGGGGTTCGCGTCGTGTAGCCAGTTGTTGGCGGGTGAGCGACGAAAGGCTATGCGGTGACGGCGACTGGTGTACACGGAACCGGCGAGGACATGGTGACCGCGGAGGTGTCGATCGGCAGGCTGGCCGGTTTACCGACGCATTATCCGATGCCTATGCCCCCGGATGACCCCGGCGACCAGGACGGGGTTGTGACATTTCTCCGTGCGGTAGCGGCCGATCCGGTGCTCGCCGAGGCGATCACGGTCTCCAGCCCGTCGCTGGCGAGAACGTTGCAGGACGTCACCGAGGCGCGCCGGCTCAAGCCCGCGAAGCTGCGGCGGGCCTGTCTCGCGACGATGAGCTACCTCTCCCGGGCGACGCACCGCACCACCCCGTTCGGCTTGCTCGCGGGCGTCTGCCCGGTCGCGCTCGGCGACGAACCCAAGATCCGGATCGGCACCGAGCACGCCAAGGTCGCGTACGCCGACTACGGCTGGCTCGCCGGGCTGGTGCGTACGCTGCGCACCGATCCCGCGGTGCTGCCCACCCTCTCACTGATCGCCAACGACCTCTGCGACGTACGGGACGGCCGCTTCGTCCTCGCCTACCTGCCGGTCGACGACGCGCAGGCGAAGAACCGCGACCTGGAACGCACGGTCCGGCGAACCCGGGCCACCGCCCTCGCCCTGGCATCGGCGCGCACCCCGATCCGGTATCCGGACCTGCTCGCCGTACTGCGGTCGGAGTTCCCGGACGTCGAGCCCGCGGTCGTCGCCCGGGCGATCGCGGGGCTGGTGGAGAGCGAGTTCCTGCTGACCGACCTGCTGCCGTCCGTGACCGCAGTGGATTCGTTGCGCCACATCGTGGACCGGCTGCCGCACGACCACCCCGTCCGAGGCGAGCTGACCGAGCT
The DNA here is from genome assembly GCF_055587185.1 of Micromonospora sp. NPDC048040. Taxonomy (NCBI): domain Bacteria; kingdom Bacillati; phylum Actinomycetota; class Actinomycetes; order Micromonosporales; family Micromonosporaceae; genus Micromonospora; species Micromonospora sp. NPDC048040. The sequence continues at coordinate 96,432 of NZ_JBVJGT010000009.1, read as the reverse complement.
CGACGAGCGGATCCGCGAGTACGGCGGCACCGGCATCGGGGGCGGCCGGGACTCGTGGCGGGACACGACCTCGCGCGCGAGTTCCCTGCACAATGCGGAGAACCTCCTGCAGGTCGATCTGCGCGTGGATGCAGACATCACGCTCCCGAGAGGGCTCGGCGCCGACGTGGCGGCGGCGGTCTCGATCGCGTGGCGGCTGCAGGGCGGTACGACCGACGCGGCGTCGGCGATGGCGCCGTACCGGATGGCCGCCGTCGAGCGCTACGGCGCGGGCCGGCTGGTGCCGCTCCGTGAACTGCTCGACCCGATCACCGGCCTGGGGCTGCCGGACCACTACGAGGGCCACCACCACGACGCGGATGGGTCGAAGCGACGCGACCGCGCGCTCGTCGCCCTGGCGCAGGAGGCGGCGTTCACGGGACAGCGTGAGGTGCTGCTGGACGAGGCGCTGGTGGCACGGCTGGCCCATCGCGACGGGGAGCCGGGGCCTTCCGAGAGCGCCGAGGTGCTGGCCGAGCTACTCGCGGACGACGACGAAGCCCTGCGCACCGGGGACTACCGCCTGGTGCTGACGAACGCCGGCAGCCGGCCCGGCGCCATGTTCGGCCGGTTCCTCCACGCCGTCGGCGAGCTGGCCGGCCCCGTCGCGCACCGGCTCCACGACCTCCACACCGCGGCGCCGGACGGCGAGGCGGCGGTGCCGGCCCAGGTGTGCGTGCCCCCGGGCGCCTCGCGGCAGTTCAACGTGCTGCGCACCCCGCTGCTCGCCGGCAGGGCGATCTCCATCGGCGGTGGGCTCGGCTTCCCGGGCGCCGATACCACGGTGAGCACGCTCGACGACCTGGCCATCGCGGCACACCACGACCGCATGGAGGTGCACTGCACGCGCACCGGCACCGAACTCGTGCCGTTCGCACCACACGCGCTGAACCCCGCGATGCTGCCGCCGGCGGCCAGGCTGCTGCTCGACATCGGTGCGCAGTGGGCGCCGCCCATCATGCCCTGGTACTGGGGCGCGGCGGCCAACGCGCTGCCGTACCTGCCGCGCATCCGGCACGGCCGGGTGGTGCTGTCCAGCGCGCGCTGGATCCCGGACGCCTCGCTCACCGGCAGCGACCTGAGCTGGGAGCGGTGGCGCGTGCGGTGGCAGGAGTGGAAGGAGCGCTGGCGGGTCCCCGACGTCATCTACCTGACCTTCGCCGACCACCGCCTCCGCGTGGATGTCCGCCGCGAGGCCGCCCTGCGCATGGTGCGCGCCGAACTCGACCGCAAGCCGGGCACGGCCATCTACGAGGAACCCGCGGGAGGCGAGTACGGCAGGGGGTGGTCTGCCGGGCACGCCAACGAGATCGTCTTCGCCGTACGGGGAAAGCAACAGGGAAGGCAGCCCGAGGGCGAGCGGCAGAGGAAGCACCGCGACCGGGTGCCCGCGGCCTCCGCCGCATACCCGCCCGGCGGTGAATGGCTCTACCTCAGCGTCCTCTGCCCGGCCGCGGTGCAGGACCAGATCCTCGCCGCGCACCTGCCCGAGCTCGTCGACCGGGCCCGCGAGTTCTGCGACCGGTGGTTCTTCCTGCGGTACGCGGAGGACGGCAAGCTGTCGCTGCGGATCCGGTTCCACGGCGACCCCGGCGACCTCAACGGAAGGCTGCTCCCGGCGGCACATGCGTGGCTGTCCGAGCTGCGCGTGGCACACCTGGCCGAGGAGATGCTCCTCAGCACCTACCGCCCGGAGATCGGCAGGTACGGCGGCCCGGCCGCGATCGTGGCCGCCGAGCACGCGTTCGCGGCCGACTCCGAGCTGGCGCTCGAGCTCACCGCCATGCTGGCCGACGGGCAACTGGACGTACCACGGAACCTGCTCGCCGCTGCCAACCACCTCGACCTGATACGCACCCTCGCACCGGACGACTGGAACACGTGGCTGGTCGAGGCGTATCCGAAGGACGACCGGCACCACAAGGCATTCCAGGCGCACCGCCGCCGCGCGCTGGAACTGCTCGACCCGGCCGACGACTGGGCAGCCCTCCGCGAGGTCCCCGGTGGCGAGCGGCTGCGCGACGCGTGGCGGCGGCGCGCTCCCCGGGTGGCCGCGTACGGGCGGCTGATCCGGGACATGGTCGCCGACGGGCGGCTGGCCCCGCACCGGACGGAGTTCAGCTCGCTGCTGCACCTGTCCCACAACCGGCACACGGGGACGGACAGGGACGTCGAAGCCTCCACCTACGCCGTGCTGCGCGGGTTCGCGCAGGCCCAACTAGACAAGGACCGGCACCTGGGATGACCACGACCATCACCGGCAACCAGGCGCTCCGGCAGGAGGCCGCGGCCGCCGTCGCCGAGATCGCCGCCCGGCTCGACGATCCGGAGCGCGTGGCCGCACTCAGCCTCGCCTCGGAAGAGGCCGCCAAGCCGACCGGGCAACCGTACAACCAACCCTGGATTCCGCTGGGCCTGGCCGACAGTTACGTCGGCGTCGCAACGCTCTACGCCGAGCTGGCGCAGGCCGGCGACGAACCGGACGACCGCTACCGGAAGGTCGTGCACGACTACCTCTCCCACGCGCTGCACAACCCGCAGGGAGTCCCGGCGAGCGGGCTGGGACTGTACATGGACGCCGTGTCGATCGCGTTCGTCGCCACCTGCGCCGGTGCGCGTACGGGTGACTTCAGCAACCTCGGCAGGCAGCTCGACGACCTCATCGCGCCCGATGCCGGCAACGGCATCGACCGCATCCGGGCCATGATCGAGGAGCGGGGCGGGGTCAGCGCCAGCCCGGACTACGACGTCATCTCCGGGCTCACCGGGCTCGGCCGGCTGCACCTCATGCGGCACCTCCAGCACGGGAGTTCGCGTGCCGGGCTCGACGCCATTCTCGGCCTCTTCACCGAAGTGACGACGGCACCTGACATCACGGTCGGCGGAACGCGGATCTCGCCCTGGTACTCGCTGGACCGGATCGGGAAGTGGCCGGACGAACCCGGCATCGTCAACCTGGGTATCGCGCACGGCATCGCCGGCCCGCTGGCGCTGCTGTCCTTCGCGCAGCGCGACGGCGTCACCGTGCCCGGCACGACCGAAGCGGCGGAGGGCATCGCGCGCCTGTTTCTCGAGTACCGCATGCTGGACGAGTTCGGCCCGTACTGGCCGGCCGGGATAACCGTCCAGGACGGCGCGATCGTGCCCTACTCCGAGGGGCGCATGCGCGACGCATGGTGCTACGGCTCGTTCGGCGTCGCGCGGGCGATGCAGGTGGCGGGCGAGGCCTTCGGGCGACCGGACTGGGTCCAGGAGGCCGTCGCCGCCGCGAACGCGGCGGTCCGCGCCGCCGAGGCGCGCCCCGAACTGGTGACCGACTTCGCGCTGTGCCACGGATGGGCCGGGATCCTGCACACCGTGCAGTGCATGGCCGCCGACACCGCAGACGCCGAGCTGGCCGCGGCCGCCGAGCGCATGGCCAGGCGCGTGCTCAGTGGCTTCGATCCGGACAGCGCGTTCTGCTACGTGGAGAACAGCATGCCCCCGGTGGCGGCCGACCGGCCGGGATTCCTCCTGGGTGCAGCGGGGATCGCCCTCGCGCTGCACGGGTTCGCGACGGGCCGGCCCTCGGTGACCATGTGGGACGCCGCGCTGATGTTCAATTAGCGGCCCGTGTACGACACGGACATCTGGTCGCGTGGGATCGCTCCCCGGGAGTGCTGCGCGGCAACGGCGAGACCGGCGGCGACGTCGGCCTCCGGGTGGGAGGCCGACGTCGTGGCGCGATCAGAAGGGCCACTGCTCGCGGGATCCCGCCTCGATGAGCGGGATCATCGCGAACGCCGCGTCGGACAGGCCGCCGAACGTGTGCCGGTTCCCGGCCGTCGGGGCGTGCCCGACCCGGTATCCGGCCAGGTTCCAGGTGTACACCGGCACCTGCCCGGGCACCGCCGCCGTCACGTCCACCGAACGGTGCCAGTGCGCCTGCTCGTCGGTGAGGATGACCACCCGGTCGTGCCCGGCGTAGTGCCGACGCACCGCCTTCTCGGTCTCGGTTCCGCCGCCGTAGAAATAGCCGTCCTCCTTGAACCGGCGCACCGCCGCCAGCACCGACTCGCCCGCGACGGCCGGGAACACCCGGGTGTCGTGGGAGAAGGACACGACCGTCGCGTCCTGCGCGCGGGCGGCCAGCGCCAGGCCGAACACGGTGGCCGCGTCCCAGCAGCGCAGCGTGCCGTCCTTGCTGAAGGCGCTGTTCATCGAGCCCGACGTGTCGATCAGGACCAGCGTCCGACCGTCCAGGGCCGGCACGTTCGCCAGCGCGTGCTGCAACGCCTTCTCCAGCGGGTACCCCCACCGCAGGCTCGGCGCCGCGTTGTGGGCCGACAGGAAACGCATCGGCAGCACCCGCGACCTGGCAACCTCGCCCGGGTCGGACAGCTTGGCCGCCACCGTCTCGGCGACGGCGTCACTGACGCCGGCCTGGTCGAAGTTGCGCAGGTTGCGCAGCAGCGCCAGGTAGCCCATCGTCGGGATGATCGCCTCCCAGGCCGGGGCGTCCATCGCCGTCTGCCGCCAGCCGGCGAGGGCCTCCCACGTCATGCCGGCCGCGCCCAGCACCGCCGGGTCGGTGATCTCCTGACGCCGCTCGACCGGCAACGCCATGAGCTCGGCCCGCGCCGCCAGCACGGTCAGCGACGCCGGCAGCGGGTTGTCCCGCTGGTGCCGCCGGTCCAGCGCGTGCCGGAACAGCTCACCCTGCCGCTCGTCCCGGGCGGTCGGGTGGGTCAGGTCGACGACGTCACCGAACCGGACCGCGTTGCGGTCGGAGTCGTACTTGAGCAGGCTCCGCTCGTGGTACAGCCGCACGGCCGCGTCCGCGATGCCCCGCTTGACCGGCTTCGGCAGCGCCCGGCCGTGGCGACCCAGCCAGTAGGCGAGGGCCTCGCCCGGCTCGTCCGCGCGCTGCAACGCCGAGTTCACGATGGACCGCGATCCGGGAATGCCGGCCGCCACCTGCGCGCGGGCACCCTCGAGGGCGGCCACGACAGCCGCCGAACGCAGCATCGCGCCGGTGCGCAGCCACGGCACGAAGCGGGCGAACCAGTCGGGGTCGGCGACGGCGACGGTGGCGACCAGCTCACGGAACCGAGCATCCCGGTCGGCGGCGCCCTCGTAGAAGGTGTCCTCGCCGACCATGTTCGACACGCCGAGCAGGAACAGTTCCGTGCGCGGCCCGCGGGCGAAACCCGGGGCGCCCTCGGCGGTGACGACCTCATGGTCGTCTTCGTGCCGGTTCTTGCGCAGCTTGAGGTTGAACTTGGCCATCACGTCCCCCATGTTTCGTACGAGAGGACGCGGCCACACGCACACCCGAGACCAGTGTCGGCGACGGACTTGTCCGCCGCTCTGTCCGATTGAGCTACCCGCCCGAAGGCATGGGGGGACTCGAACCCCCACCTGCGGATCCCGTGAAGTAACCGTCGCCTGCGCACCGGGTGTGCTGTGGTCGCGCCTCCCGAGATCGGAGCCGGTGACGGATGCGCCCTTCGCAGGGGCGTTCGCCCCTCCAGAGGTAACCGTCACCTTCGCACCGGGAAGTGCGGACCGACCGTAGCGGCGGCACCGGCGGCCGGGCAACGGAGTTTGCCGTTCCGCGATGGTGGGTGGCAGGAACGGTCGCGCCGCGTACCCGAGACCAGAAGGTCGACGACGGAAATGCCTATTGCTCTGCCAACTGAGCTACCAGCACTGAGGCTGGAGGGGACTCGAACCCCCGACCCATAGATTAGAAGTATCCGTCGTCTGCGCACCGGGTACGCGGCGTGAGCACGTCCCGAGACCGACGACGGCGACGGGCTCGTTTGGGAAAGAAGTATCCGTCACCTTCGCACCGGGACGTGCGGCAACAACGTACAGGCGGCGGCTCGGGAGCGGCAAGGGATTTCGCGTCCGTCAGACGTTCACGCCGCTCACCCGAGACCAAGGTTGGACACGGCGTGTGCGGGCTCGAACCGCAGAGCCCTATTGCGGGCTCTCTGCCAGAAGTAACCGTCTCCATCGCACCGGGTGAGCGGCGTGAGCGCGCCTCCCGAGACCAGATGCGGCAACGGAGACCGGCCCTCGCGGGCCAAGGTGACCTGGGCCGCTGGTCGACACCGCGTTTCGGCGGCGGCGGGATTCGAACCCGCGTCTCCCCGTGGGAAGCGGAAGTAGCCGTTGCCTGCGCACCGGGAGGTGCCCGACCACGGTAACGACCCCGTACACGTCGGCCAACCGCATTTATCTCGTCCCCTGAGCGGCGGAAGTTAGCGGCCGCCGCGCTTGTGCTTCGAGCGGCTTGTGAACGCGGCACCGTCCCGGGCTCGCGGAGTCGAGGGCTGCGGCGGCGTACGCCGAGGGAACCAGCGCCCGAACGGGACGCGGGACAGCGTCAGGGGGACCGCCACGACCAGGATCCCGAACCCGACGGCGCCCAGCCCTCCCTGTACGCGGCCCCGGTGCCCGCTGAGTTGGTCGAAATCGGTGACGAAGTCGCCCGGATCGCCCCGGTTGACCCAGATCCGCATCTCGTCGCCGACGGACCGGCACACCTCGAAGCAGGCGACCTCCCGCGTGTACGTCCGGCCGGACAACTCGTACCGGACGTGCATGGTGGTCGACGTGCCGCCACGCTTGGACCCGCGGTCGTGGACGAGTGCCCGCGCCGGCACGCCCTGCGCCCGCAGGTCGGTCTTCCAGTCGTCGAGTGCGTACTGGGTGTGGAACGGCAGCCAGAGCAGCGCGCCGCCGACCACCAGCAGCAGCACGCATCCGACGGTCACCCAGGCCGGGGACCGTCGCGGTGTGGTCGCGGCATGCACCCGGTCATCGTGCCGGCCGCCCGCAACCCCGTGGGCGCTCGACCCGTTCGGCGTCTCGCTCCCGATCAGAATCAGCTGTGACCGCTCCGACGGCCAGCGCCCGAGACCACTGGCTCCATGCGCCGTGCTCCTTCCGCCCGTTGAGGCTCCGCCGAGTCGACCTGACTTGATCTCTAACGGACGCGCAGATCAGCCGGTATCGACTGGGTGACCAACGCCGGTGATCAGCCCGGGGGCGATCGGGTCGACCATGTCGATCCACCACCGCGCCCCGGCCGGGAGGGTGCAGCCGAGCGCATAACCCACCATCTCGCCGTTCGTCACCCCGGTGGCCAGGGCGAAGCCGTTCCGTGCGGCATACGTTTCCAGGCGGTTCTGGTAGCGAGGTTCGCTGTAGAACGGATCGTGCAGGTTGTCGTTGTGCACCTCTCGGTATACGGCGCGCAGGTGTTCGTGCTGCTGGTGCAGGTCAGCCTGCCCGTCGCGGGTAATGGCCAGTGCCGTCACCTGGCGCCAGCCGGTCGCGGAGGGTGGAAACCGCGGCCGGCTTGCGGGCATCGCGTGGGACGGCGGCCAGTACCGCGGTGGCGACGGTGTCGACGCTTTCGATGCGCACGGTCGCGTCCAGGTCGTCGAGCACGTCGGTCAGTCTCGTCCTGCACCACGTCGAAGTCGAGCGCTGGCCGGAATCAAAGAAACCGAATGGTGCGCGCGGTCATTCCGGCATTCCTGTCCGTACTGCTGTCATGAGAATTCCGTTGAGGCCCTCCTCGAACAGCAGGTCGTCGTCCCATTGGGTGTCGTCGAGATGGCCAGAGGCGTTGAGGGTCGGATAGGCGTTGGCGTTGGCGCCGACATGGTCGCGGGCTGCGGCTCTCACGTCAGGGTCCGCGGTCTGGTGCCACGTGGCTTCCGTGAGCGAGGCGCCGATGACGTAGTTGGCCAGCATTCGCGTGGCCACCGCAAGCTGAAGTCCGCAACAGCCGCCGCGCACCAGCGCCGATTGCAGAAACTCGGTACGGGCCAGGACGTTGGGCCCGAGCATCGGACGTCCGACCAGCCTTGGTGCCCAGGGATGGCCCAGCATGGCGCCACGCCAGCCCCGGACGAGGGCGCGGATGTCCTCTAGCCAGTCGTCGCTCACGTCCGGAATCGGCACGTCGCCGAAGATCCGGTCAACGGCCAGGTCCAGGACGTCATCCTTCGTCCTCACGTGCCAGTACAACGCAGTCGCCGTCACGTTGAGCTGTTGGGCGAGGCAGCGCATCGTCAGGCCCTCGATGCCGTGCTCGTCCAGCATGGTCACCGCTGTGTCCACAATGCGCTCGAGGGTCAGCGGCGGTTTGCGCCGTGCACGTGAGGGTTCCGCCCGCAGCCATACCGGTGGCGGGGTGCGGCTGCCCCGTCGCCCCGCCGAGGGTGTCGTCGGCGCACCGGGCTCTGCGGTGGTCATAGAGCCAACTCTAGTCCGGTGGACAGGCAACTTAACAGCGGTAAGCTAGTTGAACGTACGAAAGGATGGCCTTGACGGTCGGCAAGGAGTTCGCCATGCCTCTGCTGCGAGTCCACCTCGACAGCGACCGGACCAATGCCCGTCGCGTCCTGCAACTGCATCAAGAGGGCAAGATCCATCACGAATCGCGGGAAGCTGCTCGGGAACAGGTGTGGCGCCAGGGCCGCATCCCGGCCGGTGACCCGCTCTTCGTCGGCATCACGAACGGCCGCCGCAACGTGCAGTTGCTCTACGACGTCGAGGTCTACTCCGACACAGTCCCTTGAGCACCCGCCAAGCTCGCGCCACCCAGGCGGTGGTGGACACCTCGATGAGGGCACCCGGGCTGCGCAAAACCGCCACAGCCCGGTCCGGCCGCTCTGAAGCCGCGGTGGCTGACATGCGCTGGCCCTGCCGAAGTCGGGAGCGGGAACTGCGCGGGGAAGTCGAGGGCACTCCCCGTATCCCTGGCTCGCTACCCGGGTGCCCAACTTGTCCATGCGTCGACCGACGTCAGCGGAGTCCGTGGCGGCAGCCGGACCGGACCGCGACGCAGCCAGCGCGGATGGAGGGGCGACTCATCGCGACAGCCGCTCGACGACCTCGGCGGTCGTGACCACCTCGCCGAGCTGGCCCCACGTCTCCAGGCTCGCCCGGTGGGCCTCGTCGGTCGCGGCCGTGCAGGCGTCGGAGACGATCACGGGCCGATATCCGTGGTTGACCGCCTCGAAGGCGGTTCCCGCCACGGACAGGTTGGTGGCGACGCCGGTGAACAGGATTGTCTCGATCTGCCTGCGCCGCAGCACCGTGTCGAGTTCGGTGCCGAAGAAGCCGGTGAGCCGCACGTGGGTGATGACGACGTCGCCCGCCTCCGGCGCGACCTCGTCGATGATGCGGGACTTCGGCGCGCCCTCCAGGAATGCCTGCCGCTCGGGGATCATGGCGAAGCTGGGCGTGTTGGGGATGAGGTCCGGGTAGCCGGGCCGGTGGGCGACCCGCGTGTAGACGACCAGCCCGCCGCTTGCGCGTACCGCCCCGGCGACCTGGGCGGCGTACGAGGCGACGCGGTGTCGGGCGACCTGCTCGGCGAAGAAGGGACCGAACAGCCCGTCGGGGCTGACGACCTCGTGCTGCCAGTGGACGCCGACCACCGCGGTGCGCGCCGGGTCGATGTCTCGCATTGTTCCTCCCGTCACGAGGCGGAGAGTTGTTGCGGTGCCGGCTGGTAGCCCTGCCTGCCCGCGGCGGCCGGCCCCCTGCCGTAGGCGTCGAACCGCCCCCACCGGCCGGGGATGCCGTGCAACGCCACGAAGTCGAGGTTAGCGGGGAGGGCGGGCCTGACGACGAGGTCTTCGCCCACCGGGTGGAGCCCGAGCATCGTCCTCAGCAGGAGCAGGGTCGCTCCGGCGGACCACGCCTGGGGGCTGCAGGCGGTGGGATAGTTGACCGGGTACCGGGTGTCGGTGCGAAAGGATCCGGAAAAGGCTTCGGGCAGCCGGCCGTCGTAGAAGACGGCGGCGTCCAGGATGCCGGCGGCGATCCGCGCCGCCTCGTCGGCGTACCCGTAGCGCCGCAGTCCCCAGGCGATGAAGGAGTTGTCGAACGGCCAGATGGTGCCCACGTGGTAGCCGATGGGGTTGTAGCGGCCCTGGTTCTCGGCCAGCGTGCGGACACCCCAGCCGCTGAACAGGGCGGGCGACATCAGGTGCCGCACCAGGGCTTCCGCCTTCGGCTTCTCGACGATGCCGCTCCACAGCAGGTGCCCGATGTTGGACGACAGGGCGTCCACCTGGCGGCCGTCGCCGTCGAGGGCGAGCGCCATGTACTCGCCGTCCGCCACCCAGAAGTCGCGGTTGAAGCGTTCCTTGAGGTCGGCGGCCTCCTGCTCCAGTCGGTCCGCGTACAGCGGGTCGTTCCAGACGCTGCGGGCGAGCCGCGCGGTGCGCATCTTCGCGTCGTACGCGTACCCCTGCAGCTCGCAGGTCGCGCGGGGAAAGCCCGGCAGCCGACCGTCGCGGTAACAGATGCTGTCCCAGGAGTCCTTCCAGCACTGGTTCTCCAGACCGTTCCTGGTGTTGCGCCGCTCGTAGGAGATGTAGCCCATGCCGGTCAGGTCGGCGTAGTTGTTGATCCAGTCGATCGCCGCGCGCGCCTCGTGCTCGACCGAGCGTACGAGGTCGACGTCGCCGGTCCACCGCTCGTACTCGTCGAGCAGGACGAGGAACAGGGGAGTGGAGTCGGCGCTGCCGAAGTAGGGCGTGTGCGGGGTCTCCTCGAAGATGCTCATCTCGCCGTACCGCATCTCGTGCAGGATCCGGCCGGGCTCCTCCTCCCGGAAGTCGTCGACGCGGCTGCCCTGCCGCAGCGCCAGCACCCGGAGGGTGGTGGCGGCGAGTTCGGGTGTGAACGGCAACGCCTGCAGACTGGTGAAGATGCTGTCCCGACCGAACATGGCCATGAACCAGGGCAGGCCGGCGGCGGGGACCCTCTTGTCCTCGGCGAGGAAGGGACTGAAGCGCAGCGCGGCCAGGTCGATCAGGCTCTGCCGGTACGTGCCGCTGAGCGGCTCCCAGCCGGATTCCAGGCGCGGCGCGTGGTCCAACCACTCCAGGAGATCCTGTTCCTTGTTTCTGCCCTTGCCTGCGGCCCGCCCCGGGATCACGAGGCGTTCCAGCCCTCTGGGCATCGGAAGGTCCGGCAGGGCGCTGAGTCTGACGGTCCATCGGCTGCGAGGTTCGAGGTGGACCTCGAACGTCAGGCCGTCGTCGTCCCATGCGGCCGGCGCCGACGCGGAGATGATCGTCTCCCGTCGGAACCGCTCCCGTTCGTAACCGAGGACGAGGCGCCCGTCGTCGACCCGCCGGTAGTGGCGGCCCTTCTTCCTCACCGCCGCGTCCTTGACCTCGAAGAGGTCCGCGAAGTCGGCGTCCGCCTCGATCCTGAGGGTCACGTCGGCCGGTTCGTTGGCATAGTTGATGACGGTCAGGTCCTCGTGGAGGCCGCTGTCCAGGCTGTGCAGCCGGCGCACCCCCACGGTGCTGTTGACGTAGACGTCCTGACGCCCCGGAACCTGGAAGAACCGGTTCTCGAAGTAGTGGATGTCGTCGATGGAAAGGGTGGTCAGTCGTTCCCCGTTCACCGTCAGCACCCACTTCGACAGCAGCCGGGTGTCGTGGGCGAAAAGGCCCATGGGAGCGTCGGGTGACGGGATGATGTCGCCCGAGCGGTTACACACCATGAAGGTGGTGCCGTCCAGGATGCCCACCTGATCCTCACTCATGGTCACCTCCTCGGCGCTCGGTCCCCGCCGACCTGGGTGGTGGCGGGAACAACCTACGGAGGCTCGCGAAGAGCCGGGGGCTGCCCGCCACGGTCGCCTCGCCGCGCAGGACGGTGGTCAGGAAGTACGCCTCGCCGCTGGCGATCCGGTCGAACACCGCCGCGTCCGCCTGGACGACCGCGTCCCCGCCGGTCGCCTGCTCCGAGACCGTGACGTTGCCTTTGTCGATGGAGACGAGCCAGCGGTCGACCCGCCCGTCCCGGCTGATCTCGAAGCGGACACTGCCCTCGTCGATCGCCGTCAGGCGGCGGTCGTGTCCACGCTGAGCCAGGCTACGGAAGAAAGCCTGGGTGGCATCCCCCATCGCGCCACCTCCTCAGGGCCACCATTCCCGCGAATCGCGGCTTCCGCCTCATCCGGAAGAGGTGAATTTCCCCGCCGCCGACCGCCGCTGTTGCCACCCCGGCGTCCTCGACGCCGCTACGCCGCCGGCCACCGTCAGGCCGTCCGCGTCGCGGCGCGCCGGCCCGGCCCGGCCGGCGGACCCTGGCCCGGCCGGCGGGCGACGCCACTAGCCTGGGACCCGATGGATCCCATCAAGGCAACGCTGCTCTTCGCCGCCGGTGTCGCCACGGGCGCCTTCAACGCGGTCGCGGGCGGCGGCTCCCTCATCGCCTTCTCGGCGCTGCTCGGCACCGGCATACCGCCGCTGACCGCGAAGCTGACCAGCACGGTCGCGGTGTTCCCGGGGAACGTGGCCAGCGTCGTGGGCGGTTACCGGGATCTGCCACCGCGGCGAGACATCAGGCGGATCCTGCCCGCCGCCGTGCTCGGCGGGGTCGCCGGGTCGGCGCTGCTGCTGCTGACGCCCAGCCGCGTCTTCGACATGATCGTGCCGTTCCTGGTGCTCGCCGCCTCTGCCGTCCTCGGCCTCCAGGGCCGCCTGAACGAGCTGGTCAGGCGCTCCGTGCTGCGTGGCCGACAGAAACACCCGGCGACGCTGCAGGTGCTGGTAGCCCTGGGCGGGGTCTACGGCGGCTACATCGGCGCGGGGTTCGGCATCGTGCTGGTCGCCAGCCTGGCTCTCCTGCAGCAAGAGCCGCTCACCAGGACGGTCGCCCTGAAGAACCTGCTGTCGGCCGTCATCTCGTTTACGGCGGTGGTGCTCTACGTCTCCTTCGGCACCGTCAGCTGGGCGGGGGCGGCCATCCTGGTCCCAGCGACCGTCGTCGGCGGCTACGTCGGGGCGCGGCTGCTCCGCAGGCTCCCCGGTGCCCCGCTCAAAGCCGTGGTCGTCACGTTCGGGGTGGTCTTCGGCCTGGTCCTGCTGTGGCGCAACGTGCTGTAGACCGGGTCAGTCGACGGCCGGGGCGGCTCGGCGCCGGCGAGGTGTCGCAGGACCGCCCGCGCGGTGCGTCGTTTGTGCCGGAAGGCCGGCGCGTCGACCCGGGGCGGCGCGAACGCCATGGCGTGCCGGCCGTCGGGGTACGGCCGCGCGCGTACCGGCGTGGCCCGGCGGCCGGTGTCCGTCGGGCGCGGGGGACCCGCCGAGTGGGCCCGGCCCCGGTCATCCGCGTCGGATGACCGGGGCCGGGCCGTCGCCGGTCAGGTCAGCGGCACGTGGCGGGCCAGCGCGGCGCCGCCGGCCTCGAACGCGGCCAGCAGGCCGTCGGCCGTGCCGCCGGTGACCGGGACCAGCACGGTCACCGGGTCGCCGGGGCGCAGCTGCACGGTCCGCTCACCGAGCGAACGGTCGCCGTCCCAGGCGTGCAGGTACGCGGTGCCCGCACGGTCGGCGAGGACCGTCACCTGCACCCCGCCGGCCACCTGGCGCTGGCCGGTCAGCCGCAGCGCCCGCTCGGGGAGCCGGGCCACGGCGGCCGGCGCGACGCCGTCGACAGCGGATTGCGCGATGGTCTGCGGGCTGTGCACGCTGCGGGCGGCGGTGTCCGGGAACACCGGCGCGCTGGGCTGCCGCTGGGTCGGGGTGTACCCGGGCAGGGTCATCAGGCCGTACCGGTACGGGTCGGCGCGGACGCCGGTGAAGGTGGACCAGCCCAGCCGGGACTGGGAGGTCAGGTCCTGGGTGTCCGAGTCGTAGACCAGCACGTTGAAGCCCATCCGGGCCGGGTCGACGGCGTCGGGCAGCACCGCGAACGGGATGCTCGCCTCGATGGTGTAGCCGGCGTACGGCGCGGTGACCTTGCTGACCACCGTCATTCCCGGTGCGGTCGTGGCGCCCGGGCCCTGCCGGTTGTCGGCGTCGCGCTGCCAGCACGGTGGGTTGCCGCCCGCGGGGTCGTCGGTGACCGGGAAGATGCCGGCCTTGAACACCGTCGAGGTGTCCGTCGAGTTCCCCTTCGGGTCGACGATGATCTCGACGCTGTCGGTACGCCGCTGCCGCTTGCAGTCCTGCGGCACCACCTTCTTGCCGAGCACGTCGTCGGTGACCTGGACGAACACCTTCAGCGCGTCCTCGGTCCAGGCGACGCGGCCCGTGGCCGAGGCGTCCTGCGGCGTGGTGGCCTGCCCCTCCCAGATCCGGGACAGGTCCAGCTCCTCGCCGGGGTACTCGCCCGGGGAGGCCACCCCGTCGACGGCGTGGTCGTGCCCGGCGTGCGGCACCTCGCTGGTGGGCACGATCTCCAGTGCGCCGGTTTCGACGGTGCTGCCGGCGGCGCTGGTGGTGGTGATGGTGATGCCGTAGTCGCCGCCGTCGCCGCCCTCGTTGGCGGTCGGCAGGGTGGCGTCGCTGTTGGTGACGGTGAAGGTGACCGCCCCGGTCGCGCCCGGCGCCAGCTCGGCGTAGCTCTTGGTCGCCGCGTCGGCGGTGAAGCCGGCCGGCAGGCCGAGGGTGACGGTGCCGCTCTGGGGGGCCTCGCCGTGGTTGCGCAGGTCGACCCGGACGGTCCGGCTCTTGCCGGAGCCGAGGGTGAGGACCGGCTTGATCAGGGTGTCCAGCTGCGGGTAGCCGCTGTCGCCGGCCCAGGTGCGGAACAGCCCGACCTCGGGCAGTGGCTCCAGGGTGCCGCGCACGTCGGCGACCACCCGGACCGCGCGGTCGGTGCGGCCGGCGCCCTGGCCGGTGGTCAGGTTCGCGCCGACGAGGTGCTGCTCGTTGGTGTCGGCGCCGGCGGGAACGGTCACGGTGAAGGTGACGGTCCGCTCCGTGCCGGCGGGGACGGCGCCGCGCAGTGCGCCGGAGCCGGTGGCGGTCCAGCCCTGCGGCAGCCGCAGGGAGACCCGCGGCGCGGTGAGCGCCCGGTTGTGCGGGGCGCGGACGTGCGCGGTGACCTCGACGGTCTCGCCGGGGGCGAGATCGAACCGGTCGGCGGTCAGGTAGAGCTCGGTGCCCTGGGGAAGCCCGCCGGCCGTGGCCGGCAGCACCGAGCCGCGCAGGATGGCCTCCGGCGAGGTGTCCGCCGGGTCGTACGGGACGCGGCTGTCGACCAGGGTGTAGAAGTCGCAGCGGATCTTCGCCGGGTCGGTGGGGGCGGCGGCGGTGCCGGCCCAGCCCTGGGTGACGTAGTCCCGGCGGGCGTCGACCTCGACCTCGGCCCAGGTCCTGCCGTCGGCGCTCGGGGTGCCCTCCCAGACGCCGAACACCTGGTCGGTCGGGACGGTCGGCACGAAGCTGGACGCGCACTGCGCCCCGGTCGCCGAGCTGCCGGTCCCGCCGGTACGCAGGAACTTCGCGGCCCGGAACGGCTTCAGGCCCTCCTGGGTGAGCTGCTCGGGGAAGGCGGCCGGGTCGGCGGCGGCGTGGAACGCCTCGGCGGCGAACCGGGCGGCCTGCTGGTGGTTGCCGTGGTTGCCGGGCGTCGGCGACGGGTTCATCGTCATGACGATCTCGGGCCGGGTCTGCCGGATCACCCGGACGATCTGGGCCAGGGTGTCGTCGTGCCCCCAGATCTGCTCGGACAGCGGCGCGGAGGCGGTGTACCAGAAGTCGACGCGGTCGAGGTTGTACAGGTTCTCCACGCCGGCCCGGCCGATCGCGGTGCGCTCCTCGCGCTCGCGGATGATGCCCAGCGGCGGGCCCTCCTCGAGGCCGACGGCGTTGCCGCCGCCCTCGCCGCGGGTAATGGTCACGACGCCCGCCTTGGCGCCGTGCTTCTCCTTCCACTGGCCGAGGGTGGCGAGGCTGCCGGCCTCGTCGTCGGGGTGGGCGCTGACGAAGAGGACGTCCAGGTCGACGGTGTCGGTCGGCGGGGCGTCGGTGGGGGCGGCTAGGGCGGCGGCGGGCGCCCCGGACAGGGCCAGGGCGAGCGCCGTGGGTAGCAGGAACGACTTGAGTCGCATGCAGGTCCTTTCGCGACACGCGAGGTCCGCGCAGCGGCCACCGACGTCGGGCGCACGGCGGCGCGGACGCGGGGTCGTGGTCGGACGGCGAGACGGCGGAGGTGGGGGGTGCGGGGTGCGGGGCGCGAGGGGCGCCACGGCACCGGGGTACGCAGCGGCACGGAGATCCGTACACACTGGAAGGCCTTCGCCCGGTGACGCTAGGGACCGGTGCGGCGGCCCGTCAATGCTTTGCAAGGTCTTTCTTTATTTGCGAAAGAAACAAACAAGGGGTCAGGCGGTCTTCCACGCCTCGGCCGGCGGCGCGCGTGCTCGACTCCGGCGGGATCCGCGAAGGGTGTTTCTGCTGCTCGTGAAGGTGGCCGCAAGGTAACGAGACGGTTTCGTTACTTGACTCAATAGTTCGTTCGCCGTAGGAAGGAAGTGTGACTGACGTGGTGACGCCACCGACGAGCCCGGTGAGCCGGGAGCGGTCGAAGGAGATCAAGCGGCTTTCCGTGATCTCGACCGCCCGCCAGGTGCGGGTGCTCTCCCGTGCCGAGCTGACCGAGCTCACCGGCCTGAGCCCCGCCACGCTCACCCCGCTCGTGCGGGAGCTGATCGCCGAGGGTTACCTCATCGAGCGTGGTCCCGGCGCGTCGCGTGCCGGCCGTCCCCGGGCGATGCTGGAGTTCAACCCCCGGGCCGAGCTGGTCGCCGCGGTCTCGCTGGAGCCGTCCCGGCTCAGCTGCGAGATCGCCGACAGTGACGGGACCGTGATCGCCCACCGCGCGGTGCGGCTCGCCGGCGACATCGTCGACACCATCTGCCGCTCGGTGCCCGAGCTGGTCGGCGACGGCCTGCCGGCGCTGCGCGGGGTGGCCGTCGCCGCGCCCGGCATCTCCACCGGCGGCGCCGTCCGCCTGGCCCCCTCGGTCGGCCTCGTCGAGGCGCGGCCGGTGGGGGAGTCGGTGCAACGCCGGCTCGGGGTGCCGGTGCTGGTGGACAACGACGTGAACCTGATGGCCGCCGGTGAGCACGCGGTCGGCGCCGGCAGCGACGTCGCCGACCTGCTGCTGCTGCACGTCGCCGACGGCATCGGCGCCGGCCTCGTGCTCGACGGGCAGGTCCGCCGGGGCGCCGGCGGGGCCGCCGGCGAGGTCGGCTTCCTGCCGCTGGACCCGGCCGACCGGGGCCACGACGGAATCGGCCCGTTCGAGGCCCGCTGGTCGGAGAACGCCATCGCCGAGCGGGTGGTGGCGCTGGCCCCCGGGCGGCGCCCGGACTCGCCCGTGGCCGCCCTGGTGGAGCTGGCCGCCACCGACGGACGGGCCGCCGCGTACCTCGACGAGCTGCTCGCGGCCTGGTCCCGGCTGATCGTCTCCTGCGTCTGCGTCGTCGACCCCGGGCGGGTGCTGCTCAGCGGCGCCGCCGCCCAGCTCGACGACGCCGCCGTCGACCGGCTCCAGGCGCTCGTCAGCGCCGCCGCGCCGAGCGCCACCGACGTCCGCCGGGCGGTGCTCGGCGACCGGGCGGTGCTGCACGGCGCCGTCAGCTACGCCCTCTCCGCGGCCGCCGCGGGCCTGCCCACCCTGCTGCCGACCCCCTGACCTCACACCCCGAACAACGTAGTTCCCCTCACCCCTCGGAGGTACCCCATGAAACGTCGCCTTCTCCTCGCCGGCGCGCTCGCCACCGTGCTCGCCGCCGGCACCGCCTGTGGCGGCGGCGGTGACGACGCGGCCAGCGGCGGCAGCGCCGAGAAGCTGACCATCTACACCGCCCGCGACAAGAAGGTCTCCGACTACGTCGTGGACCAGTTCACCGCCAAGTACCCCGAGTACAAGGGCAAGGTCGAGATCCTCAACCTCGGCGCCCAGGAGATCCTGGAGCGGGTGCGGGCCGAGAAGGCCAACCCGCAGGCCGACGTCTGGTGGGGCGGCACCCAGCAGGGCCTCGCGGCCGGCGCGTCCGAGGACCTGCTGACCTCCTGGCAGCCGACCTTCGCCAGCAAGATGGACGCCAAGTACAAGGACGCCGAGGGCCGCTGGTTCGGGGAGATCCTGCTGCCCGAGGTCATCATGTACAACAACAAGGCCCTCACTCCGGAGCAGGCCCCGAAGGACTGGGACGACCTGCTCAAGCCGGAGTGGAAGGACAAGATCATCATCCGGGACGTGGCCGCGTCCGGCACCATGCGGTCGATCTACGCCGCGATGATCGTGCGCCAGTCCGCGGACGGCAGCAACCCGCAGCCCGGCTACGACTGGCTCAAGAAGCTCGACGCCAACACCGGCGCGTACGCGGCCAACCCGACCGACCTCTACCTGAAGCTGTCCCGCCAGCAGGGCACGCTCAGCGCCTGGAACCTGCAGGACATCCTGCTGCAGGCCCACCAGTCGAACATGCCGTTCGGCTACGTCATGCCGGCCTCCGGCGCCCCGGTGCTGGTCGACGGCCTGGCCGCGGTCAAGGGCGGCAACAGCGAGGGCGCGCAGAAGTTCATCGAGTTCCTCTTCGACGACAAGCTCCGCGCCGACCTCGCCAAGGACTACTACCAGATCCCGGCCGTGGACATCGCCGAGAAGCCGGAGTGGCTGGCCCAGCTCCAGCTCAAGCCGCTGGACGTCGACTGGGACGTGATCGGCAAGAACGAGACCGAGTGGATCAACCACTGGAACAGCCAGATCAAGAACAAGGGCTGACCGCCCGGGCGCCGGGGGCGGGCCCGTCCCGTCCCCGGCGCCCCGCCGCCCGCCCCCGGGGCGCCGGCACGGTGTGAGAGGCGAGCCCCTCTCCGCCGGAGGCGTCAGGAAGGTGCCCTTCCCGTCTCCCGCCCCCCATCCCACGACCGACAGGTCCGGTACCGCACGAAGGAGAGGACCTCATGATCGATGTCACGCTGGAGTCGGTGAGCAAGCGCTTCGCGCGCGGCGGCGACACCGCGGCCGTGGACGACGTCGACATCACCATCGCCGCCGGGGAGTTCTTCACGCTGCTCGGCCCGAGCGGCTGCGGCAAGACCACGACCCTGCGCATGGTGGCCGGGTTCTACTTCCCCACCTCCGGCCGGATCCGGTTCGGCGCCGAGGACGTCACCCGCCGACCGCCGAACAAGCGCGACACCGGCATGGTGTTCCAGAACTACGCGCTCTTCCCGCACATGAGCGTGGCGCAGAACGTCGCGTACGGGCTCAAGATCCGCAAGGTCGGCCGGGCCGAGTCGCGGCGCCGGGTCGAGGAGGCGCTCGGGCAGGTGCACCTCGCCGGCTACGGCGACCGCCGTATCGACGAGCTCTCCGGCGGCCAGCAGCAGCGCGTCGCCCTCGCCCGGGCCCTGGTGATCCGGCCGCGCACCCTGCTGCTCGACGAGCCGCTGTCCAACCTCGACGCCAAGCTGCGCGAGGAGACCCGGGTGGAGATCCGCCGCATCCAGCGCGAGGCCGGCACCACCTCCATCTACGTCACGCACGACCAGGCCGAGGCGATGGCCATGTCGGACCGGATCGCGGTGATGCAGTCCGGCCGGGTGCAGCAGATCGGCGCCCCGCAGGAGATCTACCACCGCCCGGCGACCAGCTTCGTGGCTCGCTTCATCGGCCGCAGCAACGTGCTCTCCCTGCCGGTGGCCGGCGCCGCCGAGCAGGCCGTCACGGTGAAGCTGCCCGCCGGCGGCGAGATCGCCGTCCCCGCCCCGACCGGGCACGGCCTGCGCCAGGGCGACACCGCGCTGGTGTCGGTCCGCCCCGAGCACATCGGCCTCACCTCGGCCACCGACGCGGACGCGCTGCCCGGCCGGGTCACCGAGGTGGAGTTCACCGGGATGGCCACCAACCTCGTGGTCGACGTGGCCGGCGAGTCGGTGCAGGTCGCCGCGATCGACGTGCCGGACGGGATCGCCGCCGGCGACCAGGTCGGGCTGCGGCTCAACCGCGAGCGGATGTGGGTGGTGCGCCCGTGAGCACCATTCCCGCCACCCCCAGCCCGGCCACCGTCGCCCCGGTCACCCAGGAGCCGACGCCGCCGCGCGCGCCGCGCCGCCGGCTCGCCGACCGCTTCGCCGGCGGCACCGGCTCCCGCTGGTTCCCGTACGTCCTGGTCTTCCCGCTCGCGCTGATCCTCTTCGGGTACGTCGTGCAGCCGATGTTCGCCACCTTCGCCGAGAGCGTCGGCGTGGACGGCGTGGAGAACTACGGCGCCTTCCTCTCCGGCGACGGGGTGGCCCGCTCGTCCCTGGTCACCTCGCTGATCATCTCCGCGGCCAGCGTGCTGCTCTGCGGCATCGTCGGCGTGGCGATGGCCTTCCTGCTCAAGCGGTTCTCGTTCCCCGGCCGCCGGCTGATCGAGGCGATCATCCTGGTGCCGGCGGCCCTGCCGCCGCTGATCGGGGCGATCTCGTTCCAGCTGCTCTACAGCGAGACGGGCATCCTCCCGCGCGGGCTCCAGCAACTCTTCGGCACCGAGAACCCGGTGCTGCCGTTCAGCGGCATCGCCGGGGTGCTGGTGGTGCACACCTTCACCATGTACCCGTACTTCTACCTGTCCGCCTCCGCCGCGCTCGGCGGGATGGACCCCTCGGTGGAGGAGGCCGCGTACAACCTGGGGGCCGGCCGCGTGCGGGTGTGGCGCACGGTGCTGCTGCCGATGCTCACCCCGGCGCTGGTCTCCGCCTCGCTGCTGGTCTTCATGACCTCGCTGGCCTCGTACACCGCCCCGCTGCTGTTCGGGGTGGACCAGACCATGACCATGCAGATCTACATCAACCGCACCAACGGCGACCTGCCGATGGCCTCCACGTACGCCTCGGTGCTCGGCGTGGTGTCGGTGCTGTTCCTGCTCGGCATGCGCTGGTACGAGGGGCGGCGCAGCTACCGGTCCCAGTCGAAGGGTGTCGCCGCGCACCGGCGGGAGATCACCAACCCGTTCGGCAAGTGGCTGGCCCTGGTCGCGTCGATCCTGGCCACCGCCGTGCTGCTCGCCCCCGTGGCGACCATCGCCTTGGTGGCGTTCTCCGCCGACGGGTCCTGGACCACCGAGGTGATCCCGGCGGCCTACACCACGCAGAACTTCGTCACCATCTTCTCCGACCCCGAGGCGTTCCAGCCGATCCTCAACTCGCTGCAGATGAGCCTGATCGCGACCGTCGGCTGCGTCGTGGTCGGCGTGCTCATCGCGTACGCGGTGCGGCGGCTGGACTTCCGCGGCCGGGGCCTGCTGGACGTGGCGGTCATGCTGGCCTGGGCGCTGCCCGGCACGGTGGTGGCGATCAACCTGATCTCGGCGTTCAGCACCGGCAACGCGTTCAGCTTCGGGCAGGTGCTCATCGGCACCTTCTGGATCATGCCGCTGGCGTACTTCGTGCGGTTCCTGCCACTGGTGTTCCGGTCCAGCTCGGCCACTCTGGCGCAGATCGACCCGTCGCTGGAGGAGGCCGCGCGCAACCTGGGCGCGTCCTGGTGGCGGGCGTTCGGCACGGTCACCCTGCGGCTGATGCTGCCCGGCGTGGTGGCCGGCGCGCTGCTCGCCTTCGTGCACGGCGTCGGCGAGTTCGTCGCCTCGGTGCTCATCTACACCTCCGACACCGCGCCGATCTCCGTCGAGATCAACAACCGGATGTACTCGTTCGAGGTCGGCACCGCCGCCGCGTACGGCATGCTCCAGGTGGTCCTGATCTTCGTGGTGATGGTGGTCTCCGGCCGGCTGGAGGGCGGCCGGCGCTCCAGCCGGGAGGCGGCGCGGTGGACGGCGTGAGCGCGGCCTGGCCGGCGGGCGGCGGGCTGGTCCCCGCCGCCCGGATCCCCGGCGGGGAACTGGCGGCGGTGGCCGAGGCGGCGGACTTCGCGGTGCTGCCGGTCGGGGCGGTCGAGTGGCACGGCCCGCACCTGCCGCTCGGCACCGACCTGATCCTCGCCCAGGGGTTCGCCGCCGAGAGCGCGGTCCCCGGCAACGGCGCCGCGGTGCCGTCCGGCGCCGCGACCCCGGCCGGCGCACCCGGCACGACGCCGGGTCCGCGCGGGGTGCTCTTCCCCGCCGTGCCGTACGCCGCGTGCCCCGGCCAGACCCGGCCGTGGCCCGGCACCGTGGCGATCCGGCCGGAGATCGCGGTCGGCTACCTGGCCGACGTGATCGAGGGCATCGTGGCGGCCGGGTTCCCCCGGCTGCTGATCGTCAACGGGCACGACGCCAACATGTCCACCGTCCGGGCCGCCATGGAGTGGGTCTCCGGGCGGCGCACAGCCAGCCTGCTGCTGGTCAACTGGTTCCAGCTCGTGACCCCGGCCGAGACCGCCGAGCTGTACGGGCCGCTGCCGGCGCGCGGCCACGGCGGGGCGTACGAGACCGACGGGGTGCTCGGCTTCGACCCCGGCGCGGTGCGCCTCGACGCGGTCGCCGACCTGCCGCCGAGGCCGAAGCTGCCGGTGACCCACCCGTACGTGCTGGTGGAGTCCCGCCCCGACCCGTGGCAGGGCTGGTCGGGGCACGTCTCGCTGGCGGGCGAGGAGACCGGCCGGCGGGTCCGGGAGCTGGCCGCGACGCGGCTGCGGGAGGTCGTCGCCGCCTGGGTGGCCGCCCCGCTTCCCGCCCCGCCCACCGACGCCCCGCTGCCCGCCGACACCCCGGTCGGCGCCGCCCCGCCGCCCACGGACGTTCCGCCCGCCGGCACCCCGCCGGCCGGCGAGCCCGAACCAGAGGAGGCACCGTGACCGTCGACCGCGGACTCGACGTCGTCGACTTCCACCTGCACTTCCGCATCGGCGCCGACGAGACGATCCGGGCGTGCGAGCACGCCGCCGGCATGCACCCCGGCGGCGAGCACGAGCGCGCCGTCCGCGCCGCCGGCTCCGCCCCGTACGCGGCGCAGTGGCGGCAGGCGTGGGGCTTCCCCGACCCCGAGCCCCCCGCGTCGCGGTGGGAGGACGAGGCGGACCGGTGGGCGCAGGAGCTGCGCGCGGTCGGCATCCGCCGCGCCGTCTTCGTCACCGGCGGCGGCAACGACACCGTCGCCGACGTGGTGGACCGCCACCCCGACCTGCTGCTCGGCTTCGCCCACCACGACCCGTACGGCCCGGACGCCGCCGCCGAGCTGGAACGCGCGGTCGTCGAACGCGGCCTGCGCGGGCTGAAGCTCTTCGCCCCGCTGCTGCGCGGCCCGCTCGACGACGAGGCCCTCGACCCGCTGTGGGGCACCGCCCAGCGCCTCGGCGTGCCGGTGCTGATCCACATCGGCCACTACGGCAGCGCCGGCGGCCTCTCCCACGGCCGGTACGGCGGCCCCGACGAGCTGGCCCGGATGGCCCGCCGTTTCCCCGAACTTGCCGTGGTGGTGCCGCACTTCGGCGTCCAGCACGTGCAGGATCTGCTCTTCGCCGCCTGGGGCTGCCCCAACATCCACGTCGACACCTCAGGGTCGAACCAGTGGGTGCGCTGGATGCCGTACAAGCTGACGCTGGACGAGCTGTTCCGGCGCTGCTACGAGACCATCGGCCCGCACCGGATCGTGTTCGGCAGCGACTCGTCGTGGTTCCCGCGCGGCTACGTCACCCGCTACCTCGACGACCAGCTGCGGATCTGCCGCGAGCTGGGCCTGCCCGACGACCACCTGCGCGCGATCTTCGCCGGGAACGCCGAGCGTCTGCTCGGCCTCGACCACTGACCGGCTGACGACCGGGCGCGACGGGTGACCGGCGCGCCCGGCACGGGAAGGAAGGAAGTAGAGAACCGTCTTGACATCCTCCCGGCCTGAAGGGCCGGGATTCCCCCTGGTCGCCCGTGGGGGTTTCCTGCTTCGTCGCCGACTGCCCGCCCGGAGGGACTCCGTTGAGGTCTTACATCAGCTCCACAGGCGTTTTACCTGTCCGCCAGCCCGGCGGCCAGAAGGTTTTTCGCTGCGTTGATGTCCCGGTCATGGGTCACACCGCACGGGCATTGCCACGACCGGATGTTCAGCGGCAGGGATTCGGTCAGTTGCCCGCAGGCCGAGCACAGCTTGGACGACGGGAACCAGCGGTCCACCGCGATCAGTTCACGGCCGTACCAGGCGGCCTTGTACTCCAACATGGCTCGCAGATCCGACCAGGCCGCGTCGGAGATCGCGCGGGCCAGCCGGTGGTTGCGCAGCATGTTGCGCACCGTCAGGTCCTCGATCACGACCGTTTGGTTCTCGCGGACGAGTCGAGTCGACAGTTTGTGCAGGTGGTCCCGGCGCCGGTCGGCGATCCGGGCGTGAATCCTGGCGACCTTGAGTCGAGCTTTGACCCGGTTGGCCGAGCCTTTCTCCTTGCGGGCCAGGTCCCGCTGGGCCCTGGCGAGTTTCCGCCGGTCGGCCCGCTCGTGACGGGGGTTGGTGACCTTCTCCCCGGTGGACAGGGTCACCAGGCTGGTCAGGCCTACGTCGACGCCGACCGCCGTGTCGAGAAGTGGGAGGGCCTCGACGGTCGGATCTTCGACGAGCAGGGACACGAACCAGCGGCCGGCCCCGTCTCGAGACACGGTGACGGTGGACGGTACGGCGCCGTCGGGCAACGGACGCGACCACACAATGTCCAGCGGGGCGTCCATCTTCGCGAGAGTCAGTTTCCCGTCCCGCCAGCGGAACGCCGACCGGGTGTACTCGGCGCTGGCCCGGGACTTCCTCTTGGACTTGAAACGGGGGTACCGGGCGCGTTTGGCGAAAAACGCCACGTAGGCGGCGTGCAGATGCCGCAATGCTTGTTGAAGCGGAACGCTGGATACCTCGTTGAGGAACGCCAGATCCTCGCCGCGTTTCCATTCGGTAAGCGCCGCCGACGATTCCGTGTAGCTGATCGAGCGGCGTTGGGTGGCGTATGCGCGGGTCCGCATCTCGAGGGCTTTGTTGTAGACCAGACGCACGCACCCGAAGGTGCGGTGGAGTTGTTCGGCCTGCTCATCGGTGGGATAGAAGCGGTACTTGTGCGCCCGCTTCACCACCCCGCCCACATTTCACAGGCTATCAGTCCATTGTGTTACACGATTGTTGAGGGGAGGCAGCGGCGTTTCCTCCCGGCCCTGAACGGCCGGGTTTCCACGCCGCAACTCTGATGAACACACCCGCGCTGACCACCTACCAGCGGCACCACCTCCGGCCGACCTACGACCACCACGTCGGGTACCTGTTCCCGGCCATGGTGCGGGCCAGCCAGGCGCACGTGGTGATGCTGACCGAGCAGGGGCTCATCCCCGCCGAGCGGGGCGCCCGGCTGCTGCGCGGGCTGGCCGAACTGCGCGCCGACACCGCCGGTGCGCCGGAGTTCGACGGCACGTTCGAGGACACCTACTACCTGATGGAGAAGCGGCTGGCGCAGGCGTGCGGCATCCCCACGTCCGAGCTGGACGTGCAGATGGCCCGCAGCCGCAACGACCTCGACGCCGGGGTGTTCCGGATGCTGCTGCGCGACCAGTTGCTCGGGGTCCTCGACCGGGTCCTGGCCGCCGGCGCGACCGCCCTGGACTCGGCGCACCGGTACGCCGACGTGGTCATCACCGGCTACACCCACCGCCGGCCGGCCCAGCCCACCACCATCGGGCACGCCCTCGCCGGCTACGCCGAGGCCCTCGCCGGCGAGGCCGTCGCGTACGCCGACCTGATCGAGACCCTCAACACCTCGCCGCTGGGCTCCTGCGCGTTCGCCGGCACCGACCTGGACATCGCCCCGGCCCGCGTGGCCGAGCTGCTCGGCTTCGGCGGCCTGGTCACCAACTCCTACGAGGCGGTGGCCGGCGCCGACCACCTCGTCCGGGTCGGCACCCTCAACGCCCAGGCCCTCGCGACCGGCGCCCGGCTGGCCCGCACCCTGATGGACTGGCTGAGCTGGCGCTGGGTGACCACCCCCGGCGACTTCACCCAGGGCAGCAGCATCATGCCGCAGAAGCGCAACCCGGTGGTGCTGGAACACCTCGTCTCGATGGCCGGCGCCACCGCCGCCGACGCCGCCTCCGTGCTCAACAACGTCGGCGCGGCATGGTGGGAGGACTCCAACAACGCCACCACCGACGTGCAGGTCCGGCTCTGGGAGAGCAACGACCGCACCGACCGGTTCTTCGCCCTGCTCGGCGGCTTCCTCGCCGAGATCGAGCCGCTCGAGCCGCCGTCGCGGGAGGAGATCGTCGCCTCCGGCGCCACCACCACCGCCGCGGCGGACGCGCTGACCCGACACGGGGTGCCGTTCCGGGCCGCCCATTCCGTGGTCGGCCGGCTGGTGCGCGGCGGCGCCCCGGACACCTGGACCGCGCAGACCGTCCGCGCGGCGGCCGAGGGGATCGCCGACGGGCTGGCCGATGCCGCCGTCGCCGACCTGATCGCTGCCGCCGTACGCCCCGAGCTGGTGCTCGACCGCGCCCAGGTTGACGGCCCCGGCGCGGACGCCGTCCGGGCCCAGGTGGCGGTGCTGCGTGGCACCTTCGACACCGTCGCCGGCCGGCTGGCCGCCGTCCGGGACCGCCTGGCCGCCGCCGACAAGGCGCTGGACGCGGTCGCCGCCGAGCGGGCGGGCCGATGAGCGCCGGCGCGGGGGTCGTGACCACGGGGACGGGACGGTGAGCGTGCGGTTGGCCGGTCGGGCCGCCGAGGCCGCCGAGGCGGCCGGCGACGCCGGCGTGCTGCTCGGCATCGACTTCGGCGGCACCAAGATGGCGGTCGGGGTGGCCGACGGGCAGGGGCGGCTGCTGGCCCGCGAGCGGGTCCCGACGTACGCCGAACGGGGCGCCCCGCAGGCCCTCGACCGGGCGCTGGAGCTGGCCGCGAAGCTGGTGGGGGAGGTCGGCTCGCCGGTCGTCGCGGCCGGCATCGCCTCGCCCGGCGTGGTGCGGCCGGATGGGATCGACCTGGCCCCGAACGTGCCCGGCTGGGACCGGCTGCGGCTCGCCGACGCGGTCCGGGACCGGCTGGCGGTGCCGGCGGTGGCGGTCGACAACGACCTGAACGCCGCCGCCCTGGCCGAGCTGCGGATCGGCGCGCTGCGCGACGCCGACCCCGGCCTGGTGGTCGGCCTCGGCACGGGCGTCGCGGCGGCGGCCACGGTGCGCGGGGCGGTGCTGGCCGGTCACCACGGGGCGGCCGGTGAGATCGGCTACGCCGTGGCCGGCGGCCCGTGGCCGGGCACCATGCTGGAGCTGGACTTCTCCGGCCGGGCGCTGGACGGGCTCGCGGACTCGCTCGGGCTGCCGGGCGGCGCGCCCGCGCTGGCCGCCGCCGCCGAGCGTCCCGGCCCGGCCCGGGACGCGCTGACCGCCCGGGTGGACGAGCTGGCCCGACACCTGGTCACCTGCTGCCTGCTGCTCGACCCGCAGCGGGTGGTGCTGGTCGGCGGGGTGGCCGGCAACGAACTGATCCGGGGTCTGCTGGGGGAGCGGCTCGCCGCCGTCCTGCCGTACCCGCCGGAGGTGGTGCTGTCCCGGTTCGCCGACGACGCCGCGCTGCTCGGCGCGGTGATCCTCGCCCGCGAGGCGGTCCCGACGCCCCGGTGACACCCGGCGCTGACCGGCGGCCGGCTCCCGCACCGGGGGCCGGCCGCCCCGTCGTTGTCGGTGCCCGCCGATAGGGTCCCGGCCGTGACGCACACCGACTGGTCAGACGTACGCGGGCGGCTCGCCCGGCTGGCCGCCCACCCCGGCGGTGACAAGGTCTTTGGTGCCCACGCGCACCGGTGGACGCTGGAGCCGCCGCTGCGCGCCGAGGAGATGGCCGAGCTGGAGGGGCAGCTGCGGGTCGAGCTGCCCGAGGAGTACCGCTCGTTCCTGCTCGCCGCCGGCCGGGGCGGCGCCGGTCCGACCTACGGGCTGTTCCCGCTGCGCAGGGTGGACGGCCGCTGGGCGTGGGAGGGCGACGGAGCCGACCTCACCGATCGGGACACGCTGCACCAGCCGTTCCCGCACACCGAGCCCTTCAACCCGGCCGACGGGCTGCCCGAGCCTCCCGACGAGGAGGACTACGACACCGTCGAGGCGTTCAACGAGGCCGAGGACGCCTACTGGGAACGGCACGACACGTTGGTCTACGCCCCCGAGCACTCGATCGGGCTGCTCTACCTGTGCCATCTCGGCTGCGCGATGCGCGAGGCGCTGGTGGTCAGCGGCCCGGCACGCGGCCAGATGTGGGCCGACGACACCGCTGACGGCTCCGGCTTCCGGCCGCTGCGCGACGCCGACGGCACGCCGCTGGGCTTCGCCCGCTGGTACCGGCGCTGGCTCGACGAGGCCGACGCCGCCGTCGCCTGACCGGCCGCGCGGCCGCCGTCCGCTGCTGGCAGCGCAGCCGAACCGACGGCCGGCGAGGGCGGCAGAAGTGTCGGTGGGCGCGGTTACGGTGCGGGCATGACCGCCCCCGGAGACGTGCCGTCGGAGTTCCTCGACCGGCTGCGGCCGATCTGTCGCGAGCTGCCGGAGAGCTACGAGGAGCCGGCCTGGGTGGGGGTGCGCTGGCGGATCCGCAAGCGCACCTTCGCCCACGTGCTCACCGTCGACCCCGACCACCAGATGGCGTACGCCCGGGCCGCCGCGACCGACGAGCCAACCTGCGTGCTGACGTTCCGCTCGCCCCTCGACGAGGTCCACGCGCTGGTGGCCGGCGGTCACCCGTTCTTCAAGCCGGACTGGGGCGCCGACGTGCTGGGCATGGTGCTCGACGACGGCGTCGACTGGGCCGAGGTCGGCGAGTTGCTTACCGAGAGCTACTGCCTGCTCGCCCCGAAGAAGCTGGCCGCCCGGATCACCGGGCCGGCCGGGCCGGCCTGAGTCCCGGCAGCACGCCGGTCACGACGACCGCCGCACCCGGCAGTCGGGTGCGGCGGCGAAGACGTTCGGCACCGACCGGGCGCGTACGTCCGGCTCGGCCCGAGGTTGGCGCCCTAGGCGGCCGACGCGGCCGGCCGGGGGCGGCGCGCCGACCCGGCTGCGGCCGGCCGGTCGGTACGGTCCGGTTGCCTCGGGACGCCGGGCGACGACGGCTGCGTGGCGGAGTCGGCCCGGGCCACGCGCAGCGCGTGCTGGGCGTTGTTCCAGGCCGGGCAGGGCCACGCCTGGCCCGCGCAGAGCAGGTTGCGGCAGCCGCCGTTCCCGTCCGGTTCGTGGGCGTCGGCCACGTCCAAGGCGAGCTTCCACAGCAGTGGATCGGTCACCTCGTCAGGACGGTCGGCCTGGCGGTCGGACCGGTCGATGCTGGTGTCGGACACGGGTGATCCCCCCTCGGGCGCAGGTGCGACTTCCACCTTCTCCATTTTCCGTGCCGGTGAAACCTCTACCCCCGGCACAGCGTGGCAGGTGTCGGGCGGGTGCCCGGGGAGGCTCGCGCGGTCAGTTCAGGTCGAGTCGCACGGTGACAATCTTCCCGGCCGGCATCGGCAGCCGCACCTGCCGTCACCGTCGTGGTCGGCGGGTTGCCGAGCCTGTCGAGGACGTCTGCGCTGGTCAACACTACACCGTGCCCATCCGCCGCCAGCCCGGTGGTCGGGGCCGGTGGCGGGGGTGACGCTGGTCGGGCGATCCACCGCCGAGGGGCTAACGCCGACGGGCATGCTGCGCGGCGTGCAGGTAGGCGACCAGGAGGTCGACGATCTCGTCGGTCAGCTGTCGGGTGTCGGTGTCGCCTGGTTGTTGGCTGACGTACCGGTGGACCAGGGACTCGATGACCGCTACCACGATGCGGGCGTTGCGTGCTGGTTCGGGGAGGTCGAGGGCGGGGTCCTGGCGCAGGAGTTGCTCGACGGTGTCGGCGGCGTCGCGTTCGGCCTGGTGGAATCGGGCCAGCAGCTCGGGCGGGCGCGGGGACTCCTCGAACAGCACCTTGTGCAGGCGCGGGTTGCGGGTGTGCAGGTCGGCGTACGCGGCGACTGTCGCCGGCAGCCAGTGCATCAGCGTTGGAGGGGTGGCGGTGACGGCGAGGGCCGCTCGCACGGTTGCGGCGCTCTCGTCGATGTGTGCGAGTGCGAGGGTGAGCAGGATCGAGTCCTTGTTCGGGAAGTACTGGTACACCGAGC
This sequence comes from Micromonospora sp. NPDC048040, assembly GCF_055587185.1. Classification (NCBI taxonomy): domain Bacteria; kingdom Bacillati; phylum Actinomycetota; class Actinomycetes; order Micromonosporales; family Micromonosporaceae; genus Micromonospora; species Micromonospora sp. NPDC048040. The sequence continues at coordinate 66,546 of NZ_JBVJGT010000009.1, read as the reverse complement.
CGACGGAGAGCCTTGCGGCCTCGGCGATGCGGTCGGTGGTGCCCGCGGCATGCCCGTAGTCGGCGAAAACGCGAGCCGCAGCGTCGAGGATGCGCTGGCGGCTCTGCCGGGAGCGTTGCTGCTGGGGCGTTTTCCTGGGCTGATGCGATGACGGCCGAGAAGGCAATCGAGCTCCCGAATGCGAGTACCAGAAAGCGAGGAATCCCTCATACCATAGCCGGGAGCTGCGGAAACTCGCCTACTGCGAGGCGGTAGGCATGGCGAAGCCGAATGAGATCAGCGGGGAGGGACCGATGGTGGTCGCGCAGGACACCTATCAACACGTCACGCACTGGCACGCCTACCAGCGGTTCTATCCGGCACAGTTGCGCGTCACCGCAGCCAACGCCCCAACGGAGCAGTGGTGGAGGTGGCGTGACACGGACGTGCACCTGGACCGGCTGGCAGCGCCCGACGCACCGGCCAAGCTCATCCTGCTGCACGGCGCGGGCGGTTACGGACGCATGCTCGCGCCCTACGCGCGCCTGCTGACCCGCACCACACCGATGGAGGTGGTGGCGCCGGACCTGATCGGCTACGGGCTGAGCAGGATCGGCAAGCGACCGGTCGGCTACCAGGAGTGGATCGACTGCGTGGCCGACCTCGTCGTGGCCGAGAAGGCGCGCGACGGACGACCGGTGTTCCTGCTCGGGGCGAGTATGGGTGGGATGTTGGCCTACTCGGTCGCCGCCCTCGGGAACGTCGCCGGCCTGATCGTGACCTGCCTGCTCGACCCGCGCGACGTCGCGGTCCGGATGCGGATGACCCGCCTGCCGATCATGGGAAGGACAGCGCTGCCGATGTTGCACCACCTGCGCTGGCTGGGCCGGCTTCACATCCCCATGCGCTGGGTGGCGAACATGGGCGCGATGAGCAACGATTCCGCGTTGACGGCGCTGGTCGCAGCAGATCCCGCCGGCGGCGGCAATCGCGTCTCGCTGACGTTCCTCCGCACCTTCCTGTCCTCAGCGCCACCGGTGGAGCCAGAGCAGTTCACCGCCTGCCCCGTGCTGATGGCCCACCCGGCAGCCGACCGCTGGACCCCACCGGAACTGAGCCTGCCCTTCTTCGGACGTATCACTGCGCGCACGCAACTTGTGCTGTTGGGCGAAGCCGGGCACCTGCCGATCGAGGAACCGGGCCTCTCCCAGATGCGGCAGGCCGTCGACGGCTTCGTCAGCCAGCTTCTGCCGAGGTGACACCGCTGATCCTGGCCACGATCGGGGTGCGTGGCAGGACTGCGGCGGGCACCCTGGCGCTGCCGGCGTTCGTGCACTGCAGCGGGTGTCTCATCGCGGCGTTCGGGCGGCCACCCAGGGAGTTGAGGCCTGGTCTCGACTCGGGTCGGGTCTGGCGGGAACGGGGGAGTCTTCGTTTGCCTTGGTGGGCATCCGGCAGGCCTGGGCTATCGTCTGGGCCATTTCGTCGATGCCGTGGACCAGTGCGGTGCCGTTGATGTGCACATGATGCTGTGGGGCCGGGTGGGCATGGAAGAAGCTGCCGGGATGAACGACGATGCCGTGCCGACTGAGTCGGGTGCAGACCGAATGCTCGTCGGGAACCGGCAGCCAGATGTGGGGTCCCTCGGTCGGTTCGAGGTCGAATCCGCGTCTGGTGAGGGCCTGGCTGAATTCGGAATGCCTTCGCTTGCACTCCGCGATGAATTCGTTCGTGTGGCGTATCGCATCCGCGTCCGTCAACTGGAACGCCAGCGCGAGTTGCAGGACGCGGCTGACCCAGCGTGACGAGTAGGTGAGTCGCAGCCACATCATGTCGATGTACTCCGGCGAGCCGCCTACGACGGCGACGCGCAGGTCGGCGCCGAAGAAGAAGTTGTAGGCCTGCATGTGCACGACGCGGCTCGGAAGGCGGGTCGCCAGAGACCGCTGCGCTGACCGCATGAGGGCGGTCTGCGAAAGTTCGAAGATGGGAAACGCTTCGTTCTGGAGCAGGGAGGCCGCCCCGTCGATCCACTCGTCGCTGACTGTCAGTCCGGACGGCGCGTTTCCGCTGGGCTGGTAGATCATCGCGGTTGGTTTGCTGATCAGCGCAACCCGTAGTTGATCAAGATCTGGGCCGCCCGGTCGGTAGTCGATGGGGATCGTGGTGGCACCGATGGAATCCAGGATGTCGAGCACCCGTGCCTGGGTGGGTGACTCGATGATGACCCGATCGCCCGGGCGGACCACGGCGGCAAGCGCCAGTTCGATGGCGTCGATGATCCCGTGGGTGGCGAGAAAATGGTTCGTCTCGAACGGCCAGAAGGGCTGGACCGCCTCCGCCAACTCGGGGGCGACCGGGTCGGCGAAGGTGTTGTGCAGTGCCCGGTTGCTCAGCGCGTAGGCGAGCGCGGGTGCCAGGTCCGGAGGGGGCAGATCATCCCGTCGCAGATTTCCCAGATCGATGGGCATCGTCGACGAGGTGCGCACCATGCTGTCGAATCGCCTGGCCCGTGGCGGCTGCGGCGGCCCGAGGACGAAAGTGCCGCCGCGGCGCCGGGTCTCGATGACGTACCGGGAGCTGAGCGTCTTCCAGGCCTGCGCTACCGATGACCGGCTCATCCCCAGTTTGGCCGCCAGATCCCGCACGGTGGGCAGTTGCGATTGGGCCGGCAGGTCGCCGGACGCGATCAGGTCGAGGATCGCCCGGGCCAACGCATTGGTCGTGCGCAATGTGAGCCGCGACTGGATGAGTCGCATGCATTCCTGGCTGTCCAGCGGCGCTGGTGGTGTCACGGTTGGTGTCCTCCGAATAGCGAAACGCGCCCGAGGGTCAACGCCGTCGACCATCAAGCGCCGCGGTCGGCGGGGTAGGCGTGCCGGGTGGTGACTGTAGCCGCCAGGTGTGAGGCACGGGGGGCGCCGGCCCGCGGGTGCGGGGCCGGCCCTCGAGGAGGCGGTCGAGGAGGCGGTCGAGGAGGCGGTCAGGATATGTCCATAGACATTGTAATGTTGACCAGAACATAAGCCGAACTTAGCTTCTACGGCGTTGACCTCGAACTTTGAGGGTCCTGGCCGCGGAGTCCAGCCACCCTGGCAACCGCCCCCCGGAGTCGAACACCAGCCACACGACGTCGCGTACCCCCATCACTTGAACCAGAGGACGTGTGCCCGTGAAAGCCTCTCGACGCCTCGTGGTCGCTGTCGCGCTCGCCGCGCTGGTCGGGCCCGCAGGTTGCACGAAGATCGACGATGACAAGTCCCAGACGCCGACCGCCGCGAGCGAGGTTACGGCCGGCGGGACGTTGACCTTGGCCGCCACCAGCGCTCCGGTGGACTGGAACCCCCTGTCCGCCGCCGGCGACACCACCGGCCAGCGCCAGCAGCAGTGGCCCTTCTATCCGCATCCGTTCCTGACCAACCCCGACACCAGCGTGGTGCTCAACAAGGCGCTCCTGGAGTCCGCCGAGGTGGTTGGCACCAGCCCGATGAAGGTCGAGTACAAGATCCAGCAGAAGGCCGTCTGGTCGGACGGGACCCCGATCACCGGCAAGGATTTCGCGTACACCCAGGCGGTGCAGGACCCGAAGAAGTGCGCCGGGTGCAAGGCCGCGTTCACCGAGGGCTACTCGCTGATCACCTCTGTCGAGACCAGCAGCGACGGCAAGACGGTGACGATGACCTACGCGAAACCGTTCGCGATGTGGCAGGCCCTGTTCAACTACATCCTGCCGGCGCACGTGGCCGAGACCTACGGGGACCTGGCGACCTCCTTCAACGAAGGCTTCGGCAAGAACGTGCCGAAGTTCTCGGGCGGGCCGTACCTGATCAAGGACTACCAGGACGGCGTCTCGATGACCATGGTCAAGAACCCCAAGTGGTACGGGGATCCGGCGAACCTGGACACCATCACGACGCGTTACATCTCGGGCCAGGGCGCGCAGATCACGGCGCTGCAGAACGGTGAGATCGATCTGGTCTACCAGAACCCGACTCTCGACACCGTCAACCAGGTGAAGGCCATGAACGGCATGACCGTTCAGGTCGGTTCGACGCTCACCTACTTCCACCTCGGCATGAAGACCACCGGCGACGTGATGAGCGACGCGGCCCTGCGCAAGGCGATCGCCACCGCGCTCGACCTCGACGACATGCGTAAGCGCACGGTCGGCCAGTACGCGCCGGACCTGGTGACCATGAAGAGCAGCACGTACGTCCCCGGGCAGAAGGTGGGTGGCATCGACGCCTACCGCGAGAACATCGACGAGCTCAACATCGGCAAGGGCGACAGCAAGGCCGCGCTCGACATCCTGCAGAAGGCGGGATATCGCGTGACCGACGGCAGGCTGATCCTCCCCGACGGGAAGCCCCTGCGCGATCTGAAGATGTTGACCCTGTCCACCGACGTGCTCCGCATGGAGCTCGCGCAGATCACCCAGTCCCAACTCAAGCAACTGGGCATCACTGTGGCCATCGACGCGGCCGACGGCTCGCGCTACTCGCCGGCGCTGCGTACGGGCAGCTTCGACCTCATGGCCACCGGAACGGCGCTCGACCTGGGTGCGCTGTCCCTGCAGCAGTGGTACGGCACCGGCGCGGCCCGCTCGTTCGGCTACTCGTCCGCCGAGGCGGACCGGATCCTGGCGGCGGCCGCCACCGAACTCGATCCGCGCAAGCAGGTCGAGCTGATGAACGAACTCGACCGGACCCTGATGTCCGACGGTGTGGTGCTGCCGCTGTTCGCCAGCCCGCAGATGGCCGTCCACCCGAACAAGTTCGCCAACATCTTCATCAACCCCAGCAAGTACGGAACCACCATGAATGTCGAGCAGTGGGGTCTGCGCAAGTAGTCGCGCAATCATTCGAGAAAGGATTTAGATGACGATCGACTTTGTGGTGGCCACCCCGCATGACGCGGTGGAATTCAACGACGTCTACCGCAACACCACCGCGAGTGCCGGATACATCGCCTGCAACAACATCTACAACCGGGTGGTTCTCAACGAGTGGTTCGAGATCAACCCGTTCCCGGACCTGGCCACGCACTGGGAGCAGTTGGACGGGTCGCGCCGGTGGCGCTTCCACCTCAACCAGGCGGCCCGCTGGCAGGACGGCACCCCGCTGACCGCGCACGACGTCGTCTACACCCACCTGCACGCGATGAAGATGGGATACACCGGCGGCCGGTTCCTGAAGGACGTGGAGACGATCGTCGCGGTTGACGACCACACCGTCGACTACCACCTGCACACCCCCAACGCCGGATTCCTCGTCCTGCTGGGGAACTTCATCTTCACCCACATCCTGCCCCGGCACCTGTACGAGGGAACGGACTGGGCGACGAACCCGCACAACCTGAAGCCGGTCGGCTCCGGCCCGTTCCGGCTGGCGGAATGGATACCGGGCGAGCACGTCGTCATGGAGGCGGTGAAGAACCACTGGGGGCCGCAGCCGGAGATCGACCGACTGATCCTGAAGATCGTCCCGGACCGGGACGAGTGCGTCCGGATGGTGGCCCGCGGTGAGGCTCACTTCTTCCCCCAGGACACCCTGACCAAGGACCGGCTGCACCTGCTCGACGGCGCCACAGCGGACATCGAGCTGCTGCGTGATCCGGGGCCGGGAATGGCGCTGCTGGACTTCAACCACGGCCGGGAGCTCTGGCAGGACCAGCGCGTCCGGGAGGCGGTCGCCCTCGCCGTCGACCGGAAAGAGATCGCCGAACTCGGCGACCCGGGAGTTTCGCAGGCGTGGGACCACTACCTGCTGGGTTCGGTGGAGTGGGCGTTCAACCCGGATGCCAAGGCGCCGGGCCATGACGTGGAACGGGCGCGCGCGTTGCTCGACGAGGCCGGCGTGACGGCCGACGCCTCCGGCGTACGGGCCCGGCTCTCGATGTTCTACATGGACAGCTTCCACGGGCACAAACCACTGGCGGAGATGATCACCCGTCAGCTGGGCGCGATCGGCTTCGACGTCACCTTCGAGGGACTCTCGTCCGTGGACTGGGCGCGCCGGGTCACCGGCGCCCACGACTTCGACCTGATCATCGTCGGCGGATCGATGGCGCCCGACCCGGAGATCACCGCCCCGAAGTACACCAGCGGCGGCCAGGGCAACATGGCCCAGCACCACAACCCTGACGTCGATGCCGCCTACCTCGCCGCACGCACTGCGGGCAGCCTGGCCGAACGCGGCGCGCACTACCGGCGCCTGCAGGAGATCTGGGCCAGGGACACCGAGTGGGTGCCGCTGTTCTGGTACGGCACGTACTTCGCCCGCAGCAGCAAGTTCTACGGCTGGTCCGACCAACTCGGCTACTCCGTGCCCTGGTGGCACTGGGGCCGCATCCGCGCGGTCTGAACCCGCGGTAACCACAGACAGATCTTCCCGAGGAGAGGAGGCGCGGAGACATGATTCGGTTGATCCTTCGACGGCTGGCAAGCGCCATCCTGGTCTTGCTGCTCGCTTCCATCGTGATCTTCACAGTGATCTCGGTCTCGGGAGATCCGCTGGCCGAGCTCCGGGACCGGCAACCGCCGGTCCCGGAGTCGGTGATCGCCGCCGAGGAAGCGCGGTTGGGCCTGAACCGACCGCTACCGCTGCGCTATCTCACCTGGCTCGGCGGGGTGCTCACCGGCGACTTCGGTCCGTCGACGATCGCCACCCGCGACATCGGGGCCGAGCTGGGCACCCGGGTCGGGGTCACCCTGCGCCTGGTCCTGCTGGCCATCGTGCTGGCGCTCGTGCTTTCCCTGATCGCCGGCACGGTATCCGCGCTTCACCAGCGTCGCTGGCCGGACCTGCTGATGACCCCGGCCGCGTTCGTGCTTCTCGCGCTGCCGTCGTTCTGGCTGGCAGTGTTGTTGAAGCAGTGGGGGATCGGGCTGAACGACCTGACCGGCTACCAGATCTTCTACACGGTGGGGGAGGCGTCGGTGCCCCGACCAGAGGGCCTACTGCCCCTGGCCGGGGACATCGCCGGGCACCTGGTCCTGCCGACGATCGTGCTGGCCCTGGTGCACTTCGCGACCTGGAGCCGCTACCAACGCGCGGCGGTGGCCGAAGGACTGGCCGGGGACCACGTCCGGTTCGCCGTACTCAAGGGGCTGTCCCGCCGGCGCATCGTCAGGTCGTACGTGGTCCGCCCCGCGCTCATCCCGATCGTGACCATCGTCGCGCTGGACCTTCCGGTCGTCTTCTCCGGTGCGGTGATCACCGAGACGGTCTTCCAGTGGCGCGGCATGGGCGGGTTCCTGCTCGAGTCGATCGCGCTGCGCGACACGAACGCCGTACTCGCGTGGTTGCTCATCGCCGCGACCGCCGTGGTCGTTTTCAACCTTCTCGCCGACATCCTGTACGGCTTCGTGGATCCGCGGGTGCGTTATGCCAAGTCCTGAGCTCACCAAAGATCTGGCGATCGAACCCGGCGCGACGGGGCGTGAACCCGGGACGTCGAGGCTGGCCGTCACCGCCCGCCGGTTTCTCCGGCACAGGGTGGGCATGGTCGCCCTGGGCGTACTCGTCGTCGTCATCCTCGCGGCCGTCATCGTCCCGCCGCTCTGGCCGTACAACTACACCGACATCACGTCCGAACTGTCGCAGGCGCCGTCACCGCAACACCCGATGGGTACGGACACCCTGGGCCGTGACCTGTTCGCGCTGGTGCTACGCGGCATGCAGCAGTCGCTCCTGATCGCCTTCTCGGTCACCATCGTCGCCTGCATCATCGGCGTGGTCCTGGGCGTGACGGCCGGGTACTTCGGCAGCCTCGTCGACGCCACCGTGATGCGCGCCGTCGATCTCGTGCTCACGCTGCCCACCCTCGCCCTCGCCGCGTTCCTGGGCTCGCTGGTCGCCGGCCGGGGAGTCTCCTGGCTCGGCCTCGCGCTGGTCCTCGGGGCGCTCATGTGGACCTCGGTCGCCCGCCTGGTCCGCGGTGTGGTGCTGAGTCTGCGCGAGCAGGCCTTCGTGGATGCGGCGCGGGTGATGGGGGCGAGCCCGGCCCGGATCATGTTCCGGCACCTGGTGCCCAACGTTTCGGACCACATCGTGGTAGCCGGCACGCTGATGTTCGGCGTGGCGATTCTCGCCGAGAGCAGCCTGTCCTTCCTCGGGTTCGGGGTGCAGCCACCGGACACCTCGCTGGGCCTACTGGTGGCGAACGCGCAATCGGCGGTGCTGACCCGGCCGTGGCTGTTCTACTTCCCGGGCTTCCTGATCATCACCATCGTGCTGGCGGTCAACTACGTCGGAGAGGGGCTGCGGGACGCCTTCAACCCGAAGTCCTCGCCGACCAACCCCTTGGCGAAACCGCGCTCAACCGCCAGCCGTCGCCGCCGCGGGGAGCCGCCCGTGCGGGAGGTGGCAGGGGCGGGGGAGGCACTGCTGAAGGTGACCGACCTCTCCGTGCGGTTCGGTGCGCAGGTGGCGGTGGATTCGATCAGCCTGGAGATCCGGCCGGGCGAGGTGGTCGCCCTCGTCGGCGAGTCGGGGTCAGGAAAGTCACTGACCGGACTGTCGCTGGTGGGGCTGCTTCCCAGCAACGCGACGGGCACCGGGTCGGTCGTCTTCGACGGCGCCGAACTCACCGGCCTGAGCTTCGAGCAGTGGCGGACGTACCGGGGGCGGAGGATCGCGATGATCCTGCAAGATCCGTCCACCACCCTCAACCCGGTGCTCACCATCGGCGCCCAGTTCGAGGACTCGATGAAGCTGGCCGGCGCCGTCAGCCGCGACGAAGCCCGGCGGCGGGCGGTCGAACTCATGGAGAGCGTGGCCATCAAGGACGCGGAGGCCCGCCTCGACCAGCATCCCCATCAGCTCTCTGGCGGCATGCGCCAGCGGATCGCCATCGCCCTGGCGATGGTGCACGACCCGGATCTCATCATCGCCGACGAACCCACCACCGCCCTGGACGTCACGGTGCAGGCCCAGGTGATGGCCACCCTCGCGGTGGCTCGGGAGCGTACCGGCGCGGCCATGCTCTTCATCACCCACGACCTGGCCCTCGTCGCCGGTATCGCCGATCGCGTCGCCGTCATGTACCAGGGCGAGATCGTCGAAGAACGGGACGTCTTCGACATATTCGACGACCCCCGATCGGACTACACGCGGAAGTTGCTGTCGTTGGCCCCACGGCTCACAGGCAAGGCGGTGGAGGGGAAATGAGTGTGCAGACGCGCCCCGGCGATACCGCCGAGCTGCTGCGGGTCATGGAGCTGGTGAAGCACTTCGGCGCGCCGCGCGCGGCCCGCCGGCGCGGACAGTCCATCGTCCACGCCCTCTGCTCGGTTTCGTTCTCGGTCGGCCCGGCGGAGACCGTCGGCATCGTGGGCGAGTCGGGTTCGGGTAAGACCACGCTGCTACGAACCATCCTCGGACTACAGCGGCCGACCGCGGGCCGGGTGCTGTTCCTCGGCGAGGATGTCTCCCAGCTCAAGGGCGCGAGCGCCCGCGCGTTGCAGCGTGAGCTGTCGGTCGTCTTCCAGGACCCGTACACGTCGTTGGATCCGCGGATGACGGTGGCGGACATTCTCGCCGAGCCGGCGCAGATCCACGGCCTGCCGGCGACCAGCCGGAATGCGCTGGCCCTCCTCGATCAGGTGCGGCTGCCGGCGACCAGCCTGCGGAAGTTTCCGCACGAGTTCTCCGGTGGTCAGCGTCAACGCATCGCGATCGCCCGCGCGTTGGCCCTGAATCCGAAGCTGATCGTGCTGGACGAGCCCGTGTCCGCACTCGACGTCTCGGTTCAGGCGGCGATCCTGGATCTGCTCAAGGAGTTGCAGCGGGAGCGGGAGGTCTCCTACCTCTTCGTGGCGCACGACCTCGCCGTCGTCGCGGAGATCTCCCAGCGGGTCGGCGTGATGTATGGCGGGCAGATGGTCGAGCTGGGCGCGACCGAGCAGGTGATCGGCGAGCCGAGGCACCCGTACACCCGGGAACTCCTCGCGGCCGTGCCGGTGCCCGACCCGCGGATCGAACGAGCCAAGCCCCGAATGCTGCAGCGCCGGTGGCCGACGGAATCCGACGGACTGCCGCCCTGCCCGCATGGCGATCTTCGCTAGCGACCGCCGAATGGCCAGCTACTTGTCGAACTGCACAGAAACGGAGAGACGCGCCTATGTCTGTCGATTTCGTGGTGGCGACGCCGCATGATGCGGTGGAGTTCAACGATGTGTACCGGAACGTGACGGGTAGCGCTGGCTATCTGGCCTGCAACAACATCTACAACCGGGTCGTGCTGAACGAATGGTACGAGACCAACCCGTTTCCCGACCTGGCCACGCACTGGGAGCAGTTGGACGGGTCGCGCCGGTGGCGCTTCCACCTCAACCAGGCGGCCCGCTGGCAGGACGGCACGCCGCTGACCGCGCACGACGTCGTCTACACCCATCTGCACGCCAAGGAGATGGGCTATCAGGGCGCGATGTTCCTGACGGATGTGGAGACCATCGTCGCGGTCAACGACCACACCGTCGACTACCACCTGCACACCCCGAACGCCGGGTTCCTCGTCCTGCTCGGCAATTTCATCTTCGCGCACATCCTGCCCCGGCACCTGTACGAGGGAACGGACTGGGCGACGAACCCGCACAACCTGAAGCCGGTCGGCTCCGGCCCGTTCCGCCTCGCGGAATGGGTCCCCGGCGAGCACATCATCATGGAGGCGGTGAAGAACCACTGGGGCCCGCGACCGCAGATCGACCGGCTGATCCTGAAGATCGTGCCGGACCGGGACGAGTGCGTCCGGATGGTCGCCCGCGGCGAGGCCCACATCGTTCCCCAGGACACCCTCACCCGCGACCGGTTGGGCCTGGTGGAAGGGGTGCCGGGAGTCGAGATCCTCAAGCGGGAGGGTCCGGGCATGGCGCTGCTGGACTTCAACCACGGCCGCGAGTTGTGGCAGGACCGGCGGGTGCGTGAGGCGATCGCGTACGCGGTGAACCGGGACGAGATCGCCGACCTGGGCGATCCGGGGGTCTCCCAGGCATGGGACCACTACCTGCTCGGATCCTCGTGGGCCTTCAACCAGGACGCCAAGGCGCCCGGTCATGACCCGGAACGGGCACGCGCCCTGCTCGACGATGCCGGTGTCACCGCGGACCGGTCGGGAGTGCGTGCCCGGCTGTCGATGTTCTACATGGACATGTTCCACGGCCACAAACCACTGGCCGAGCTGGTTGCGCGCCAGTTGGGCGAGGTCGGTTTCGAGGTGACCTTCGCCGGCCTGTCGTCGGTGGACTGGTCCCGCCAGGTACGCAAGCAACACGACTTCGACCTGATCATCGTCGGCGGGTCGATGGCGCCGGATCCGGAGATCACGGCGACCAAGTACTCCTCCGGCGGGCGGAACAACATGGGCCTGCACCGCAATGCCGACGTGGACGGCGCCTACGCCGCCGCGCGGACCGCCGCGACGAGGAACGAGCGCCGCGAGCACTACCGGCACCTGCAGGCGGTGTGGGCCAGGGACACCGAGTGGGTGCCGCTGTTCTGGTACGGCACCTACTACCCGCGTAGCGAGAAGTTCTTCGGCTGGGCCGACCAGATCGGCTTCTCCGTACCCTGGTGGCACTGGGGACGCATCAGGCCGGTCTCCTGACCGATGACGACGTCCGGGTGGGCGTCGAGCAGCTCGGTGACGCGCTTGTCGCAAATGCGCAGGCGCCGGTGCCGAAGCTGATTGACGACCAGTCGACACGCCGCCCGGCCCTGCGGGCGGGCGGCGTGTCGGCGTCAGGACGCTCTGGAGTAGTTCAGAAGCTGCTGACCAGCTTCACGAATGCCTCGTCGATCTTGGCAGGGTCGGTGGCGTCGAACGCCTTGCCCGACGACGCCTTGGCGATCCGGTCCAGCGTGGCGAAGTCCGACTCCCGGTCGAAGGCGATGCAGAAGACCTTGACCGGGCGCCGCGGATCCAGGGCGACATCGGCGAGCAACCGGGCCAGGTCGTTGTCCCGACCGTACTCGTTCTTGCCGTCGGTCAGCACCACGACCGCGTTGATCCGTTCCGGGTCGTACCGGTCGAGCAGGTGTCCGTGGGCGGCCCGGACCGTCGCGTACAGCGCGGTGCCCCCCTCGACATGCAGGCCACCGATCCGGCGAGTGATCCGCTGCTGGTCGAAGTCATCGAGCCGGACCTCCTCCCGGTACGGGCCGTCGGGCCGCTTCGACGTCTCCGAGGAGAACGACCAGAGCCCCACCCGGTCCTCCGAGTTGAGCAGCGCGAGTCCCTTGGCCGCCGCCGCCGAGGCGACCTGGAAACGGGTACGGTCGCCGACTGCCGCCTCCATCGATCCGGAGGTGTCCAGCGCGATCAGGATGTTGGCCTTCTTGCGCAGCGTGCTCCAGCCGTCCAACATCGCGTTCACCACGGCCGGGTCCGGCGGCTCGAAGTAGGTCAGCCCGCCGGTGGGCTCGGTGCCGACGCTGGCGAGCAGTTCCGCCGGGGCCCGGCGTTCGTGGTCCCGGAAGCCGAGCCGGGCGAAGCTCCGCTGCTGGGCGTCCTCGGTCAGGAAGGCCAGGAAGTCGGCTGCCGCCACGCGTTGCCGTTCGTCGGCGGAGGGGAGCACCACGAACGGGTGGTCCAGGTTGAAGGTGCCCTCCTTCGGGTGGACGGCGATCAGCGGGACGTTCGGCCGTTGGCCCCGCTCCTGACCGTCGTGCGTCGGGCTCAGTCTCCCCTCGTTGTAGAGGTGGACCAGTTCCTCCTGCATGACCATCGCGCTCATGTCGTCCGTGCTCCCGTCCCCGCCGGCCAGGTCGGCCTCGGCGAGGTCCCGCAGCAGGTCCACCACGTCGTCGCTGTAGTGCGACACGTTGGCCTCGATCCGCCGGACGAACTGGGTCACCTTCGGGTCCACCAGGTCCGACCGGGTCAGGTCGCTGGACCGCTGGGCGGCGGCGTAGTAGGTGGCGATGGTCGCCGCCAGCCCCGACGTGGAGAGGTTCGGGTTGTCCTTGCCGAAGGTGAAGCGGCCCCACTCCGGCTTACCGAAACCGGCCCACCCCTCCCGCCCGGAGAGGCCGAGGATGTCCCCCCAGCCCAGCGCTCCGCGCTGGCGTACCAGTTCGCCCTTCGGCTGTCGCATCGCGATCACGAGGGGACTGTTGGCGATCGACGGATACCGGTCCGGCGTCTGCGGCGCTCGCCCGGCGGCCTGGTCGAACAACCGGAGCTGACCGGTCCACAGGCTCGACGTCGGCAACCAGACCTGCGGCTCGGGTAGGCGGACGCCGCTCCAGCCGGCGCCCAGCGCCTCCGCGGCCTTGCCCGAGTTCAGGGCACTCACGTGCACCTGGGCGCAGCCGCCGCCGTCGAGCGACCGGTCACTGCTGTTGTACCGCTCGGCCAACTCGACCAGCAGCGCCGCCTTCTCCGTCGAGGAGTTGACCTCGAGTTTGGTGGTGCAGTCGGCGCGGGGCCGGTCGGTGCCCGCGTCCCGTTGCCGGACCAGCACGAACGCCCCGGCGATGACCAGCAACCCGATGGTGACGGCGGCGGTGTACGGCAACCACTGCCGTGTCTGCGGCGGGGCTGGGGCCATCGGAAATGTCCTCCTCGACGGGTTGACGGATAGCAGTCAACCTATCGCTCCAGCGCCAACCGGGACGGCTCCGGACCCGGCCGTCAGAGACGGTCGGAGGCGCCGCCGCCGAGAGCCGTCGCGACCAGCAGCCGGACCAGGTAGACCACGACGAAGGTGGCCGTCCCCATCGCTGCGGCCACGCCCACCGTGCTCGACGCGACGTAGCCGGCGGCCGCGCCCCCCGAGCCGAGGACGATCGCAGTCGACACACCCCAGGGCTCGACGGACTCACGGCGCAGCCGCCGCCCCCAGCCCTCGACCGGGCGGGACGACGCGACGGGTGCATCCGACGTCGATGCCCGAGGTTGGTCCGGCGGCGGCATCGGTCGGGCCTGCCTCGGTGCCACACGTGTCGGCTCGGCTTGCGGCGTCGCCGACGTGGGCAGCGGCTCGTTCGTCGTCGGCGCGCCGGCGGTGTCGTTTCCCATCTGGAGCAGGTTCTCCTGGCGGACCCGACCGCTGACCCGGACGTCCTGCCCGAGCAGCCGGATCAGCACCTGCTCGGCCGCCGGCCGGTCCGCTGGATCCTTGGCCAGACACTCCCGGATCAGTTCCTCCAGGCCCGGCGGGAGCGGCGGCAGGTCGGGCGGGTCGTTCAGGACCCGGTGCATGACCGCGAAGAGCGAGTCGTTGCCGAACGGCGGCCGGCCACTCGCGGCAAAGGCGATCGTGGCGGCCCAGGCGAAGACGTCGCAGGGCGGGGCGACCGCGTCGTTGCGGAACCGCTCCGGGGCCATGTACGCGGTCGTTCCCATCACCCGGCTGGTCACCGTCTCGGTGACCCCGAGCGCGCGGGCGATGCCAAAGTCGATCACCCGGGGGCCGTCCCGGCCGAGCACCACGTTGTCCGGCTTCAGGTCGCAGTGCACGACGTCGGAGCGGTGGATCGCGGCGAGCGCGGTGGCTGTGCCGACGGCGAGCCGGTGCAGCGCGTTGCCATTGACCGTCCCGTGTTCGCGGACGTGCCGGTGCAGGGTCGGTCCCTCGATGAACTCGCTGACCACGTAGGGCGGTTCGCCGTCCACCTCGGCGAAGAGCACCTGCGCCGTGCAGAACGGCGCGACCCGGCGTGCTGCCGCGATCTCCTTCGTGAACTGCGACCGGGCCCGGGGGTCGCGCAGGTCGATGTTGATCATCTTGACCGCGACGCGGTGCCCCTGGTCGTCCTCGCCGAGGTAGACCACGCCCTGCCCGCCCGCGCCCAGACGACCGACCAGCCGGTAGGGGCCGGCGGTGACCGGGTCGTGCGTCCACAGTGGGGTCAGCCCCGGCACCGGTGCGCCGGCCAGTCCTGTCATCCCGACTCCATCAGTGTCGTGTCCCGACCACCCGGCGGCGGAGGACACCGAGTATCGTGCCATGCCGGCACCGCACAGCCGAGGCTGTCCGACCGGGCAAACGGCGGATCCGGTGCCCGAGGCGGCGGATCTCGCTGGTGCGTGTCGCGCGCTGGAAGCCCTCGCCCAGGTGCGTGTCCGGATGGGGCGCAAACCGGGCGACGCGGGCGTGCTGCTCGACGAAATCGTCTCGATCGGGTCGCGTCGCCGCCCGTCTACGGCGATGGCTGATCGGCGTACCTCTCGGCTCACCGGCCGGTCTTCGGAGAGGCCGTCAGGAACCTGGCATCATGGCCCCGTGCGGCGAGATCCGACCAGGCCACCGGCCTCCGTGCTGGCGGGCGCCGACGTGGCGCTCGTAGGCCTGTTCTCCGCGAAGGACGATGAGTCCGGCCCAAAGCTCGACCTGCTGGCGGCTGCGGTGGAGGCACACGGCGGGCGGGTAGCGAGCCGGCACGTCCAGCGGCGGGGTGTCTCGCACGGCGGTGCGGCCAAGATGACCGAGCCGTTCTCGCGGCGGACGCTGCTCAGCGCCGGCAGAGCGCGCGAAATCGCGCAGGCGTGCCGGGCCGCGAGGGTCGGCGTCGTGGTCTTCGTGAACCCGCTGACGAGCCACCAACGCGCTGCCCTCAGCGACATGTTCGGGTGCTTCGTGATCAGCGGCGAGGAGCTTGTCGCCCCCGGCCGGTGAGCGCCCGCACATGCCACGAGTCGCGCGCAGCCTTCAGGGAGAGATCGACCGGTCGGGGTCGTTCCTCGGCCAGTGGAACCCGGTGGCTCAGCCAACCTGGATCGACACCGTCAGGTCGGTGAAGGACGCGGGGCCGGCCCCGCCGGCGGTGTACGCGAGGAACGAGGCGTCCTTGGTCAACCCGACCACGAAACGCGGACCACTTTCCGCAGTCGTGCCGGTCGTCGCGGTGGACTGCCCGGCGTCGGCGAGGTCGAGGGCGGCGTCGCGCAGCGCGTACGAGCCGAACACGTCGGTCGACGGCGGTGCCGCCGCGCGGTCGTGCGGCGAGGCCGGCACGCTCGTCGCGCCCTTCGTGACCTGCCACCGGCCGGGATCGTAGCTGTCGCCGTCGGTGAGGTAGCTCCACCGGACACCGCTGATCGACCAGTGCCCGCCGACTGCGCCGACCTGGGCCGAGCGCAGGTCGAGGATCGACACCCCGTTCGTGCCGACGACCCGCGCGGTCTCGCTCGCCGTGCCCGCTCCGGTGACCACCAGCGCGGTGTTCTCACCCACCCCGTACACCCGGTCGTGCCCGGTGTCGGCGGCGAGCCGGAGCGACCGCCCGTTGCGGCCGCGCGCGTCGAAGTGGGTGTCGACGAGGCCGGAGGTGAAGAAGTTGAAGCCACCGGCGGGCCAGTAACCGAGGATCTCGTCGGTGTCGTAGTAGCCGGTGCGGGCGCCGTCGCGGATCCCGTAGTAGCTCGACCCGCCGGTGATCATGTCGGGGCCGGCGAAGATCTGCATGCCGGCACTGGTGCCCGCGACCGGCGCGCCGGCCTGGAAGCGTTGCCGGATCGCGGCGAGTACCGCCCCGTCGGAGCCGTCGGCGTGGATCATCGACTCCACGTAGCGGAACTGGTCGCCACCGGCGAAGAAGAAACCGGTCATCGACGCGGCCAGCGCGGCGTTCGCCGCGTCGTCGCCGCTGCCCTTCTTCTTCACGCTCACCGGGATCCAGGTGACCTCCGCCGCCCCGTACCGCTCGAGGACCTTGCCCACCTGGTTGGCGGCCCAGTGCGGCGACGCCGAGGACGCGCTCAGCACGCCGATACGCGCTCCGGAGCCACCGGCCTGCCGGACGAACTCCCCGTAGACGGCGCTGTTGTCGTCGGCGAGAGCACCGCCGATCAGCATGACCGCCCCCGGTCCGCTCGCCGATCCCGCGAGATCGGCGGACGCGGCTCTGGCGGGCAGGGCCGCCGCGGTCACGGTGATGATCAGGGCGGTGAGCAGCGGCAGAAACTTGGGCCGGGTCATGGCAACCGACGCTAGACAGCCGGATGAAAGGCGTCAAGAACGCCGATGCCTGTTGGGCGACGGCTACCTGCCACCAGGGCGGGTTGCGGCGTGCCGTCAGGCAATGCCGGATCGTCGACGTTGACGGCAAGCCGTGGCCGTTGGTTGTCGGGCCGCCTAACGCGGAGTCGCGGTGGCGGAGACGGCGTTGGCGACGGCCACGCGGACCGGGTCCGGGTTCGCCCAGCTCCAGTTCGGGTGGGCGCGGTTTGTCAGGAGGACCAGGACCATCCGGCGGTCCGGGTGGACCACCAGGGAGGTGCCGGTGAAGCCGGTGTGCCCGAAGGTGCGGGGGCTGCTGAGCCTGCCCATGAACCAGGGCTGGTCGAGCACGACGCCGAGGCCGTGCGCGGAGCTGCGGTGGGGTCGTTCCGGGTCGACGGCGGGCAGGCCGGTGTTCACGTTGGTGAGCATCTGCCGGGTGATCTCTTCGGAGAGGATCCGGGTGCCGTTGTGGATGCCGCCGTTGAGCAGCAGCTGCCCGATGACGGCTACCTCGGCGGCGGTGCTGAAGATGCCGGCGTGGCCGGCGATTCCTCCCATGTGGTTGGCGACGTCGTCGTGTACCACGCCGCGGAGCAGCCCTCGGGAGGAGCGCGCGTCTGTGGCGACGAGTCGGCTCGCCTGATCTGAGGCGCTGAGCCAGGTCTTGGGGTTGAATCCGGTGTCTTTGAGGCCGAGTGGCCCGGTCAGCCCGGTCTTGAGGGCTTGGTCGAGCCGCTGTCCGGTGACCTTTTCGACCAGGAACGCGAGGACCATCAGGCCGACGCTGGAGTAGCGGAAGACCGTGCCGGGGGTTGCGTCGCTGACCAGGGGAGTGGCGAGGACCGCCGCCCGGCGGGCCGCGTCGTCGGGCAGGCCGGCGACCTTGGCTCCGACGGGTAGCCCGCTGGTGTGTGCCAGCAGCATGGCGACGGTGACCCTGGTCTTGCCCGTGCCCGTGAATCCCGGGAGGTATTCGGCCACGGGCGCGTCGAGGTCGATCCGTCCCTTGTCGACCTGTTGCAGCGCGAGGATCGCGGTGTAGACCTTGGTGATCGAGGCGAGGTCGAAGATCGAGTCGGGCCGCATCGCGACCTGCTTGGACTCGGGCAGCAGCACCGGGCCCGCGTCGTAGCGCAGCGCCTTGCCGACCCACGCCCGCGCCGTGGTGGTGCCGTTCACCTGGCAGAGCGCGATCGCGCCCGCGTACGCCGGGTGTTCGGGGTTGGCGCTGGTCGGGACGAGGTGGCGGTCGAGCTCGCGGAGCAGCCTGCGGTCGGCGAACGTGACGGGGTTGCCGGTGGTGGCTGGCGCCGCGGCCCTCGGGGCCGCATCCCGTCGCGTTGCCGGTCGCGGCGACGCGGCCGACGGGCTGGGCACGGAGGTGGGGTCGGCGGTGGCCGAACGGACCACCTCGCGGCAGCCGGCGAGGGTGGCGGCGGCGGCCGCGAGACCGGCGCCGAGCACGGTACGGCGGCGCAGTGACATGCGCGGCATCATGGCAGGTCAGCCTGACCGAATCCAGCTCGCCCGGCCGGTCCGCCCGTTCGACGGACAGTGTGCCTACCTGATGGGCGGATGGCGACGTCGTCGTGTGGCCTCCGGCTTGGAAGGGACCGCAGCCGCCCGGCGCCGTGACCGCCCGTGCTTGCCGACACGGAGGGGTTGACGAGCAGCTGACCGCGGCCCGCCAACCCCCGACACGTGCGTGGTTACTTGACGCCGCCGGCCCGGAATGCCACCCAGGCGTCGCTCATCCGGTCCGCCTGGCCCGGGGTGAACATGTTCATGCAGGCGTCCTGCGTGTAGTCCATGAAGTTGTGGATCGGGTCCAGCCCGGGTGCCGTGCAGGTGTCCGCGCCCACCGGGCAGTTGAACTGCGGCGCCGCCTCCCGCGGGGTGTCCGCGACGTAGTCGCCGGCAGCGGAGCACCCGTGCGCGAAGGTGTGCTCCAGCATCAGCCAGTGCCCGACCTCGTGCGTCAGCGTGTCACCCAGGGCGTACTTGCCCGCCGTGCCGCCCGGCATCGACTCGTCGAGCATCACCACGCCGTCGATGTAGTCGCGGCCGTTGTTGTAACCCTTCGGGAAGTACGCCCAGCCGAGGAGCCCGCCGCCGATGTTCGCCGCGTACACGTTCAGGGTGCGGGAGTCGCCGGTGTACAGGGCACGCTTCATGTCCCGCTCGTTCTTGCCCGGCACGACCGTGTACCAGTCGCTGTTCACCGTCCACGTCGTGTCGACGAGCGAGAACCGGAACGGCGTGTCGGAGGCGTTCGCCGCGGTGCGGCCCGCGAACGAATCGTTGAGCACCGTCATCTGCGCCGCGATCAGGGTGTTCCACCTGTTCGTCTCGGCCGCGCTGAGGGGGTGGTCGGAGATCATGTGGAAGACCGTGGGCACGGTGACGCTGCCGTTGGGCAGGCGCGGCGAATCCTTGATCACGCCGTAGGCGTTCGCCTCGTTCTTGGAGTACAGCTCCGGCTCCTGCGCGGTGGCGCCCTCGGCGACCCGTGCCGCGCTGTGCCCCTCGGCCCCCGGCTCACACTCCGCGACACCCGCGGAGGCGGTCACGGACCCTGCCGTGCCCACCGCCGCGGAGGCCCCACCGGCCGCCAGGAACGTCGCCGCGGTAGCGGTCAGGACTGCCAGTTGGAACGTCAGTCTCCTGTGCATCGTTGCACCTTTCACGCATGGGGGATGGGGTCGTGGAGCGGGACGAACGAGGGTCGACCCGACCAGCTCACAGACATCGTCGTCTCGGTATGAGAACACGCCGCCGGCGGTAACAACAGGCCCCAAGTGAGGGAGCATCGCCGGTCCGTCGGCGTTCGACGGCAGCATTCCGGCATCGAAGATCCAACGAATGGCCCTGTCCGAGCCCCGTGGCGGCTGGTGGCGGCCGGGCCTCGTGGGCTGCTGCCGCCGGCCGCCATCGCCGGTCAGCCGCATACCGGCCCCTCGGACCTGCTCCACCAACCGCGTGACCAGGCCAAGCCGCCGTGGGGTTGGGTGTGGGCGGCGTCGTGTGGGCCGGCGGAGACGGGGACGCTGGCAGCCGCCGGCCGCCCGGAGCGGCCCGGCTGGCCGGGTGGTGTCTGTGTGCACCACAAACTGCTCACCCGGCGGCCTCGGATCAGGGCAGCGGGTCGGCGGTTCCGACCGGCACCTCCGGCCGGCAACGGCGCAGCCGGGCGGCCGCGAGCCGCCCGCCGACGGCCAGCCCGTAGCGGTCGACGGCGGCGAGTCCGTACGCGCTGCAGGTCGGGGTGTACCGGCACTGCCCCGGCCAGCGGTGCGACAGCCAGCGGCGGTAGCCGCGGATCGCGGCGAGACCGGCCCGGTCCAGGGTTCCCGGCCGATTGCCGGCCGATCGGCCCTCACGGGCGGGTGCCCGGCCACCGGCGACGCCCGCCACGGCGGCGCCCAGGGTGAGCAGGGTGGAGTAGAGCCCGAAGTCGCAGCAGCCCGGGCTGCTGCAAGGGTCGTCGCCACAGGAGTCCAGGGCCCCCTTGCGGCCCTTGCAGCCGGGTCCCTGACGACGGGAGCCGACCTGGCTGTGGCAGTGGCCCATGGCGTGGCAGGCGGCCGAGTTACGGCAGCGGCAGGGCCCCTGGCTCCCGGAGTGGCCGGCGCTGTTGATCGTCATGGGTGGGATCATGCCTGGTCGGGGCAAGACGCCCGGCCGGGGATGCACCCGGAGCCTGTTGGTGGTCGCGGTCATCGGAGATCGACGTTGCCGTGGGCCCGTGCGGATGCGCGGGCTTGGACTCCCTACCGTTGGCCGCCTTCACCCCGCGCGTCATTGCGCCGCCGTGGGGCCGCCAGGATCAGGACGGTTAGCACGAGGGCGGCGCCGAGGCCGAGGCCGGCGGGCACGGACAGGGACGACGATTCCCCGGCCCCGCCGTGTTGCTCGCCCTTGACGGGGACCACGGGGCGATCGTGCTTCTTTTCCTCGGGTGCGACCAGGTGGCCGACGGACGCGCCGGCAGGAAGAGCGAAGCCCCAGTCGAGCAGCGCTGCCGCCTCACCCAGACTCCCCAGCGGCGCGGTCTCCGCCCCGAGCAGGGTCACCGCGAGCCGTCGCCCGTTGCGTTCGGCTACGCCGACGTACGTCTGCCGAGCCAGGTCGGTGAAGCCCGTCTTTCCTCCGAGCGTCCCGGGGTAGTGGCCCAGCAGCGTCTGGTCATGGGTGATCTCGATTGCCGGGTTCTCCGGCCGTGCCGGTATCTGTGCCACCTCGGTGGCGATGTAGCGCCGGAAGTCCTCGCGGGCGAAGACGGTTCGCGCGATCAGCGCGAGGTCGTACGCGCTGGTGTACTGGCCGGGGCCGTCCAAGCCGGAGGGCGTTGCGGCGTGTGTCTGGTTCGCGCGCAGCCGCTGCGCCTCGTCGTTCATCGCGTCGACTCCGCCCTGCCTGCCGGCGGCGCCGCCGCCGACGCGAGCCAGCACGTTGGCCGCGTCGTTCCCCGACTTGAGGAGAAGCCCCAGCCACAAGCTCTCGATCGAGTACCGGCCGCCTTCGACCACCCCCATCAGCGAACTCGCCGGATCGAGATCGCGCAGATCCGCCCGGGTCACCTGAACGACGTCGGCCGGATCGAGGCGGGGCATCAGGGACGCCGCGAGCAGCAGCTTCTGCACGCTGGCTGGCGTTCGGTGCTCGTGGGGGCCGCACCCGCCCAGGACCTCACCGCTGTTGAGGTCCGCCACGAGCCACGCGGTGGCGGTCACTGCCGGAGCTTTCGGCGCATCCGCAGGGATGGCCAGTCCCGGCGTCGCCAGCGCCTGCCCCCCGACCGCCCGCTGAGCGGGGTCAACCGGTGGCGGAGACGGCATGGCGGGCGGAGGAACCGACGGCTTCACGGCGGGGCATGGCACGTACGGCGTGGCTACCGCCGGCGTTGGTGTCACGACGAGCGCGCCAGCGGGCAGAACCAGGAGCGCGCTGAGCGTCAAGGCGGTAACCCGAAAGTCAGTCACGTTAACGTACGGTAATCGTCGCAGAGGCGGGTACGGTGCGATTGGAGAAAAGCACGTCGCGGTGACTGCGAGCATGCCCGGGCACTGAAGCCGGTGGCCTCGGTGGCCGATTCCCTGCCGCGGCCACATGGCAAAGGGGCCGACGGCTCCATGTTTGCGCTGCTCAGAGGCGGGTAGCCTGCCGTTTGCGGCTGCCGGAAGCCGACCGCCGGAACCGGGCGGGGGCACCCGGCGGCGGCTCGGGGCCGGGTCAGCCGGTGCGGCGGGTGCGGGCCAGAGCCAGCCCACCGAGGACGCTGCTGATCAGCCCCACCACCAGGGCCACGTAGGCTCCGCCGCGCCCGTTGCCGGTGCCGATGCCACTGTCGGAGGTCGCCACGACCAGTCCACCGAGGGCGATGCCGATCAGCCCCGCCACCAGGGCCGCGGTGGCTCCGCCGCGCCCGTTGCCGATGCCGATGCGACTGGAGGGGCGGGCCAGAGCGAGCCCGCCGATGATCACGCCGATCAGCCCCAGCACGGCGGCCACGCTGGCCCCGATTCGCCCGGCGCTCATGGTGTAGACACTGGCCGCGGCCGGCTGGGCCGAGACGTGCGCGGCCGCCGGTGCGGCAAGTCCGAACGCCCCGAGCAGGGCGGCTGCGGCGGCGGCAAACATGTGGCGGATGGACATCGAGGATTCCTTCGGTCGCGTGACGGGTACAGGCGGCAGCGTATGTACCAGCGTGGCTCCGGGTCGTCATGCCGGAGTTGCCGATGGGCCTACCACCCGGGTTGTACGCGCTCCGGGCGTCGTACCGCTGCGGTTGTCTCCCCGTACCGGCGCAACCGCACACTCGCCCCGCAGGCAGATCCGACGAGCCGCACCGCCAGGCACCCGGCGTGCCCGGGAGGTTGTTGTCAGGAGCGGGCGAGCCAGCCGGGGACGGTCAGGCCGGACTCGTACGCGAGGATCACCAACTGGGCCCGGTCCCGGACCTGGGCCTTGGTCATGATCCGGCTGACGTGCGTCTTCGCGGTGGCCGGGCTCAGCACCAGCCGCGCCGCGATCTCGTCGTTGGACAGGCCGGCGGCGACCAGCGCCATCACCTCACGCTCCCGTTCGGTGAGCGCGCTCAGCCGCGGCCCCGGGTCCGGATGCGTGGCCCGGGCGGTGAACTCGGAGATCAGCCGGCGGGTGATCGACGGCGCGATGAGTGCGTCACCGCGCGCCACCACCCGCACTCCGTGGATCAGCTCCGCCGGCTCGGTGTCCTTGACCAGGAAGCCGCTCGCGCCGGCCCGCAGCGCGCCGTAGACGTAGTCGTCCAGGTCGAAGGTGGTCAGGATGACCACGCGGACATCGGAGCTCGCGGCGATCTCCCGGGTGGCGGCCAGGCCGTCCAGCACGGGCATCCGGACGTCCATGAGGACGACGTCCGGCCGCAGCTGCCGGGCGAGCCGCACCGCCTCGGCGCCGTCGGCGGCCTCGCCGACCACCTCGATGCCGTCCTCGCCGTCAAGGATGGACCGGAACCCCGCGCGTACCAGGGTCTGGTCGTCGGCGAGCAGCACCCGGATCACGCCGCGCCCCCCGGTTCCGATCGCCGCGCCGGCGCTCCCGCCGGCACCGGGTCGGGCCGCAGCGGGAGGCGGGCGCGCACCCGGAAGCCGCCGTCCGGCCCGGGGCCCGTGCTCAGCGAACCGCCCAACGTCTGGGCCCGCTCGCCCATGCCGAGGATCCCGTTGCCGGGCGGGCCCGGTGCGCCGGTGCCGTCGTCCTCGACCTCCACCAGCACGTCGTCGTGGTCGGGCCGGACTCGGATCACCGCGGCGGCCGCGCCCGCGTGCCGGGTCACGTTCGTGAGCGCCTCCTGGACGATCCGGTACGCCGCCAGGTCGACCTCCGGTGGTAGCGGCCGGGTTTCGGTCAGCTCGGTGCGGATCTCCAATCCGGACCGGCCGGCCGCCGTGACCAGCTCGTACAGGCGATTCAGA
Organism: Micromonospora sp. NPDC048040; assembly: GCF_055587185.1. Taxonomy (NCBI): domain Bacteria; kingdom Bacillati; phylum Actinomycetota; class Actinomycetes; order Micromonosporales; family Micromonosporaceae; genus Micromonospora; species Micromonospora sp. NPDC048040. The sequence goes on along the minus strand of NZ_JBVJGT010000009.1, from coordinate 42,663 downwards.
CCGGGTGTGGGCGCGGTCGGCGCCTCGCCCTCCTGCCGCAGGATCCCGAGAGTCGTACGCAACTCGCGCAGCGTCTCCTTGCTCGTCTGTTTGATCGCGGTCAGGGCCTGCGCGGACCGGGTGGGGTCCGGCCGGTGCAGCGCGGCGCTGGCCTGCACGTTGATCAGCGAGAGGTGGTGCCCGAGCACGTCGTGCAGCTCGCGGGCGATGCGCAGCCGCTCCTCGGTGGCCCGGCGCCGGGCCTCCTCCTCCATCCGCTGCTCGGCGGCGAGCGCCCGGGCCTGTCCCTCGGCGAGGTAGGCCCGGCGGTTGCGGGTCACGCCGACGATGACCGCGACGAGCCAGCCGGCGTGCAGCAGCGTCGCCCCGTTCGCACTGTTTGCTGTCCTGTTGTAGCTGTCCGCGACGGCGAAGGCGAGCACCGAGGCGAGACCGAGCCCGACGGCGACCGCGAGGTGCCCCTCGTCGACGACGGTGTAGAGCGCCACGACGAACACCAGCATGATCGGCCCGGGCCGGTGCAGCAACACTCCGTACGCGCCGACGGCGGCCAGCGCCACCACGCCCACCGCGACCGGATGGCGGCGGCGGACGTACAGCGCGCCGGAAGAGGCCAGCACGGCCAGCAGCGCCGCCCGTTCAGCGGCGGTGTCGATGCCACGCGACTGCACCACCAGGCCGACGAGGGCCACCAGGCCGACCACGAGCACCAGGGCGATGTTCGCCGGACGGCCCTGCCATCGCCACCTCGACATGCGCCGAAGCCTAACCTCCCGGCACTGGCCGGGAGAACATCCGACCGGCGGGCGTGCGGTCAGGTGGCGGGCGACCCGCGCTCCACACCTGTCTGGACGTCATAGCGGTGGCGGTGATCGGAGCCGGGCGGCGTCGGCCTGCCCGCGCGTGCTGTCGGCCAGGCATCGGGGGCACGGACGGCGGATCGCTCACAGTAGACGGTCGGTGACAGAATCGCCGTGTCCGGCCGTGCGGTGTTCTGGTCTCCGCTCGCCGGCTGGTTCGCGGGCGCGCTCTTCGCTCTCTGGCCGGCGACAGCCGGAGCGCTGCTGGTCGACGGCGTGTACGCCCGGGTGGGCATGGCGGTCGCGGGGGAGCCGCAGCCGGAACCGGCTGATTGAACCGGGTACAGCTCAGAGCGTCGCAACGAGGCGGAACCGCTCCAGCACGACCGGCGTGTCGTCGTTCACGGTGAAGTCCGGTCTGCCCAGCCAGCCCCGGTAGTCCGTCCCGTGCCAGTAGTCCTCGTGCCCGGCTCGCCAGGCCGCAACCGAGTCGTCCCCTTCGCCTTCGTCGCGAGCGTGGTCGAAATCGACGTCGCCAAGTCGGCTGACACGCACGTCGGTCACTTCGATCACTGCGACCCGGCGGCCGGCGGAGTCGATCACCGCCGCTCGGGTGCCCACCACCGGCAGCGGCTCGCCGTCGATCTCGTAGTCCTGGAGCAGACCGGTGGTGGTGGTCTTCGTCCCGTCGAGTACGGCGGCGACCAGCTTGTCGCGCAGCGGGCCAGGGAAGGCGAACTCGAACGCGGGCAGATCAGCGATCACCCGGACGAGGGTAGTGCGGTGTCCACAGACGTTCACCGGGTTTTCCGGCGGGCACCAAACAACCACCCCTGGCAGGGCTCCGCGTCGGCGTCGAGCTCAGACGAGCAGCCCGCCCGTCGCACGGATGTTCTGACCGGTGATCCACCGGGCGTCGGACCCGGCGAGGAAGGCGACCACGGCCGCGATGTCGTCGGGCTGGCCGAGCCGTTGCAACGCGGTGAGGGCGGCGGTCTGGGCCAGCGCCTCCGAAGGGTTGGCGGCGCGCAGCAGGTCGGTGTCGGTCGCGCCGGGCGAGATCGTGTTGACGGTGATGCCACGGGCGCCGAACTCTCGGGCGGCGACCGCTGTGAACTGTTCGAGCGCGGCTTTGCTGGCGCAGTAGAGGGAGTGGCCGGGCGCCGGCACCACCGTGTTGAGGGTGGAGATGTTGATGATGCGGCCCTGGTCGCGCAGCACCGGCGCCGCTTCGCGCATGGCCAGCACGGGGAACTTGGTGTTGACCGTCAACACTCGGTCGAACTCGTCCTCGGTGATGTCCGCGATCAGCGCTCGGGGGTTGACAGCGGCGTTGTTGACGAGGATGTCCAAGCCGTCGCGAACCGGCTGGAACATCGCCGAGATGCTGGTGAGGTCCTCCTGGTCGGCGCGGACGGCGATCGTGCCGGCGAGTTGGCTGACGAGGTCGTCGGCTGCCGCCTTGTTCTCCTTGTACGTGAACACGACCGTCGCGCCTTCGCGGGCGAGTCGATGCACGATCGCCCGGCCGATTCCCCGCGAACCGCCGGTGACGAGTGCGGTCTTGCCGGTGAGCCTCATGCCGGGGACGCTAGCCGGGGGAGAGCTCCTGGTATTGAAAGAATGCGCACAGCTCGGTCGGGGTCAGGCCGGACATGGCGCGTACCTCACGGTTGAAGTGCGGCTGGTCGGCGTAGCCGCAGTCGACCGCCGTCCGTGGCAGGCCGGCGGATCGGGTGAGCATGCGCAGGGCGCGCTGAAACCGAGCGATCCTGGCGACAGTTCCGGGCGACAGGCCGATCTGTCGCTGGAACCGGAGCTCGAGGGTGCGCCGGCTGACGCCGAGCTCGTCGGCCAACGCGCTGATCCGGAGCCGATCCGCCGATTGCTGAAGTCGCCGCCAGGCACGCATCGTCAGCCCGTCCGGCCCGGTCTCCGCGGCAAGCCGAGCGGTCAGGAAGTCGTCCAGCAACGCGAACCACGCCGGCCGGTCCGGTGCCTCCCCGAGTCGCTCGGCCAACTCCGCCTCCCGGTGGCCGAGGACGTCCGCCAGCCGGAAGGTGCCGCCGGCCACCTCCCGCATCGGCACGCCGAGGAGTGCGGTCACTCCGGCCGGCGTCAGGCCGATCGAGACGCCGTCCCCCCACGCGGTCTGCTCGTAGACGACGGGGTCACTTCGGGGCCCGGTGACCACCCTGCTCGGCCCGGCGAAGTCGACGATCATCGTGGCCAGGTTCATCGGCAGGACCCGGTGCCGTACGGCTGCTCCCGAACCTGAACGGAAGCCCGCGTAACCCACGACATACGGCCGCAGTCGCGGATGCGGGAGGCTGGCGATCGTCTCGCACGGCTCAGGAGGGACCCGCACCGGTATGGAGTGCACGTGGCTCACAGCCGCCATCATCCACGCGTCTGGGGACTGGTTCGAGTCGCAGTGGCGCGTCGCTGACCCGCCCACACATCGATTTGCCGGGCATCCGCTTCGGTCGACAGCGTCTCCTGGGTGCCTGCGCGGCGCACGGCTCGGCCGTGGCGCCACCGTGTCGGTCGTTCGGCGGGTCGGGCATCGGATTCCGGGCGCGCCGGCGATCGTGACCGGCGGCCACACCCCGGCGCCGCCGTCCTCGCGCCTGTTCTCGTGCGGCCCCGCCGGCGCGGACGGCCGGTTGCGCGGTTACCCTGCGGCGGTGGTGGTCGGTGAGGACGGGGAGCGGTTGGCGGCGTCGCTGGCTGACCGGCTCGACGCGGTCTCTTTCACCGACCTGACGACGGACCAGGTCACCGCCCGGCTGATCGACGCGGTGGTCGACTGGGCGGAACAGCGGGGCTGGCGGGTCTACCGGCGGGCGTTCAGCGTGCTGCCGCTGCCGCCGCCGATGTCCGCACAGCAGTCGGTGCTCGACGTGGCCTGTGCCCGCCCGGACGGCCCGCCGGTCGTCGTCGAGGTCGATCACGGTACGCGCCGCCGCACGTGGGAGAAGCTGCTCGCCGAAGCCGACGCGGGGCGGGTCCCGCTGTGGGTGCGCTGGGGTGCCGGCCGGTTCACGGCACCGCCTCCGCCGATCCGGATGGTGACCTGCGAGGTGAGCCGGCGACCGGACCCGACTGGCCGGGGCAGGGTGCACAGCCGCTCGCCGCGAGCCGACATGCTGCCGCCGGCGCACTCCGCCGTGCGGGTGGGAGCGGTCGCCGCCGTCGAACTGCCGCTGCCGCCGCCGGAGTCACCCGACGTCGAGGACTGAGATGGCCCCTGCCCAGGCCGCAGGCGGCACGGCACTGTCGTCGCGGTCGTGACCACAGATCATGCAGGTCAGTCACTTGATCGTCAGCCAGCGCCTGTTATTTCGCGGGCCCCGCGCCAGTTGATCCGCGTTTCGGGAGCGGGACGGGGACCAGCGATCCCCGCAGGGCACCAGGGCCGTTTTGGCCTGTGTTCCCCACGGCGTCGCTGCCTTGCACGGGTGACGACGTACAACCGCCGGCTCAGGCGAAGTCGCGGTGCTTCAGCTTTGCCCTCCGGCCGTCCGGATGGTGCCAGACGATGCCCTCGTACTGAGGGTGCGCCAGCAGCCAGTTACGCAGGCCGGCCAGGTCGCGCGGCACGTCCAGCCTCTCCGCGTCGCCGTGCGGTACGAGTTCGTGACCCCGTACGCCCTCGGGGTTCCCGTTGATCTTCGGGCCGATCAGCTCGTAGGTGCCGGCGCGGCGCCGCTCGGGCGCGGCGGCGAGAGCCTCGGCGTGGTACCGCGCGTACGGCGACTGCGCGATCGGCTCCCACCCCACGGTCTTGCCCGTGACCTCGTCCGTCATCACCGGCCGGTAGCCGGGCGGTCGCGTCCGGCCGGGCCGCACCTCGCGCCGTGCCCACCAGGTGCCGTCCTCGTCGAGCATGACGCAGGTGCCGTCGTACTTGCGCGTCGGCGTTCCCTCGCCGTCGAGGACCCATTGGCAGGCAGGGTCTGCCTCGGGCAGGACGCGCTTGCGGTCGTCCGGGTCGCGGCGGAACAGCGTGGGGATCTTGTTCACGCCCGCATGGTCTCACCAGTGCAAAACGGATATCACCTCGCGTTGCCGCCAGGACTGGCGCGGTGCAGGGCGCGACCGTCAACACCGTGCTCCACCGTCTCCGGCGCCTGCACCAGCGGTCCCGGCTGCCCGCGCCGCCCCGGATCGTGGTGATGATCCACTGTGGGACCATGGCGGCTCATGCGCGATATCGGCGCCGGAGCATTTGGGGGACTGTGTGCGTGGACCAGCGCGACGACTGACCATTTCGATCATCGCCGCCACTGTTGCGGCGGTGGGGCTCGCTTCGCCCGCTCAGGCCGCGACGAATCCGTTCACCGCGGCGCAGGCGTGCAACAACGACTTCGGTGGCTCGTGGGCGTACGCCGGTGACGGCCACCGGTCGATCTACGCGCCGGATGGCACCAAGGTGGGCGACGTCTACCTGATGTACAACAGCGCCACCGCGTACAACTGTGTCGCCACCCTCAAGCGGGTGGCTGTCGGCTCGACGACCGGGGTTTCCGCCGGGATCCGGGTGGAGGGTGGTTCCTGGGTCTACGACTCCGGAAACTTCAAGTACTACGCCGCGATCCAACGCTCTGCCCGTGACAAGTGCGTGATGTACAGCGGCGAGGTCCTGTACGGCACCAGTTGGCAGGGCGCCGGCCGGTACAGCTGGGGCAACTGCGGCTGAGCTGCTCTCAGCCCGGATCCACCGGTGGACCCTGACCGGCCCGGCCGCGTGACCCGTATGCCAGGGGTCGCTCGGCAGGCCAGCGAGAAACCGGTCCCACCGCCGGAGACCACTCGGCGGTGGGACCGCTCGGGTGCCCGGGGATCAGTGGTGCCCCGGACCGCCGAGGCGAATCCCCGGGGGCTCACCGGAGGTATTGACAGATCACTTTGGGCGCGCTGAGGATTGGCGCAGTCCACCGACCGTCACCGGAGCAGCCTCCCGTCTCTCAGCCTGACGACGTTTCCGCAGCTCGGCGATGCGGCCAGCGTCGGTCCGCCGCAACCGGACAGCACCACCACCTTCCTTCCACCATGTCGTGGCGCCGCAGGTGTGGCGCGCGACCGACGGGGCGGAGCCGCGTACCCCGGGCGGGCCCCTCGGCCATCTCGTTCGGTCACCCGTGCCGACGAACAGAAGGGTCGACAGATGCGTGATCCCCTAGGTCCCCGGTGGCGACGCCGCCTTCCCCTTCCCGCCGTGTTGGCCGGGGCCGTGGCCGTGGTGCTGCTGGTCAGCCCGGCCTCGGCCACCGCACCGTCCGCCGCCCCCGCCGTCGACCTGGTCCGGGTCGGCGACGAGGAGGCGAACGTCGTCGAGGTGCTGCTCGCCGGCACCGCACAGCTGGACGCCCTTGTCGCCACCGGCGTCGACCTCGACCACCACGTCGCCCGCACCGAGGACGGCGTCGTCGCGCACGCGGTCGTCACGGCCGGCGAGGCGGCGGCGCTGACCGAGGCCGGCTTCATGCTCGGCAGGGTGCTGCACCGGCCCGCCGACGCCCGGGAGCGGGTGGCGGAACGCGAGGCGACCATCGCCGGCCGCGTGGCCGAGAACCGGCAGTTCGCCGCCGCCGCGGCCGATCCGACCGCCCCGGACGTCTCCGACGTCAAGATCATCCGGGCGGACTGGTACACCTCCGGCACCAGCCAGATCCTCTCCGTCGAGGCGAAGTGGGCGCAGGGTCAGACGGCCGCGACCCCCCTCACCGTCGAGCGGGACAGCGGCCCCGGCACCGAGTTCGGCTCCGGCGGGACGCAGACCATCTCCCGGTTCGTCGACGCCGGCGTCTACCTGTACCACCGGGGCGCCGCCACGGTGACCAGCCGCCCCGACCGTATCCGGATCACCAGCCCGACCGGTGACGTGGCCGTCGCGCAGGTGCGGGAGTGGCTGCCGACCCCGGGTGCCGGCCCCGAGGGCCCGGGCTACCAGAAGGACTTCGTCACCAGCTACCTGACGCCCACCGAGCTGTACGCGCGGATCCACCAGCTGGCCGCCGAGTTCCCGCAGCTCGCCGAGGTCGTGGAGCTGCCCTACAAGACCAACGGCTACCGGCGGCACGCGCAGGCGGTGCTCGGTACCGCCACCGCCAGCCGCGTCGGGGTGGACTCCCTCGCCTGGGGCCACGAGGGCGGCAACGCCATCTCCGTGGAGCTCGCCGACCCGGGCGCGGCGAACACGCCGCTGTCGGTGACCGTCACCGGCTCCGCGGTACGCGTCACCCTGGGCACCGACGGCGCGGGCGTGGTGACCAGCACCGCCGCCCAGGTCGTCGCGGCGCTCAACGCCGGCGCCGGGGCGCTGCTGCGGGCGTACACCTATCGGGGCAGCCCGGGCACCGGCGTGGTCGCGCCGGCGCCGCGGACCCCGCTAAGCGACGGCCTCAGCGCGCCCGCCAGCGTCTCCCGCGACCCGCACCCGGTGTACGCGATCCGGATCGGCAAGCACCGCGACGGCTCGAAGCTCGGCGTGCTCGCCTACGCCCAGGAGCACGCTCGCGAGTGGGTGCCGCCGCTGGTCACCGTCGAGACGGCCGAACGGCTGCTGCGCAACTACGCCCACGACGGCCAGACCAAGCAGCTGCTGGACAACCTCGACATCTGGATCGCCCCGTCGGTCAACCCCGACGGCGGGCACTACTCGTTCTACGACTTCAACTCCCAACGCAAGAACATGACCAACCACTGCCCGTCGACCGGGGCCGCCGACTTCCTGGCCCGCAACTCGTGGGGCGTGGACAACAACCGCAACTACACCGAGTACAGCCTCTTCGACGGCTACTCCGGCGCGTCGTCGAGCTGCACCAGCGGCACCTACGCCGGCCCGAGCGAGCTGTCCGAGCCGGAGAACCGCAACGTCGACTGGCTGGCCGCCCGCCCGAACATCAGGTTCTCGATGAACCTGCACTCGTCGGGCAACTACTTCATGTGGTCGCCGGGGGCGTACGCGCTGCCCGACCGGGTCTCCGCGCCGCGGCCGACCCTGGCCGAGGAGTCGGCGTTCTGGGGCGCGTCGTCGCGGATCCTGGCCGCCATCAAGCGGCACCGCAACATGGCGGTCACCCCGGCGCGCACCGGCCCGATCTCCGACGTGCTCTACTCGGCGGCCGGCAACTCCGGGGACATGCTCTGGTACAAGTACGGCATCTACGCCTGGAACTTCGAGGTCGGCACCTCGTTCCAGCCGGAGTGGGACGAGGCGCACGACGAGACCATGGAGTTCGCCAACGGCCTCGTCGAGCTGATGCGGGTGGCCCGTGACTTCGCCAAGGACAACAGCCGGCCGCGCAGCACGCTGGCGGTCGCGCCGAGTTCGACGCCGGGCATGGTGACCGTGACGTTCTCCACGAGCGAGCCGGCGGCCGTCTTCTACACCCTCGACGGGGCCGCCCCGACGTACGCGTCGACCCTCTACGGCTCCGCCGGCGTCCGCGAGGGCGGGGAGACGCTGACCGTCCCGGCGGGCACCACGGTCCACTGGTTCTCGGTGGACTCGGCGGGCAACGTCGAGAACAATTACCACCCGGACGGCAACGGCAGGAACTACCGCCAGGGCACCGCCGTGCTGCCGGCCGGCTGAGGGTTCTCCGACCGGTACCGATGCTCCCGCCGCGCCCTTGCCGTGGAGCCGGAACGGCGCGGACCGCCTCGGTGGTCCGCGCCGTTTCCGCACTGCCGGCTGCCGGCTGCCGGTCAGGCGATCGGCAGGTTGTGGAAGGTGAGCAGGCCGCTGCCCGTCGCGTTGACGATCCACGGGCCGGCGCGCAGGTGGCTCAGGTAACTCACCCCGGTCGCCCCGTCGGCCGGCGCGGAGAGCGTCAGCACCAGCCGACCGCCCGCCCGGTATTCGACGTCGGTGACCGTCGCCGTGCTGCCGTTGATCCGGAAGTCGGCGGCGACACCGGGGTCGACGACCAGCGGGTCGTCGCTGCGCAGCTGCACCGTCACCTCCGTTCGTGCCGGGTTGGAGAACGTCGCGCTACGCGGGTTCGGTGGTGCCACGCCTTCGCTGGGGCCGTGGTAGAGGTCGCGGGCCACCACGGCGAACGTGTGGTCGCCCATCTCCCGGTAGCCCTGTTCCCAGGCGTAGTGGCACCCGTCGTGGCCGGACAGGCCGTTCGTGGACAGCAGGGTGACGCCGAGCGTGTCACCCATCTGCCGCTGCGCCTCCCGCAGTGCTCCCGTGGTGCTGTTGCCGCAGGGGGACGTGCGGACCTGGTAGACGAAGTACCGGGCGCCGTCGCCGGCGCGGGTGCCGATCTCGCTGCGCCAGTCGGTGAGCAGCGCGGTGAACCCGGAGACGTGGACGGCGGCGTTGTCGTTGTCGGACTCGCCCTGATACCAGAGCAGACCGCGCACGTCGGCCTGGACTCCGGCGGCGACCAGTCGTTGCCGCAGCCGTCCGTAGTTGGTGCTGATGGCGTCGGGGTCGGCGTCGTCGCGCTGGAAGAACGAGATGGGTCGGCCGCCGTGGCCGCCGTTGACGAGGGCGACCGGGACGCCGTAGGTGTCGACGATCCGGCGGGCCATACGAATGCCCCACTGGCCGACGGAACCGGGCTGGTTGGTGACCTCGCTGGCGGCGTAGTTCCAGCTGCGTTCCGACGCGGACAGCACCGGATCCGCGGTGGGTGAGCCGTAGCTGCGGATGAACGGCGACTCCTCGCCGGCGGACGAACCCCGGTACACGGCGGAGACGGCGTTGGACTGGCCCTGGATGACGTAGACGTCCCCGGCCAGGACGCCCTCCCACAGGCCGGCCCGGCGGGTGACGCCGGCGCCGAGCGCGCGTAGCTCGAACCGGTACTCGCGTAGCGTGGCGTCGATGCGGGGGCTGAAGGAGAAGTCGCGCCGGTCGGTGACCGCCGTGGTGTAGGTCCACTCGTCCTCGCCGCTCGTCACCGTCAGCTGTACCGCCTTGACCCGCGGATCGGTGACCGTCCCGGACACGGGCACCGTTGCCGCGTTCGAGGCGTCCCGTGGGTACAGTTGGCGGTCCTGCGGGTGCTGGTCGAGGGCGAGCACGGCTGGCCGGGCGTACACGGTGAGCCGGCGCTGCGTGAAGGTGCCCGCGTTTCCCGCGAAGGTCCAGTCCGGGTGCCCGCTGGGCGCGGGGCCGATGCCGAGCGAGAGCGGCGCCCCGGAGGAGGTGAAGGTGTTGACTGCGAGCACCGTGCGGGGCGTCACGGACGACGGGCGGGTGGCGCCGACCTGGTGCACCTGGAAGGACCCGTACCCGCCGGACGGGTTGACGGTGTCGTCGGCGTCGTAGACGCTCGGCGAGGCACCGGCGATCTGGCGGGACCCTCCGCTGCTGTAGGTGTGGGGCCACATCTCCACGTGACCGGCCAGGTCGGTGCCGGTGGTGACGCCCGGGACGTTCGAGGCGACCTCCAGGTCGCTGACCCGCTGTCGGATGATTTCCCCGGCGCGGGTCGGCAGGCCGAGCCGGCCGGCGTCGGTGGTGAACGGCGCCATCGCCGTCCACACCCACTGCGGGCCCGCCGGAGTAGCCAGCTCCAGGCAGTATCCGACCCGGTCGAAGCCGGCGGCCACCTCGGCGGTGCGGTCGAAGGCGTACGGCGGCGTCTGGTTCAACCAGCTGGCCCGTTCGGGCAGGTCCAGCGCGAGGACGGGAGTGAAGTCGGCCATGCCGTCGACGTTGGCGGCGCACGAGGTGCCGTCGACCGGCCTGGAGCTGACAGGATCGGGTGCGGCGCCGGCGGCAGGCGGCTGCCCGAGCACCACTGCGACGGTGGACAGGAGGAGGCCTACTGCGGCGATGGCGGCACGGCGCGTGTCGCGTCTCCGCCGGGAACGGGGTGAATGGGGCATGACTCGGACCTCCAGCAGGTCGGGTAGGTCGGGTCCGCCGGAGCGGCGTGGGTCATGCCTAGCGATCAATATTCATCGACCGCAATGCGCATGCGATGAGCGGTGGGATCGCCGCGGCGGAAGCGCATGTCACGGCGATGAACGGGTGACCGGTTGCCGGGTGCCGCCGCCTCGCCTCGGCCGGATGCGAGACGACGACGGCGGTCACCGGCGACATCGGGGACCACCGTCACGACGACTGCTTGCTCCGCCGCCTTCGATCAGTCCGGCAGCAGCGGCATCTCCAGGCCTGGCTCGCGGCCCAGCAGCGCCGCCCGGGTGAGCGCCGCCGACCCGAACCGGTCGCGCACCGCGTCCACCGCCGCGTCCAGGTCCGCCCCCGGGTCGCGGTCGAACGGCAGCGGCGGCTGCACGGGGGAGTCGTCCAGGTTGCCCACCGACACGCCGATCAGCGTCACGCCGCGCCGCTCGATCTCCGGCAGCGCCACCCGCAGCAGCGCCCGCGCCGCGCCCAGCAGCGGCGTCGTGTCGGCGGTCGCCTTGGCCACCGTGTGCGAGCGGGTCGCGCGGGTGTAGTCGCCGAACCGCAGCCGCAGCGTCACCGTCCGCCCCGCCCGCGCCGCCGCCCGCATCCGCCGGGTCACCCGGTCGACCAGGCCGGCGAGAATCGCCTCCAACTCGGCGGGGGAGTGCGGGACGGGACCCAGGGCGTGCTGCGCGCCCATCGACCCACGCCGGCGGCCGACCTGCACCGGCCGGGGGTCGCGGTTGTGCGCCAGGGCGTGCAGGTGCCGGCCCGCGCCCGCGCCGAGCAGCGAGACCAGCGTCGCCTCGCCGAGCCGGGCGACCTGCCCGACGGTGCGGATGCCCCGCTCGCGCAGCTTCCCCGCGGTCACCGGGCCGACACCCCACAGGCGCTCCACCGGCAGTGGGTGCAGGAAGGCCAGTTCCTCGTCCGGCGGCACGACCAGCAGGCCGTCGGGCTTCGCGACGCCGCTGGCCACCTTGGCGAGGAATTTCGTCCGGGCCACGCCGACGGTGATCGGCAGGCCGACCCGCGCGCGCACCTCCCGACGTAGCCGGGCGGCGATGTCGGCGGGCGGCCCGACCAGCCTCCGCAGGCCGCCGACGTCGAGGAACGCCTCGTCGATGGAGAGGCCCTCGACGACCGGGGTGGTCTGCCGGAAGATCTCGAACACGGCGCGGCTGGCCGCCGTGTAGGCCGCCATCCTCGGCGGCACGACGACGGCCTCCGGGCAGAGCCGGCGGGCCTGCCGGCCGCCCATCGCGCTGCGTACGCCCCGGGCCTTCGCCTCGTAGCTGCACGCCAGGACCACGCCGCCGCCGACGATCACCGGCCGGCCCCGCAGGCGCGGGTCGTCGCGCTGCTCGACCGACGCGTAGAACGCGTCCAGGTCGGCGTGCAGGATGCGGGCCTCGCGCGACACGAACACATGTTCGCACGGAACGGGTCGACATCGGCGCTGACCTGCCCGGACAGCGCCGGGCGGCCACCGCCGCGACGGCGAGGCCGAGCGGCACGCGCGGTCTGGACGGCCAGGGCGTTGGCCGTCACGATGATGGCGATGCCGAGCCACTCGTGTGGTTCCAGGACCTGGCCGAGGAGGACGAGGCCGGCGAGCGCGGCCAGTACCGGGTGGATGCTCATGAACACGCCGAAGAAGCGGGCCGGCACGGTACGCAGCGCGACCAGGTCGGCGGCGTAGGGCACCACCGAGCTGAGGATGCCCGCACCGACGGCGTAGAGGATCGCGGTGCCGGCCAGTCGTCCCTGCGCGAGCAGGATGGCCGCGACCGGCAGGTAGAGCAGCGCGGACACCAGGGTCGCCGCTGCCGGTGCCTGCAACCCCGGCAGGCGGGCCCCGACGAGCCGGTTGAGCAGGATGTACGCCGCCCAGCACGCCGCCGCGAGCAGGCCGAGCCCCACTCCGAGGTGGTCGCTGGCCGGGCCCGGTAGGACCAGGACGTACACGCCGATGCAGGCGCCCGCCGCGCAGAGCAGGTCGAGCCGGGTTCGGGAACCGGCCAGGGCGACGGCGAGCGGGCCGAGGAACTCCAGGGTGACGGCCAGGCCGAGCCCGATCCGGTCGATCGCGGTGTAGAGGCTGAGGTTCATCGTGGCGAAGACCAGCCCGAGCAGCAGGGTCGGCCACCATTGGGCCCAGGTGAAGCGACGCAGGTTCGGGCGTACGGTCGGCAGTAGCACCGACGCCGCGACGAACTGCCGCACGGCGGCGACCCCGGCGGGCCCGAGGGTGGCGAACGCGTGCGCTCCCACGGCCGCCCCGACCTGGCTGCTCGCCGCGCTTGCGGTCATCGTGGCGATCCCGCGCAGCAGCGGCCCACGGCCGTCGTCGGTCGGTTGGCGGGGGGCCTGAGCAGCAACTTCACCTGCCGTCTTCACGGTCATGACGGCAGTGTCGACCCGCGCCGACCGATACCAGAAATGCACCAGCCGCCGGAGTTATACGCTCGGCGTATGGATGTGCAGCTGCGTCAGCTCCGCACGCTCGTCGCGGTGGTCGACGCCGGAACCTTCACCGACGCGGCGGCCGTCCTGGGGGTCTCCCAAGCGGCGGTCTCGCGTTCCGTCAGCGCCCTGGAGGCGGCGCTCGGCGCTCGCCTGCTCCAGCGAACGACCCGGCACGTCTCGCTCACCGGCACCGGCACCCGCGTCGTCGCCGCCGCGCGCCGGGTGCTCGACGAGGTCGCCCACCTGCGACGGATCGTCGAGGAATCCCGCACCGAGCTGCGCGTCGGCTACGCCTGGGCGGCGCTGGGCAAACACACCAGACGACTGCAGAAGACCTGGGCCGCCACCCACCCCCAGGTGCCGCTGGTGTTCGTCCAGTCCAACACCCCGACCGCCGGGCTCAGCGAGGGCACTGCCGACGTCGCCGTGATCCGCCGGCACCTGGCCGATCCCCGCTTCGACACCGCACTGCTCGGCGTGGAGACCCGCTACGCCGCCGTGGCCACCGACAACCCGCTGGCCCGGCGACGATCGGTACGCACCGCCGACCTGGCCAGATACCCCGTCGCCATCGACAGCCGAACCGGCACCACCACACCCGCCCTGTTCCAGCCGGGCGCCGAACCCGCGACCATCCGCACCACCCACGGCGTCGACGAGTGGCTCACCCTCATCGCCGCCGGCCAGGCGGTCGGCATCACCTCCGAGGCCACCGCCAACCAGAACCCCCGGCCCGGGGTGGCGTACCGCGCCGTCCGCGACGCCCAGCCGATACCGGTCTGGTTGGCCTGGTGGAAGGACGACCCACCCGCTCACCTCACCGAACTCGTCAACCTGGCCTGCGAAACCTACCGGGCGGTTCCACCCCGGCAGGACCGCCCCGCGTAGTGGAGGGCGCCGCCCACGACGACCGTCCCGAGCCCGCGCCCGCCAATCCCACCACCGGCGAAGACTCGACCACCACACCAGCCGACAGGGCGAGCGACGTGGAGGCGTGCGGAGCTGTCAGGCGACGCGCGGGGCAGCGACGATCGGGAGCAGGCCGCGGGAGGCGGGTCGGTCGATCTCGCCGGTCTGCTCCACGGCCGAGGCGGCACGGGGGCGGGCCGGTGCGGCGCCCTGCGCGGGCCCGTCCGGGGCGGGGGCGGTGATGTCGGTGAGCAGCGACAGCAGCCTCGGCAGGTCGGCGGCGGCCAGCCGGAAGGACCCCCGGCACACCGTGCCCGACCACAGGGACAGCACCACGGCGCCCCGTTCGGGATGCCAGCTCACCCGCATCGTCCGGTCGCTGCCGCGCAGATCGGTGAACAGGTCACCGAAGCTCGGCATCGGTAACACCTCTCCCATCCGCCAATCATGCCCGACGATCGACAGGAGGCAAAGGCCGTCAGGGCCGCCTACAAGTCGTCGAAGGGGCGGGCGTAGGTGAACTCGCCCCGGATCGACGGCCGCCAGGCGCTCATCGGACGCGCCATGAAGTATTGCGGCCCCCACGGCTGCGGCGGGGTGACGCCGAGGTCGACGGCCGGGCCGAACCCGAAGCGGGGGTAGTAGTCGGGGTGGCCGAGGAGCACCACCAGCGGCTCGTCGAGCGCGTCGGCCGCGCCGAGCACCGCGTGCATCAGCGCGGAGCCGACCCCGCGCCGCTGCCAGGCCGGCAGCACGCCGAGCGGCCCCAGCCCCAGCGCGACCGGCTCGCCGGCCACCCGGCCCCGGGTGCACACCACGTGCCCCACGACCTGCCCGTCGTCGTCGGCCGCGACGAGGGAGAAGGCGGGCAGCCACCCGGCGTCCGCCCGCAGCGCGTCCACCAGCCCGGCCTCCACCGGTACGGCGTCCGGCTTGTCGGGATTGGCGAAGGCGGCCAGGTGCACCGCCCGGACGGCGTCGATGTCGGCGGGGGTCTCGCGTCTGATCAGCACCGTGCCACGATAGGCCGGGCGGGCCTCCCGGCGCCCCCGATTATCGGCGCCGACCGTTCAGTTCGCGCGCCGCCAGCGGGTGTGGCGCACGACCTGCGCCAGCGCCACCAGCGGCAGCACCCCGACGGGGTACCAGGCGAGATCGACCGGGTCGAACTGGACGCCGAGCACGAGCCGGGCCACCAGGCTGCGCGCCGACAGCGCCGCCGGGATGCCGGTCAGCTGCGACACCTCGACCGCCCAGCAGAAGGCGATCGCCACCGCGCCCGCCGGCAGCGGCGCCGTGCCCGGCCGGACGAACAGCACCCCGGCCCAGACCATGGACCCGTACAGGGCGGTGCCGGAGTGCTGTTCGAGGCCGCCGCCGGCCGTCGCGCGGATGACGAGGGCGACCGCGAGGAACACGGCCGCCGCCGCGAGCATCAGGATCCGGCACCGCCGAGGAGTGATCGACATTCCGGCGATGCTAGGCCGTGTCTCACCGGAGACATCGTGGCCACCCGCAGGGGCGACGAGGCGCTCGACCTGGCCCTCGGCAGAAGGAATCGCCGGGCGGAGTCGTGCCGAGCTGGCCGATCACGCCCCTGGGCCGTTCGCGGGGTGGCTGGGCGCAAGCGACCGGAGCGTTGCCGCAGCCTGGCAGTGTGTGTGGGCACAAAGGGGCACAAGACACTGTCAGACGTCGTCAACCAGCCGTCAACGATGGCAGCCCGAGACGCCCCGTGAGCAGGTGTCGCCGACCGTCCCCGCTGGTGGCGGGACAGCGGCTCTACGTTCCGCTTCAACGTCTGATTCCGGCCGGTCGTTTCTGACCACAAGGTGCATTAGCCTGGCCCGGTGCCAAGCGGCGACGAGGACGACGAGCTGCTGCTCGGCGCACTGGAGTGTTACGAGCGCGCGGTGCGCCGGGTGGCGCAGGACTTCGCCCGGCGGGGTGCCGTCATCGAGCCGATGGGCGTGTACCTGGACGCCGTCGACGCCTTACACGTGCGCTTCGGCAGGCGGGGGCAGGCGCAGGAGGGCATCCTGGGCAGCCTGCCTCCAACCCGCGACCTGGAGTTGGCGGTCGTCGAGATGGCCGACCTGCTGCAGGAAAAGGAGTTCGATGAGGGCGACACCACCTGGCCGGGATGTCTGCCCGGCCACTCTCATCCTCCTACTGCGGCCCTCGTCTGCGGCGTTGCCTGCTGGCAGTGTCCGCGCAGCCACGCATCCGTCTTCCCGATCGAATAGCCAATCGGCACTACGGCAACCGATCAGTCACGACGCCGACGGTTGTGGATGATCGGGTGGCCGATGCGGTGCCGGACAGCCATGGGTGACCATCTGAGTGACGATCGAGGAGCACGAGGCCGGACGCCGACGGACTACAGGGGACGGGAGAGTGGCACTCAAGAACGTCCAACGGTGGCGCTCATCCGCGTTCACCGAAGAGGTCACTGGCGATCCCGGTATCGCCCACCAGCGGGATATTCGTATGACTCCGAAACCCCGAAACCAGCTCCATCCAAATAGGTCAACCTCATGATCAAAACAACTTGATCATGAGGTTGATGCCCTTGTGCATTGATTTCCAAGTCTCCCCGACAAACAGCCGCCGTAGGGGAGGGGTTCGGTTCACTGACCTGGGTGAACAACACCGAGGTGCCACCGCCGTGGACGACGTCGATCGGGGACGTAGTCGGCTGAGGACGCGCTGTTCCCGTGGGCGAGGTCCCGCGGCATTGCCATATTCAGCCTCCGGGTGACGGCCGCTGGCGTTGGCTGACGCGCCCGTCCCGGTCTCGACGTGTCCGTCCAGTTGGTGGTCATGGCGTGCCGGCGGGGCAGTACTGCGCCTCCTTGCCGATCGCCCGGTACACGCAGTCCGCGTACTCCGAGAGGATCAGCATGGCCTCCCTGTTACGGGTGGTCTGCGGGACGATCTGCTCGTCGGGCGGGTAGAAGTCACCACCGGTGCAGCACCAGATGGGGTAGAGCTCGAAGGTGTAGGAGAAGATGCCCTGGTCGTAGAACATCCAGTCGTTGAGAATGCCGTCGGCGATGTACAGGTCGCTGGCCTGTTCGGCGGTGTAGCCGTTGGTCGCGGCCATCTGGTTGCCGATGGTCTTGAACACGTTGTTCTGGTCCACCGACATGTCGGTGCCGGTGTCCGCCTTCTTGTACCCGTACGGCCACAGGATCAGTTCCGAGTACGAGTGGAGATCGACGTTGACCTTGATCTGCTGTACCCCGCCGACGCGGCGGCTCAGCACGAAGTCTCGCAGGTGCTGGGTTTCCGGCGCCGAGAACGGCGCCGCCCCACGGTAGGTCTCGGACGAGGTGGTGCTGCTGGAGCCGTTGCAGCAGCCCCACTGGTAGCCCCAGTTGCGGTTGAGGTCGGTGCCGATGCTCTTCCTCGACGACCCATTGGGCTGTCGGTTCTTGCGCCACATCTGGTACGTGCCGGACGCGACATCGTATTCGGCACCGTCCGGGTTGATCATCGGGATGATCCAGAACTCGCGGCTGTTCACAAGGCCGGTGATCCGCGAGTCGCTGCCGTACGAGTCGGTGAACAGGTTCGCCAGGTAGAGCGCCTGCTCCACGGTGAGGTGCTCCCGGGCGTGCTGGTTCGCGTTGAACAGCACCTCCGGCTCGTTCTCGTCCGTGCCGACGTTGTCGGAGATCTTCACGCCGTAGATCGCCCGGCCCTCGTACGAGTTGCCGATGGTGAACTTCGACGCGATCGCCGGGTGGTCCGCCACGATCTTGTTGATCTCGGCGTTGGTCTCGGCGTAGTTGTGGTACAGCGAGTCGCCCGACGGGAAGTCGAACGCGTTGACCCCGTCCGGCGCGACCCGCGCCGGGGCGGTCAGCCGGGTCGCCGTGAAGCCGAGCTTGGTGATCTGCTTGACCTCGGCCAGGGTCGCGGTGATGTAGACCCTGCCGTGCTCGATCGAGTCGATCGCGGCACCGGTCCGGGCCACCGCGTCGGCGTCGTCGAACGTCCGGGGGCCGGACACGACGTACTGCGCCGAGTCGGAGCTGGACGGCTCCAGCAGCGGCGCGCTCGCCGCCGGGCCGGCCAGGACGGCGGCCGCACCGACGGCGAGCACGGTGATGAGGGTTGCGACATACCGTCGCATGAGGGCCTCCTTGAGGGGGGAAGGTGTGGGCACAGCTCACGTGGAGTTGAGCGGTGCGGGTGCCGGGCCGAACGCGTAACTGGTGGGCGACATGTGACGGCGTCCACGCTTTGCCGGCCGCGGGGAAGGTCTCCGGTCGCGGTGGTCGGGAGCCGTGGATCCGTTGCGTTGGCTGCCTGTGGTTTGGGTCGTGTTGCGGGTGGCGCGGTGCTGGTGGGCGGGGTGCTTTGGCAGCATCGCCTCGCCCACCAGCGCTGTGCGGCTTACCGGTGGTTATTCACCTCGGTCAGGTGCCGAGGTTGAGGGTCCAGCTGTCGATGTAGCCGGTGGTGCCTTGAGCCGCGGCGTCACGCGCGGTCAGCTTCCAGGTGCCGTTCGCGGTCTGGCCCGCCAGATTGACGGTGTAGACCTTGTCGATGTTGACGCTGGATACACCTGAGCGGTTGTGCAGGACGTATGAGGTGCGGTTCGGCGAGACCAGGGTGACGATCAGGTCACTGATGTAACCGTGCTTGATATGCACCTCGACCGTGCTCGACCCCACCGTCCCGGCGCAGCCGGAGACGGTGACCAGGCTCTCCTGGGCCTTCCTGCCGCCGTCGATGATCGCCACGTCGGTCCCGTTGGTCTGGGAGCAGCCGGGTGCCGCGTTCACGGTCAGGGTAAAAGTCGCGTTCTGTGTGTGGTAGGAGCCGGTACCCATGAGGGTGACCGGGTAGGTGCCCGGCGCGGTCGATGCCGAGGTCGTGATGGTCATCGTCGAGCTGCCGCCCGAGGTGACCGTCGCTGGGCTGAAGCTGGCCGTTGCCCCGGCGGGAAGGCCACCGGCTACCGCGAGGGTCACCGGGCCGGCGCTGCCGACCGTCGTGGTGGTGCTGACGGTTGCCGTGACCGAGCCGCCGATGCCGGTGCTGCCGGAGCCCGGGTTGACCGCCATGGAGAAGTCCTGCGAAGGCGGCTGAACGCTGCCGACGTAGAGCAGCCGGTTCGGTGACCCGGGGCCGGGGTCGGGGATCGCGTTGTAGGTGGCGGTGTTGACGACGAGCTTGTCGCGTACCTGCTGTGGGGTGAAACCCGGGTTCGCGGCCAGCACCAGCGCGGCCGCACCAGCCACGTGCGGCGCCGCCATCGACGTCCCGTTGACGGTATTGGTCGCGGTGTTCGAGCCGATCCACGCCGACGTGATCCCGCTGCCCGGCGCGAAAATGTCCACGCAGTACCCGTAGTTGGAGTACGACGCGCGCGTATCGGTGTTCGTAATCGCACCAACCGTGATCGCCGCCGGGACGTTGGCCGGGGAGAATGAGCAGGCGTCGGCGTTGCTGTTGGCAGCGGCGACGGCGAAGACCACGCCGTCGTTGATCGCACGCGCGACCGCGTCGTTCAGCCCCGCGTCGTACGGGCCGGCGAGGCTCATGTTCGCCACGGCGCGCGCACCAGCAGCGTGGTCGGCGGTGACCCAGTCGACGCCGGCGATGACGCCCGCATACGTGCCCGACCCGTTGCAGCCGATGACCCGCACCCCGACGAGCGTGACCCCCTTGGCGACGCCGTAAGAGGTGCCGCCGACGGTGCCGGCGACATGTGTGCCGTGACCGTGGCAGTCACTCGCGTCGTTGTCGTTGTCCTGGGTGTCGATGCCGGAGATGGCGCGGCCGCCGAAGTCGGTGTGGCTGAAGTTGATGCCGGTGTCGAGGATGTACGCCTTCACCCCCGACCCGTTGTTGGCGTAGGTGTAGGAGTTGTCGAGCGGCAGGGACCGTTGGTCGATGCGGTCCAGGCCCCACGACGCGGTGGGCGACTGGGTGCCCGCCACCGACACGGTACGGTCCTGCTCCACGTACGCCACGGCCGGGTTCGCCGCGAGCCGGGCGGCAGCGGTCGCCGACATGTGCGTGGAGAAGCCACGCACCGCGTTGTGGTAGGTCCGCTTGACGGACCCGCCGTACCGGGCGGCGAGGCCCCCGGCGGTGGCGGCAACCGAGTTCGCGCCGACCGAGTCGTTCAGCATGACGATGTACGAACCGGCGACCGCCGCCGGGTCATTGGCGTACAGGATCTCGCCAACCGGCCCGGCCTGGGCGGCTTGAGCAGTGGCGGTGGTCGCGGTCACCACGGCGAGGGCCGCAGTGACCGCCAATCTGGGCAGTAGACGCGTGAACGTCATTCTCACTCCTCGGGTGGGCGTGCCACACCGCCATTGATCAGGCAGCGGTGTGGCACGGCAAAGGGGGTTGACCAGCCGATCAGGCCCACCCTGCCCGGGGCGGAGACGTTCGGGAGGGGGGCGAGGATTCGCATCGGTCTCCTCTCCGCAAATCAGCAGGGTCGGCCGTACGGCCGATTCGCGGGCGGATCTCGTCCGGTGCTCGAAGGGTCGACCAGGCCATTCACCAGGTCAAGAGCATCGATGCCATCGCGGGACCTTCCCGCGGCATGTTCGGGCTGGTCAGCCTCATGAATACGGTGAATACGGCTCAGCCCGCCGGACCGGTGTGCCGTTGATACCAACCGCCGTCACGCTGGCGTTCCTCGCCTGTGGACGCGCTTCACCGCGAGAGGCCATCGAAGATCCTCTGCCAGAACAGTGCGCCAGCGTCACCTGCCTGAATAGGGCGGCTGAATACCGTTGAATACCACCCGTCGCCGAAAGCAGTCGAAAAATTCGGGCAGGTCGATAACGTCTCCCCCAATCGGCCATCACGGCGTGGAACCAACCGGCTGTTCACCGCAGGCGCAGTCCCACCACATCCAGGTGCCCAAGGGCGAAGCCTTCGGCCACGCCTACACCGAGATGCTCACCACCCGGAGGAACGCACATCCCTGTACCGGAAAGGAAGAAAATGCAATCAGGCAAACGTGCGCTGGCAGTCGGTGCCGTGCTCACCATCTGCGGTGTCGTCACCGCGTTCACCGCCCCCGCCCACGCCAAACCCGCCCCGGCGCACACTCCGGCGGCAGCACTGGCCAGCAAGGCGGCCTTCCTGCACGCCAGCGCGCACGACAAGTTCGTTCAGCGTTCGGTGACCGAGGCCGCTGGCCTGCGGTTCCTGGCGTACGACCGGACCTATAAGGGCCTCAAGGTCGTGGGCGGCGACTTCGTGCTCGTTGCCGATCGCAACGATCAGCTCATCGATGACTCGGTCGCGCAGGAGGCGAGCATCGGCGAGCTCTCGATCACGCCGAAGCTGAGCAAGCGGGCCGCCGAAGCGGTCGCCAAGAGCCAGCTGACGTCGGTGAGCAAAATCGAAGGCACGCAGCTGGTCGTCGACGTCATCGACGACACCGCCCGCCTTGCGTGGGAGTCCACGGTGACCGGGATCGGCGCCGAGGGCTACAGCAGCCTTACCGTCCAGGTGGACGCGCTGACCGGCGCGGTCCTGCACCGTCAGGAGCATGTCCACTACGGCACCGGCAACTCCGGCTGGAACGGCACCGTCCCGCTGAACACCACGGTTTCCGGCGGCACTTACAGC
This sequence comes from Micromonospora sp. NPDC048040, assembly GCF_055587185.1. Classification (NCBI taxonomy): domain Bacteria; kingdom Bacillati; phylum Actinomycetota; class Actinomycetes; order Micromonosporales; family Micromonosporaceae; genus Micromonospora; species Micromonospora sp. NPDC048040. The sequence goes on along the minus strand of NZ_JBVJGT010000009.1, from coordinate 20,985 downwards.
ATGAACACGCCCGGTATCAGGAACATGCCGTGCCAGCAGTCCTACACCGACATCACCTGGACCGGGCCCGACGACGTGTGGGGCAACGGGATCGGCACCGACCTCGAGACCGGCTGCGTCGACGCCCTCTACGGCGCCCAGGGCATGATGCGGATGCTGTCACAGTGGCTCGGCCGCTCCGGCATGGACGGCACCGGCGGCGCCGTCCCGATCCGCGTCGGATTCCAGGGGCGCAACGCGTTCTACCAGCACGGTGTCCAGATCCAGATCGGATACAACACCGCCGGCCAGTGGATCGGCGACATCGACGTCGTCGCCCACGAGCTCGGCCACGGCGTCGACTACACCACCGGCGGCGACATCTCGACCATCGGCACGTCGGAGTTCGTCGCCGACGCCTTCGGCGCGGCCGCCGAGGCCTACCTGCTCGGCGCCACCGACTACCTCGTCGGCGACGTCGACCTGCGGGGCAACGGACTCCCGATCCGCAACATGTACAACCCGTCGCTGGTCAACAACGACCCCAACTGCTACGACGGCAAATTCTATGAGGAGCACAAGCACGCCGGTGTGGGCAACCACTGGTTCTACCTGCTCGCCGAGGGCTCCAACCCGACCAATGGCCAGCCGGTCAGCCCGACCTGCAACGGCAGCACCCTCCCCACCGGCGTCGGCATCCAGAACGCCATCAAGATTCTCTACACCGCGATGCTGATGAAGAACTCGAAGAGCTCGTACTTGACCTACCGCACCGGGACCCTCAAGGCCGCCAAGGCCCTCGACCCGACCTGCGGGCTGTACAACGCGACGAAGGCGGCGTGGAACGCGGTCGCCGTCCCGGCCGAGCGCGACCCCAACTGCTGAACACGCAATGGTGGGGCCGGCTCCGGTGTGGAGCCGCCCCACCAGCATCACCTGCCTGAATATGCCGCCTGAATACCGTTGAATACCGCTGGCGGTCACAAACACTTCAAAACCCGCCGGGATCGATAGTTCTCTTCCTAATGACCATCGCGGTGCGCCCTGCCGCGACGCCACCACCGTCCACGCGGACGCTAGAGAAGAGGAAACCCCATGAGGACAGCCCGAGCCGGTCGGCGATCTGCTTGTAGGACATCCCCTTTGCCACCAGGCGCACCTATCGGTACGCGAAGCCGCTGGCTCGGCCTCACAGCCACCTTCGCGACGGTTGCCGCAGCGATTGCCTTCGGCACGCCCGCCCACTCAGCTCCCGCCGAAGGCACCATCCTGTCCGCCGGTAACGGCACCGCCGTGCGCGGCTCGTACATCGTCGTGCTGCGCGATTCAGCGGTCGCCCCCAGCGCGGTTCCCAGCCGGGCCAGGGGCCTGGCGAGCCGATACGGCGGAACCGTCGGGCACATCTACAGCGCGGCCCTGCGCGGCTTCGAGGTCAAGCTGCCCGCACGGGCGGCACGCCAGCTCGCCGCCCACCCCGACGTCGACTACGTCGAGCAGAACCAGACGGTGTCGCTCACGGACACGCAGACGCCCGTCCCCTCCTGGGGCCTCGACCGCATCGACCAGCGGGCACGCCCGCTGGACAACGCCTACACGTACCCCACCAGCGCCGGCGCGGGAGTGAAGGCATACATCATCGACACCGGCATCAACCTCACCCACGTCGACTTCGGTGGCCGCGCGATCTCCGGCATCGACACCATCGACAACGACAACAACGCCACCGACTGCCACGGCCACGGCACCCACGTCGCCGGGACCGTCGGCGGCACCGCCCACGGCGTCGCCAAAGCGGTCACCCTGGTAGCGGTACGTGTCATGAGCTGCACCGGCGGCGGCACCACGGCAGGCATCATCGCCGGCATCGACTGGGTGACCAGTGACCACACCACGGACGCGGCCGTGGCGAACATCTCGCTGGGCGGCTCAACCAGCAAGCCGATGGATGCCGCGGTGACCAACTCCATCGCCGACGGGGTCACCTACGCGGTCGCCGCTGGCAACCTCTACGGCTCCGACGCCTGCGGCGGCTCCCCAGCCCGCACGCCCAGCGCAATCACGGTCGGCTCCACCACCGACACCGACGCCCGGTCGGGCTTCTCCAACATCGGCAAGTGCCTCGACATCTTCGCGCCCGGCAGCAACATCACCTCAGCGGGGATCGGCTCGGACACCACGACCAGCGTCAAGAGCGGCACCTCGATGGCGTCTCCGCACGTCGCCGGTGCCGCAGCACTGGTCAAGGCGCTCAACCCGAGCTTCACCCCGCAGCAGGTACGCGACTACCTCGTCAACACCGCCACCCAGAACGTCGTGACCAACCCCGGCACGAACTCACCGAACCGGCTACTGTTCATCGGCTAGTGAACCGCGCGCCGACCATGACGGCTCTGGGAGTGCCGTATGCAGCCTTCCAGAGCGTCTGGTCGCGTATCCAGGCCTCCGAAGCCTCGGCATAGCTGGGACAGCGGTGACCCGGTGCCATGAACCTTCGGCTCGGCACCCGGCAGCGACGGAGTCGCTCCTCACAGATCGGCGAGGTCCAACATCAGCGCTTCGAAGTTGGGGCTGTCCGGGAACGGCTTGACCCGCCCGAACTCGTACCATCCCCACGACCGGTAGGCGCAGCATGTCGGGCGGCCTGACCAACACCGTCAACGTTTCTGGTCAGGGCACTAGACGTCAGGGTTTCCGCCGCGTGCTGGTGCCAACTGCTGGAGGGCTGCGCCTACTTTCGCACGCGGAACCGGAGCATTGTGACGGCGCCCGACTGGGTGTTGCTGAAAGGTTCCAGGTCGATCCTGTCGAGGCCTGGGGGCGAGAAGCGGACGCCGTCGCCGAGCAGCACCGGTACGACATACACCAGGATCTCGTCGACGAGCCCGCGCTGCAGGCACTGGGCGGCCACGTCAGCGCCGAGGATCTCCAGGTTCTTGCCGCCCGCGGCGCTGCGTGCCGTGGCAACGGCTTCCTCGATGTCACAGGTGAGGAACGTGACGGTAGGGTCCGGCTCGCCGGGAGGCTCGTGGGTGAGGACGAACTGTCCTCCCCCGTCGTAGGGGGTGTCCTGGTCGGCCATACGCTTGGCGACCTCGTACGTGCCCCGGCCGATGAGCATGGCACCCGTGGCCGCCATAACCTCTGGGAACGTATCCGCAGTCAGGTACTCGAAGATCCAGTCCATCGCGTGGCCAGGACCGGCGATGAACCCGTCCAGCGACATCGCCCTGTTCACGACCACTTTGCCGGTGCCGATGCTCACATCGCTCATGCGTCTTCTCCGAGGATTTTGGGGGCCCGGGGCCGAATCATAGTTCGGTGGGGAGGGCGACGGTGGGAGTTGCACGCGTATCTGCGGTGGCTCAACGCGAACAACCGGCATCCGGATGTGCTGGTCGCGCAGCGCCGGGAACGTGCCCGGGTACGGAGTGAACGACACGTGGGGTCGTCCCCAGTCCCGGGCTGCGTGACCAACCCGGTGATCGATTGTGGTCACCGCACTGGTGAGCAGCCCTGGCAGCTTGAGACGCCGTGTGATCAGGTGTCGAACGCTGTTCCCGCTGGTGAGCCGATCACGGCTCGCAGTTCCGCTCCAACGTCTGACTACCGGATGGCCCCAGGTATCGGTGGGATCGACTTTCCGAGCCAGGAGCGCAAAGCGGCGAGAGCACTCGACGCTCTCGTCCAAGTGCAGGCCGGTGACCGGCGATTCACCCAAGGGCGGTGTGTCCATGCGGACCACGAAACGTGTGCGACCCAGCTGTCGCACAGTTCCACGAGGTTTCGTCCCGCATGCGCAGGATGATCCCAGCAAATCCACGCGCCCTTCCTTCTTCTCCCTGGGCTTGATCGGACTGTCCGTCAAGGAGGGGTGGGTGACTGTTGGGTGACGACGGGCGCGAGTGGCGGTGGACATCCACGGACGTTCGTGGACCGCTTCCACAGTTCGGCCTTGTCGCGCCGATGGTGTTGTTGCGGTTGCGGTTGCGGTTGCGGTTGCGGTCGCGGGGCTGGGGCGCCGATGGCGATGAACAGGCGGGTGCTGGCGTCGATGTCGATCTGGTTCACCGGCCGCCGCCGCGGCGCCGGGACCAAGGCGTGTTTCATAGGCCGGTCAGAGCCACTCGGTGATGAAACGCCGGGGGCGGCTTCGGGCCAGACGAGCAGGACGGGACAGGGGTATGGTCGACGATGAAGCGGCTGGTGGGGCCGATACTGCGCGGCCCGAGGTGGTTACGGCCGCCATCGCGGGCGAGGATGAGCAGGTCGGCGCCCTCGGGGGCGGCCACGACCTCCCGCTCGACGCGGCCGGTGCGCTCAACACGCTTACCGGGACGCCCCAGGCGCTGCGCGGCTTCGGCGAGGAGTCGTTCGGCGGAGGCGGTGCCAGGTGCTCGACCGCGGTGCCGGGGTCGCGTTCGGGATGGCCACGCCCGAGCAGCCCGGCAAAGGCGCCGTGCGCGGCGCCGGGGCTTCGGGGCCGGTGACATGCAGCAGCACGATGTCGGCGGCCTCGGGTGCGTGGCTGCGGGCGGCGTCGATGCAGGAGGGCCAGGTGCCCTCGGTGATCCAGGCGATGACTCTCACGGTGATCAGCCTCCGATGACGGTGAGCGAGGCCCACAGTGCCACCACCGCGAGCAGCAGGGCGGCAGGCACGGTGAACAGGCCGAGCCGGGTGAACTCACCGAGCTCGACGTCACTGTCGTGTTCGTGCATGATGCGCCGCCACAGCAGGGTGGCTAGGGAACCGGCGTAGGTGAGGTTGGGTCCGATGTTCACCCCGAGCAGCACCGCGAGGACGGCAGCGGGCCCGGACGGTGCGGTCAGCGGCAGCAGCACCAGCACGGCGGGCAGGTTGTTGATGACGTTCGCCAGCACCGCGGCCAGCACCGCGATAGCGAGCAGGGCCGCAAAGCCGGTGCCACCGGGGACCAGATGGCCCAGGCCGGTGGCGAGGCCGTTGTCGACGACCGCGCGGACCACGATGCCCAGGGCCAGAACGAAGGCGAGGAACGGGACCGCGGCGGCGCGCACGATGGCGGTGGGCCTGGTACGGCGCTGCGCCAGGGCACGCACGGCCAGTACGACGGCGCCGGCGAAGGCCGCCCAGGCAGGATTGACTCCGAGCGCGGAGGTCAGGACGAACCCGGCCAGTGTGCAGGCCACGGTGGCCAGGGCGAACACCGGCAGCTCACGGGGTTCGGCGGTGGGTGGGGCCTGGGCTCCGGCGTCCAGGTCGGTGGCGAAGAACCGGCGGAAGACCACGTACTCGGTACCGATGGCGGCCAGCCAGGGCAGGACCATCAGGGCGGCGAAGCGGGTGAAGCTCAGTCCGCTGGCAGCGAACGCGAGCAGGTTCGTGAGGTTGGAGACCGGCAGCAGCAGCGAGGCGGTGTTCGACAGGTGGGTGCAGGCGTAGACGTGCGGTTTGGGCCGGGCACCGAGCCGGGCGGCGGTGGCGAAGACCACCGGGGTGAGGAGCACGATGGTGGCGTCCAGGCTGAGCACCGCGGTGATCACTGATGCGGCTGCGAACACCTGGACCAGCAGGCGGCGCGGGCGACCTGCCGCGGTACGGGCCATCCATGCTCCGCACGCGTGAAACAGGCCCTCGTCGTCGCACAGCTGGGCCAGGACCAGGACGGCGGCGAGGAAACCGATCACCGGTCCGAGCCGCGCGGCTTCGTCGCGGGCATGGTCCAGCGAGATCGCTCCGGTGGCAATGACCACGCCTGCGGCCGGGACGGCGACGACCGCCTCCGGCCAGCCGAACGGGCGGATAACGGCGCACGCCAGCACCGCCAGGAGCAGAACGACGGAGACAGCCTCCGCCAGCGAGGAGTTCACGAACAGGTCTTCTCCGCGATGGTGCGGACTTCGGAGACCTGCCGGGCCAGCACGCTCACCCCCGGCTGCAGCACCCGGTTCCGGCGCAGCCAGCCCACCGAGTGATCGAACAGCGCCTTCGGCCCCTCCGCGTGCGCCGTCCACGCCCGGCCGTGCAGGAACGCCCTGAACCGCCGGCCCTGGGCATGGTCCTCGTACGGGTGGTAGCCGTACGCGTCACGGATCTCCCACGCGTGCTCATACGCCGTCTTCAGCCGCTCGGTGTACTCCTTGACGCAGGAGACATCCTCAATCTCCAGACGCTCCACCACGGGCCCCGGAACGGCCAGGGAGTCCTCCAGGTACAGCCCGATATACCTCACCCCGTGCACATCTCAAGCGCGAAGCCGAGACGGTTGTGGTCGCCGCGCCGGTTCGCGATCAGCTTCCGGTCCTCGTCGTCGAGAAAGAAGAATCGCTCCAGATCGGGCCTCGCCGGCTCCTCAGCGAACTTCCCGTACGCCTCAGCCTGCTTATCAGTCAGAAATTCCACCGGCATGCGGCGGACGGTAGCCACCCCTCACCAGTGATCGAGGATCTTCCGGCGAACCCCCGAACAAGACCGATCACCTGTGCTAACTTGATCTTTAACCTGTTTGGCTTGGGCGTGGTTTGCGGGTCGTCTTCGGTTTCGTTTTCGCCTTGCCTGTCGAGGTGCTGGTCGCGCCGGAAGCGGTGTGGACGTCGTGGCGTGGGGTGGGGTGGCTGTTGCGGCGGCCGATTGGCCGCCCTGGTCCTGGCCGGGATGATTTCGGTGCGCTGGCCGGGCAGGTGGCTTTGGCGCGGAGGTGCCGAAATCCTCGGCGGACGCGGGCGGGTGACAGACGCTGTGGTGGTGCCGGTTTTTCCCAGGGCCGGCGCAGATCGACGGCCAGGGCGCGGGCCAGACGCAGCTGCGTGTATGCGGCCAGGATCAGCCAGGTCCATCGGTCGGCGGCCTGCGGGGTGCGGACCTTCGGGCAGGTCCAGCCGAGGGTCTGCTTGAACAGGCGGAACGTGTGCTCGATGTCGAAGCGGCGCAGGAACGTCTGCCAGAGCCGATCGACATCGTCGGCGGTGGCGTCGACGCCGGACCACCACAGCCACACCGGCTTCGGGGTCGCGCCGCTGGGCAGGTGCTCGACCTCCAGGCGGATGACCGTTCCCTCGATGACCGGTAACACCTTGGCCGCGTCGACCCAGGCGGATCGGTGGGTCAACCGAGGGTGCAACCGGTCCCAGGCTCGGGCTCTCGCGATGCCGTAGAGGCGGGTGTCGGTCATCGTGGCCGCGTCAGGCATGCCCCACGTGGCCGGGTCAGCGAAGGCGAACTCGCCGCCGTGGCGGGGTGGCCGGCCGATCGTCCCCTGCTGCCGGGGTGGCACCGCGCGGCGTAGTACCCGGTCCGAGCGCATCCGCGCGAGGACCTGCACGGGCAGATCACGCAGGAGGAACGCCAGCCGGGGCGCGTCGTAGCCAGCGTCGGCCACGACCAGGATGTCCAGGTCGCCGGGCCGCCACTGGCCGGCCGCGACCAGCCGCTGCACAATGTCTCGTATCTGCCCCGCCGTGACTGCCGCCGCGTCATCACCCGGCGCCAACCGCACCGCGTCCAACGGCGCGGTCCACGAGCTACGGCCCGACTCCAGGGCCACCACCATCGAGTAAGGCCAACCCGGGACCACGATGGTCTGGTCCTTGCCCCGACCGTAGGTGTGACACAGCACCCGCTGTGGCGAGGTGTGCGCGTCCGGACGCAACCAGCAGGTGATGTCCACCGCCAGCACGACCCGGCCGTCAGCCGCTCGTGGCAGCGGCACCCCGGCCAGGGCGGTACGCAGCCGGTCGATGCCCAGCCGCCCACACGCGAGGGCGTCGTACAACGCGCCGTGACCGCGGCGGTGCTCACCCACCAGCGACAACTCCACCAACGACCGCACCGGCCCGTCGGCGCACAACACCGCGTCGGCCAGCTCGAACAACGCATCCGCCCGCGCAGTCAAGCAGCCATAGAACTCCCGCCGGAACCTGCCCAGCTCCCCGACGCCACCAACCAGATAAGGATCATGCACACTAATCACCGAGACAGCCCTTGGTTATTGATCATCTTCCCTCGACAAGAAGAATGATCAACCAAGGGCTGTCCCCATGATCGGTCGGGGTCACCGACCAACCGCCGCAGGTTAAAGATCAAGCTAAGGCGTGTTTCGTAAGCCAGGCTGACGGCATCGAGGTCACGGCGTGGCGGTGACTGATAACTGAAGAGGTCTCCGGTATCTGGTTCTGCGACCAAGTAAGAACCTCATACCGGAGACCTCGTGCCCAGCGTAGCGGTGACGAGGCGGCATGACCTGACCGACAGGCAGTGGGCTGTTCTGGCTCCGCTGCTGCCTGCCGCGCCGACGACGGGTCGTCCGCCGAAGTGGGAGAAACGACAGCTCATCGACGGGATCCGGTGGCGGATCCGGGTCGGTGCGCCGTGGCGGGACGTCCCGGCCGAGTACGCGCCCTGGCCCACCGTCTACGGCCTGTTCCGCCGCTGGCAGCGTGACGGGACCTGGGACAAGATCCTGTCCGCGTTGCAGGCTGCTGGCGACGCGCAGGGCCGGATCGGCTGGACGGTGAGCGTGGACTCGATGACCAGCCGCGCCCACCAGCACGCCGCCGGCGCCCGCACGGACGGGCATCTGCAGAAGGAACCACCCGGCGGCGTGCACGACGAGCCGGCCGACCACGCGCTGGGCCGATCGAGGGGCGGGCTGACCACCAAGACTCATCTGGCCTGCGAGCAGGGGCAGAAAGTCCTCTCCCTGATCGTGACCGCCGGGCACCGTGGTGACAGCCCGCAGTTCATCCCCGTCCTGCGCCGCATCCGCGTGACCCGTCTGGGCGTCGGCCGGCCCCGCACCTGCCCCGACCTGGTCCTGGCAGACAAGGCCTACACCAGCCGCGGCAACCGCAGCCATCTCCTGCATCCCCCGCAAGACAGACCAGGACGCCCACTGCATGGCCAAAGGCTCCCAGGGCGGCCGCCCACCCACGTTCGACAAGGACCTCTACCGGCTACGCTACGCCGTCGAACGGCATCAACAGGCTCAAACGCCATCGTGGCGTCGCCACCCGCTACGACAAGCTGGCGGTCCGTTTCCAAGCCGTCCTGACCATCACCATCATCACCGAGTGGCTCTGACCGGCTCATGAAACACGCCTTAGGACGCTTGGCGTTCGCTTGGTTTCCGAGATCCTGACCCGTTGAGCCAGGTCGGCGGTCACCGTTGGCGGGGATCAATTCGATCGGCATCTTGACGGGTGGGGCGGGATGTGACGTAGTTGATCGAGCGGCTCGGATCGATATCGGCCGGCCAGCTACGGTCTGTGACGTCTAGGAGGATTCCCCGTGTCTTTGTCTCGCCGCCAGTTCCTGTCCCGATCGGCCGGAGCTGGTCTCGCCGTGGCCGTGGCCGGTTCGGTCGATGCCCTGTTCACCGCGGCACCCGCGCTGGGGGTGTCCGGCCCGGAGGTCGGGTACGGTCCGCTCGTGCCTGACCCGGCCGGCATGCTCGACCTGCCGGTGGGCTTCCGCTATACGGTGCTGTCGCGCGAAGGCACTGCCCGGCCGGACGGTGGTATTGTGCCGAGCCGGTTCGACGGTATGGGTTCCTTCGCCGACGAGGCGCGTGGCACTCGCCTGGTGCGCAACCATGAGTGCTCCCCGACCGCGAAGATCAAGGTGGTGGCTCCGCCGGAGCGTACGTACGACCCGGCCGCCGGGGGCGGGACCAGCACGCTCGCCGTCGACGCGTCGAACCGCGCCGTCTCCGAGCACGTCAGCCTGGGCGGCACGGCCATCAACTGTTCCGGCGGCCGGACGCCGTGGCACACCTGGCTGACCTGCGAGGAGACCGAGGACAAGGCCGGTGTCCGCGGGTACACGAAGGACCACGGGTTCATCTTCGAGGTTGACCCGTACGACGATGCCCGCAACACCGATCCGACACCGCTGACCGCGATGGGCCGGTTCCAGCACGAGGCGGTGGCGGTCGACCCGCACACCGGCATCGTCTACGAGACCGAGGACGCGTTCGTGGCGCCGCTGGGCAGCTTCTATCGCTTCCTGCCGAACCGGCCGCTCGGCGGTCACGGGAGCCTGCGGGCAGGTGGCCTGCTGCAGGCTCTGCACGTCCCGGACCTGCCCGACCTGTCGGTGGTGACCGAGGCGGGCACCTCCTTCTCCGGCATCGAGTGGCTTGACGTGCCGGATCCGCTGGCGACGACGGAGTCGGTCCGTGCCCAGGACTACGGCAGGCCGATCACCGGTGGGTACAAGATCGAGGGCGCCTGGTGGGGGGAGAAGGACGGCTGTGCCTATTTCGTCTCGTCGTTCGCCCGGCGTGAGCTGGGCTCGGCCCGCGACCACGACGGCCAGGTCTGGCGGTACGACCCCCGAGCCAACACGTTGCGCCTGGAGACCATCTTCACCCGTCCGACGCCGGCGCCGGAGAACCCGGAGTTCGACGCCCCGGACAACATCTGCATGTCGCCGTACGGGGGCCTGATGATGTGCGAGGACGGGATCGGGGACCAGCACATCCTTGGTACGACCGCCGACGGCGAGGTGTTCGTCTTTGCGCGTAACCGGGTCAACGTCGGCACCGCCGGGGACCCGGAGTACGGCGAGTTTGCCGGCGCGACGTTCTCCGCCGACGGCCGGACCATGTTCTTCAACGTCTACAACCCGGGCATCACGTACGCCGTCACCGGCCCGTGGAACCGCCGCCAGTTTTGACCACGCAGCCGCCTGGCGGGGCTCCCCGGTCCACGATGATCGGGGAGCCCCACCACGCCTGGGGCTCGGGGCGTCATCGGTGAGAACCGCAGGGCGGCGATCTTCCAGATGCGGCGATCGGTCTTCAGGGGATGACCGGCCGCAGCTCGACGACATGATTGAGCGGCTGGCTGCAGGCGCCGGGAGCGGCTGACACACTGGCGGCGATTTCGACAGCTCTTTCGAGGGTCTCGCAGTCGACCAGCCAGTAGCAGGTCACGGCGTCACCGTCCGCCCTGCTGGCGTCGTCGATGGCGACGTCTCCGCCAGCGGCGCGGACGACGCGTGCCTGCGGGGCGAGTGCCAGCTCGTGCGTGGAGACCAACTCGCCGGTGCTTCCCAGTGTCCGGTTGAGGTCGCGCATGTACCGGAAGTGTGCTTCGAGATCCTCGGGTCGCCAGGCGACAGCTCCGGTGGCGTCGGTGGTCACGACGCTGAACCGACTTAGCAGGACAAACCTCATGTTCTACTCCCTGGCTCCCGAGAGACGCAGGTGGCGCTCTATGAGGGGTCGAAACGGAAGAGGTCGCCTCGACATGCCTCGCCACATTGGCCGACCCGCCCGGAGAGCCGCCCGGAGCCTGGCCGCGTGCCGCCAGCGGGCCGCCTTTGCTAGGCCGTCCTCGCGACGCGTCCTCTTTGCAGCGCGTGGCCGGGGCCGGGCCCTTCCGTGGTGTCCTCGAGGGCAGGCCCATCGGGCGCCGCCCCGTCGGACGTGTCGCCGCCAGCCTTGGCCGCGAGCAGGTCCAGCAGTGCGGTCCGGTACCCGTCCCGGAGACCGTCGGGATCGAGGTGATCCGTCATCGAGTCGATGAGCGAGATGGTCATGGCCAGTTCCGCGGGCCGCACCGTCGTCGTCTCGCGAAGGAAGGGGAAGTCCGGTTTGCGGAGCTCGTCAGGCCAGAGCATGGTCTGAAGGACGAGCATGTCGTCCCGTTCCCGGATGGTGGCCAGTCTCTCGACCTGGCGTAGCGCGACCTTCGCGATCGCCACCCGACGGCTGTTCCTCAGCGCGTTGCGCAGGAGGGCGTACGGCGTGACGGCGATGTCCTCCGGCTCCAGGTAGTAGGTCCGGTTGTAGAGGACGGGGTCGATTTCCTCGATGTGGACGAACTTCAGCACCTCGATGGTGCGTACCGTCGGCAGCGGCAGTTCGGCCAACTCGTCGTCGGTGACGACGACCAGGCGCCCGTCGTCGAACTCGTACCCCTTGGCGATGTCCCGGTAGGGGACCTCGGTCTCGCAGTCGTCACAGAACCGACGGAGCGTGATCCGGCCGCCGTCGTCCCTGTGCACCTGCCGGAACCGGACCGACTTCTCCTCCGTCGCGGCGTACAACCTGACGGTGATCGAGACGAGGCCGAAGGAGACCGCGCCTTTCCACATTGCCCGCATCCGCGCTCCCGGTCGATCGCTTCTCGTGCCCTTGGGATCAGCGTGGCACCGTCGTGTGCTCGCCTCTTCCTCCTGCGTGCGGTGCAGGTGACGTCTGCGCACGCAGCAAGGTGCGGCGGTGCGGGCGGCTGGTGACGATCAGGCTGGACCGCCCACAGCCGGCATCGAGCGGCTCGGTTGCGGATCCACACGACGTGGAGGTGGGCGTATGGGCGGCGGAGCAGGTGGCGGGATGGCCAAGCATGTACCGGTCAACCAGGTGCTGCGTGAGTACTTGCTCGCGTCGATGACACCACCCGACCCGGTCGTGGACAGCCTCGTCGCCGCGACCGAAGCGCTCGGGGAGGCCGCCGGGATGATGGTGCCGGTGGAACAGGCCAGCCTGCTGACCCTGTTGGCGCGGATATCCGGTGCCCGGACGGTGGTCGATGTCGGCACCTTCACCGGACTTTCCGCTCTGGCGTTCGCCCGGGGCCTGCCGCCCGGGGGTCGGGTGATCACCTGTGACAACAGTGATCGCTGGCTCGATCTCGCCCGTGCCCACTGGACGCGGGCGGGGGTTGCCGACCTCATCGACTTCAGGCTCGGGCCGGCCGCGCGGACCCTGCGTTCGCTGCCGGGGGAGCGCTGCGTCGACATCGTCTTCGTCGACGCGGACAAGGCGAACTACCCGACCTACTACGACCTCGCGGTGCCGCTGCTGCGTCCGGGTGGCTTGCTGCTGCTGGACAACGTGCTCCTTGACGGCTTCGTGACGGCGCCTGATTTGGCCGCCGAGCCGTTGCAGCGGAGGTGCGCGGCCGTGATGCGTGAGGTTAATGCCGCCGTCGCGGCCGATGACCGGCTGGAGGCGGTCATGTTGCCGTTGGCCGACGGGCTCACCGTCGCTCGGAGACGCTGAAGAGGTACGAGCGAGGGGCACCCACCGAATGGCGGGTGCCCCTCGGGCGTTCAAAGGGTCGCGGGAAGGTTGAACGTGGGGAAGACCTCCGGCGGGAACGCCGTGATCTCGGCGATCATGCCGTCCTCGATCCTGAAGACGTTGAGGACCTGCGGACGGTAGACCGCATCACCCGGACGACGCACGTAGCCGGCGACGGCCGGTTGCATGTTCGCGTGGGCCGGTAGCGCCCGCCACTCCCCGAAGTAGGCCGGGGATGCCGGGTCGAACTGGGCGAGGAGACCGGCGACGAAGGTGTCGCGGCCGACGATCCAGAACGGGTCCGGCGGCATCGTCACCCGCACGTCCTCGCGTACGAGCTTCGCGAAGTTCTCCGCGTCGGCTTTCTCGAGCGCCTCGATGCATCGCTGCATGAGGGCCCGCTCAGCCTCGGCCGGATCGGTGGCGGGGCCCCAGTCGATCGGCCTCGGGGGCAGGCGGTCCTTCAGCGTCGCCCGCGCCCGCTGCAACGCGCTGTTGGCGGAGGCGACGCTGATGTCGAGCATCGTGGCGGCTTCGTTGGCGGACCAGCCGAGGACGTCGCGCAGAATCAACACCGCCCGTTGCTGGGGCGGTAGGTGCTGGATCGCCACGAGGAACGCCAGCTCGATGGTCTCCCGCGCCATGATCTGCGAATCCGGCTGGGAGTCGGGCGGGGCAACCGGCTCGAGCAGGTGGTCCGGGAAGGGCTGGAGCCAGGGCACCTCGTCCGTCGGGGGCGGCGGTGTGGACGGCCCCGCCCCGAGCGCCGGCTGGCGGTGCGCCACCGGCATGCGCGCGTTGCGCCGCAGGAAGTCGAGGCAGGCGTTGGTCGCGATCCGGTACAGCCAGGACCGGGCGGTGGACCGCCCCTCGAACGTCTCACGCTTGCGCCACGCCCGCAGGTACGTCTCCTGGACCAGGTCTTCCGCATCCTCGAAGGACCCCAGCATCCGGTAGCAGTGGACCTGCAACTCGCGTCGATGCCCCTCGACGAGCGCCGAAAAGCCCTCGTCGTCGATGGTGATGGCAGTCGCGGGCTCGGCGTCGGGTTGCGACGCATTCGTGTCAACGGTCGCCATCTATCCCTCTTTCATCCACTGGTAGCGCAAATATGCATCTCCCACTATACCGATCGCGGACTGTCCTACCAGGCCGGCGACACGGGGCGCGACCGGGCTGCTCCGAATCGTCGTCCCCCCGCAACACCGAAGGTGTGCCCCCGGGATCTTCGATGCGAGGGTGGTGGCGACCGGGCGGAGACGACGACACAGAAGCGAGGAGCGATGGGCTCGACGACACCCAACACCGACGACATCGGCCGGATGTACGACGAGACCGCGGCGCTGTCGCAGATCTTCATCGACGGCCAGGAACACCTGCCGTACTGGTATGACGACCACGACGACACGCCGGTGGTCGAGGCCGCCAGGCGGATTACCCGGAAGGTGGGGGCGGCGATCGGACTGCGCCCGGGAGAGCACGTCCTCGACGCCGGTTGTGGCGTCGGCGCCCCGGCGGTGCAGCTGGCCGAGGAGCACGGCGTACGGGTCACCGGCATCACCATCAGCTCCGTGCAGGCCGCCGAGGCCCGGCGGCGCGCCGAGCGCAGCGCCGCGGCCACCCGGATCGTGTTCGCCCACGGGGACTACAACCACCTGGACTACCCGGACGGCACGTTCGACGCGGTCATCGCCGTGGAGTCGCTCATGCACGCCGACGACCTGGCGGCCCCGCTCGCGGAGTTCCGCCGTGTCCTGCGGCCCGGTGGCCGGTTGGCCATCGCCGACTGCACCCGCGAGGCGCCAGCCGGGTCGGAGCGCGCCGCCCGGTTCACGGCGGCCTTCCAGGTCGGTCAGCTGCTGTCGGTGCCGGAATGGATCTCGCGCCTGCGGACGTCGGGGTTCGACGTCCAGGAATACACCCAGTGCGGCCCGCGGGTGTACGGCATGGGGCTGCGCTACCTGGACCGTGCGAACGAGCTGCACGATGAGCTCGCCTCGCGGTTCGGCGAGGAGATGGTGGGTGAGCTGAAGCAGTCGTACCGGGACTACTTCGCCTACGGCGCCGACATCGGCTACGCGATCATCGCCGCGCGGAGGCCGTATCTCTGACCCGCTGGGTGCCGTCCCGGGCGTGTGGCGTTCTGCGCCGCGCGCCCGGTTCGCTGTTCGGCCCGGTCCGGGTGGACCGCCGAGCCCTTCCTCCTGGCCGATGGCGGCTGCCCTTTTGGTGGAGCCGCTATCAGCCGTAAGGACAGCAATTGCCCTTGTGTGAATGCTCGCTTCCGAAACCGATGAGTTGTCCGGCGCCGCTGCGTCATAAGGGATGTGGCTGGCGCGCCAGACGATCGACGGCACGAACGTGTCGTGGCTCCGCTCATCCCCGGAAGGTGCCGCAGCGGTGCCCTCGTGGTCTGGCGCGCTTGACACGCGACTCGGACCACGTGTTCGACGTGCGTGTCGTGCCACGCCTTCATCCGCATCGAAACATGCCAAGGAGCGATCATGTCTGACAACGCGCAGCAGATGCCCCCGCCGCCGCAGCCCGACCCGGCCCTCCGGCGCCTCGACTACCTCGTGGGCACGTGGAAGCTCAGCGGCAAGACCGAGGCCGGCCCGATGGGCCCGCCGGCGGAGCTGTCCGGCACGGAGACCTTCGAGTGGCTGGAGGGTGGATTCTTCCTCGTCCACCGCTGGAACTGCGCGATGGACCTGGGACCGGCGGGCAAGGTGCCCGACGTCGGGTACGAGTTCTTCGACTACGACCCGGAGACCCAGAAGTTCCGGACGCACTACTTCAGCAGCTTCGGACCGTACAACGCCGAGCAGAGCCACTACATCGGCGACTTCGAGGACGACAAGCTCGTCCTGGTCGGCCCGGCGAAGTACATTCGCAAGCTCAACGAGGACGGCACCATCAGCTACGACTGCGACTTCCCGCTGCCCGACGGTAACTGGGTTCCGTTCATGCACGCCACCCTGACCAAGGTGTCCTGAACACGGACCGACGTGGCGGGCACCGCGCGATCAGCCACACCCCAGAGCGATCGCGCGGTGCCCGCCGGGCGTGGGGCGCCGGGCCCACCACGCCAGGGTTACGCCGGCCCGGCCGGCGGGGGCGACCGATCCGTGCGGATCGGCCGCCAGGCATCACCGCGGCACCGATGTGATCAGTCCGCCGTCGACGAGCAGTTCCTGACCGGTGATGTACGCAGACCGGTCGGACAGCAGAAACACCACGGCTTCCGCGACGTCGTCAGGCCGTCCCAACCGGCCCAGGGGCACCTGGCTCCGGGCGGACTCCCTGGCCTCCTCCGTCACCGCGATGCCGAGGAACATGTCGGTCACGATGTAGCCGGGGCTCACCGCGTTGATCCGGACACCCCGGGCCCCCAGGTCGGCGGCGAGCGACCGCGCGAGGTTCACCACGGCCGCCTTGCCCGCCGCGTACAACGGCGTCGTCGCCAGCCCCCGGTGCACCAGCCAGCTCCCGTTCACCACCACCGCCCCACCGTCGACCAACAACGGAAGTGCCTTCTGGACGGTGTAGAAGACGCCCCGGACGTTGGTGCCCATGAGGTCGTCGTACTCCTCGTCGGTCACCGCCGCGCTCGGATTGAACCGCGCGACGCCGGCGTTGCAGAACACCCCGTGGAGGCGGCCGAACCGATGCTCCACCACGGTCATCAGCCGGTCGAGATCCCGCCCCTTGGCGACGTCGGCCGGAACGGCCAGCACCCGGTCGGGCGCGCCGAGCGCCTCGACGGCACCCTGTAGACGGGCGCTGCTCCGACCTGAGATCACCACCTGTGCGCCGACCCCCAGCAGCCTGCGTGCCGTGGCCAGGCCGATGCCGCTGCCTCCCCCGGTGACCAGTACCGTCCTGCCGTCGAAATCCGCCATGAGCACAGCGTGGCAGCGCCCGCCTGCCCCGGGCACCTTCGTCCGTGCGCCGCCACCGTCGGGTCGAGGCCGCCGGGGGAGACGGGCCGGGCGTGCCCGCACGGCCGGAGATGCGGGCCCGAGGCAGGTGTTGCGAGGGTCGGTTCCGGACACGTCGGTCCGCGCCGTGCGTCGACCGGCCCATCGTCGCAAGGCCGCAGTCAGCTCGTACGGCTCCGACGTGGCTGCGCCGAGGCGCACCGGGACACGACGCCATCAAGGAGACCCCATGACATCTGGTCCGCGACCCGCCACCCCACGCGCCGCCGGGCGCGGCACGCTGCGATCGGTCGGTGTCACCTACGACACGGGTACGAACTTCGCCACCGGACAGGGAGAGCTGTCCCGGCTCGTGTGGAGCCGGGACCGGATGGAGCAGGAGATCGGCGCGATCCGCCGGCAGTTGAGCTGCAATTCGGTGACCGTCTACGGCAGCGACCTGGGGCGGCTGACCGCCACGGCCCGGGCCGCCGCCGACGTCGGACTCCACGTGTGGTTCCAGCCCCGCCTCGTCGACCGGCCCCAGCAGGAGATCATCGACCACCTGGTCGAGGCGGCACGCCTGGCCGAGCAGTTGAGACGGGACGGGGTGCGGATCAGCTTCTCCATCGGATGCGTACACCTGGTCTTCACCCCGGGCCTCGTCCCCGGCGACCGGTACCACGAGCGAATGGCCAACATCTTCGCCGAGGCCGACCACCAGGTCCTCGCTCCTACCGGCACGGTCGACCTGGACAGCGCCAACACGCGCCTCAACCAGTTCCTCGACCGGGCTGTCCGGTCAGTGCGGCCCGTCTTCGCTGGCGAGGTGAGCTACGCGGCGGCGCCGTTCGAGGACGTCGACTGGCGACTGTTCGACACGGTCAGGCTGATGCACTTCTACACCCTCGCGTACCCGACCAGCGACGACGATCACGTCCGTGAGCTCGAGCGCTATCACCGGTGGGGCAAGCCGGTGATGATCGCGGAGTTCGGTACCGCCACCCATCCCCGCGCCGGCGAGATGGCTTTCCTCTCGTTCGACGTCGTCGACCGCCGCGGACCCGTGCACACGGTCGACGAGGGTGTGCTGCGCGACGAGCACGCCCAGGCGGCGTTCCATCACCGGATGCTCGAGGTGTTTCGACGGGCTGGCATGGACGGCGTCGCGGTGAGCGAGTTCATCCACCCGACGCACCCGCACTCCGCGGACCACCGGCTGGACCTCGATGCGGCCAGCATGGCGTTGGTCAAGACCATCCGGGACGATTACCACGATCCGGCGTCGCCCTACCGGTGGGAGCCCAAGGAATCCTTCCGCCAACTCGCGGCGCACTACGCGCTGCTCCGGCGGGACGAGCCCGATCACCTCCCCTGATAGTTCCCCGGCGGGCACCTCCGCCACCCGGCGCGGCGCGTCGGGTGGCGGACCGCTGCCCGGGAGAGGATCCGGGACGCACGAGACGCCGGTTCGTGACAGGTGGCTGTCACGAACCGGCGTCGTCGGTGCCGCTCGGAACACGGCGTGCGACGTGACGGGCCCTACCAGGTCACCGGCAGGGTCGTGAGCCGCTCCATGGGGCCGGTGACGCTGGTGCGGATCTCGCTTGCCGGCACCGCGAGCCGCAGCTGGGGAACTCGCCGCGTCAGCGTACGGAATGCGAGCTCCAGCTCGATGCGAGCGAGGTTCTGCCCGATGCACTGGTGGACGCCGAAGCCGAAACCGAGGTGGTGCCGCGGCGACCGGGTCACGTCGAGTTGCTCCGGAGTCGACACCAACGCGGTCGAGAAGTTCGCCGCCGCCGCACCGATCAGGAGGCCCTCACCGGCCTTGATGTGGTATCCGGAGATCTCGATGTCCTCGAGTGCCACCCGGGATATCGCCTCGATGAGGGAGACGTAGCGCATGATCTCCTCCACCGCCCCGGGAGCGAGATCCGGATCGTCGCGCAGCTTGGCGAACTGGTCCGGGTGTTCGAGCAGCGCCAGCGTCCCGAGCGAGATGACGTTTGCGGTGGTGTCCTGCCCCGCGATGAGCATGAGCATCGCGTAGCGGACCAGTTCCTCTCGAGAGAGCGAGCCCTCACGTACCGCGCCGGCGATCAGGTCGTCGAGCAGACCTGTGCCCGGGTTGGTCTCCTTTTTGCGGATGAGTTGCCCGAAGTAGTCGCTGAGCGCGGTCATCGCGTCCGCGGCCTGCTCGGGGTCGGTGTCGAAGAGGCTCCGGGCGGGCCCCTCGAAGGCATCGCGATCCTCGTAGGGGACGCCGAGCAGCACGCAGACCGCCATGGACGGCACCGGCAGCGCGAACGTGGCGACCAGGTCCGCCGGCGGGCCGGCGGCCAGCATCGCATCGATGCGCTGATCGACGATGTCCTGGATGGCGGGGCGGAGAGCGTTCATTCGACGTACCGAGAAGCTCGGAATCAGCATGGTGCGCTGCCGGGTGTGCAGCGGCGGGTCGACGCCGATCAGGACGTCCGTGTAGCCGGTGTTCTCCAGCTCGGCCATCTCCGCGCTCAGGGCGGGAAAGCCGTCGAGGCGGGGGTTGATCGAGACGCGCCGGTCCGCGAGAAGCGCCCGTGCCTCCGGGTAGCCGGTGATCAGCCATGCCTCGCGTCCGTCGTAGAGCCGTACCCGCGACAGCGGTCCCTTGCTGCGGAGGTCGGCGTAGCCCTGCGACGGTCGGTAGGGGCACTGCCGTCCGATGGGAAAGGCGGGTGCTTCTGCTGGGATCGACATGCGTCCTCCTCGTGGTCGGAACTCGATCGGGCCGCGACCACGTGGTGTCCGTTCTGCCGGTGTGAGGGCGCCGGACCGGGCCCGCTGCGGCACGGGGCGCGGGAGAGGCCCCCGCTCCCATGCCGCGGCCGGGCCCGGACCTGCCCGCGTGACCGGGGCCGGCGCGGCCGGCTGGACCCGGATGGGCGCCGGCGTTGTCCGCTCCGGCACGGCGGCGGTGACGCCAGCCGACGATGTGCCACGGGCGACCCGCCGACGTCACCACACGCGCATGGTCACGTGCGCCGATGTCGTGTCCAGCCTGCCCGCAGGACCGGCGGGTGTCTTCTCGTCACGTGCGGCGCTGGGCGGTTGCGGGAAGGACCGGGCAGCATGGACGGCGCCGCGCGGTGCCGGCCCGCCGAGGCTGCCGCCCTGCCGTGGTGCACCACTCGCTCCGCGCGATCCGGCGCCCGGAGTTTCCCGTCGATCGGAAGCGGTGGGCGTCCACACCGCCACGTGCCGGAATTCGAAGTCCGTGGGGTTTATCCGGGTGGCGTCGATCGACCGTTCTGGTTGGCAAAAAGAGGTGATCGTCCATCGCCACGGTTGGCTGCCTCCTGTAGGCTCCATGCATTGTGCATATGGCGGTATATGTGCACAGCACCCGTGTCGCGGAACTGTTCAGGAAACTGAAGGATGGGTTGTCATGGATTCTGCTGTCTCGCAAGCCGCCGTAACTCCGGCCGGAAGTCGCAGCGTACGGTGGCGTGATCGTGCGCTCGGTGTGCTGCTGGCCGTTCTGGCCGCCGTGCTCATCTGGGTCGTGGCGGCTCCTGTCGCCGGCGTCGACCTGGAGGCCACGCTGGCCGAGGGTGAGCCGCCCATGAAGATCGGTTTGGGGGCGGTGATCGTGTCGTCGCTGCTCACCTCCCTGCTCGGCTGGGGGCTCCTCGCGCTCCTGGAGCGGGTCACCCGGCACGGCCTGCGTATCTGGGTGATCGTGGCGGCGGTCTTCACTCTGCTCTCCCTGGCCGGGCCGACCGCCGCGGACAGCGGCGGCGCCATGGTCGCCCTCGCGTTGATGCACGTCGCCGTCGGTGCTGTTCTCATCGCGGCGATGGTCCGCAGCGTCCGACGCTGACGCCTTGGCGGCGGTCGGGCTGCGTGGCCAGCCGTGGCCGCTGGGGAAGCGGGCTACGGCCGGGGCCGCAGTCGTCGGATGGAACGCCTCCCACAGTCGACGGTCATGAACGCGAGACGGTCGTGGGGGGGGGGGGGGGGGGGGGGGGGGGGGGGGGGGGGGGGGGGGGGGGGGGGGGGGGGGGGGGGGGGGGGGGGGGGGGGGGGGGGGGG
>NZ_JBVJGT010000008.1:0-195983 GCF_055587185.1 Micromonospora sp. NPDC048040 | reverse complement strand
CCCCCCCCCCCCCCCCCCCCCCCCCCCCCCCCCCCCCCCCCCCCCCCCCCCCCCCCCCCCCCCCCCCCCCCCCCCCCCCCCCCCCCCCCCCCGCTCGGGCTGGGGCCCAGTCAGTCGCGATGGTGGCGGCCGGTGGACCGCAACGACCGCCGACCGCTCCCCTGCTCGGGCTCGTTGTCCGCGGTCGGACCGCTCAGGCCGGCGACCCAGTCCACGTATTCCTCGTCCTGTGCCGTCAGCGGCTCGGACTCCCGGTCCGCCGGAGCGTCCTCGGCCCGGGACCGGTTGCGCCGGAACAGCCCCAGCCGACCACGTGTCCGGCCCTCGGGCTGCTCGGCCGGGCCGCCCGACGCCGCGCCGTCGGCCGGCGTCTCGGGCGCCTCGGCGGCAGCGGTCCCGTTCCCCGACGCGGCGTCCACCGGCGCCGGCGTGGGGCCCCCGGGTCGCGCGGTGGCGAGGGCGTCCCAGTTCGCCGCCCGGGCCAGGTCGGGCAGCGGGGCCCGGTGCCGGGGCCGGGGCGCCGGCTCGGGCGTGGGCCCCGCGGCGGCCGGGCGGGGCGCGTCGAGGGCGTCGTCGGGCCCGACCCGGGGCGCTGTCGGCCACGCCGGTCCGGACTGCCAGGGCGGCCGGAACGCCCGATCCGGCTCGCCGACCCGCCCGGTCGCCGGCTCGTCGGCGGGGAAGAGTGGCACCGCGTGCGGATCGCTGGCGTCCGGCTCGTGGGAGTTGGCCCTGGACGTCGTGCCGAACAGGTCGGTGGCCCCGGCGGTCGGGGCGGCTCCGTCGATCCGCTCCGCTTCGTCGATCCGCTCCGCTTCGGTGGCCGGACCGACTTGGGTGGTGGAACCGAGTTCGCTGGTCGGACCAGGTTCGGTGGCCGGCCCGGCTTCGGTGGCCGGCCCGGCTTCGCTGGTCGGACCGACTTCGGTGGTCGGACCCACCTCGGTGGTCGGGGCCGGGCCGGCGGCACTGCTCGCCGTCTGAGCGGTTGTGTCGGCCCCGGCGGGCCCTGTCCCTGCCGCAGCGGTGGTCGCTGCCGCAGCCCCAGCCCCGGGGCGCGGCGTCGCCGGTGGGGGAGCCGGATCGGCGGGGGAGTCGATGACTGCGGGCGTCGGGTCGGCGCTGTTCGCCGCCGCGGCCGCCGGCTGTTTCGTCGACCGGGGCTTGCGGGTGCGGCGGGGCTTGGGGGCGGCCGGGACGGTCGGCGGCGCGGGGGGCGGGGCGGCCTCGGCCGCAACCGGTGGGTGCTCGCCCGCAGCCGTACGGGCCTGGGCGCCCTCGTCAGCGCGGTGCTGCCTGGCGGCGGGCACGGCCTCCACCGGGGGCGGCGATCCGGCCGCTCCCGTCGCGTCCGTAACCGCCGGTACCGGCGATCCCGCCGTATCCGTCGCCGCTGGCGACTCGGCCGATCCCGCCACATCCGTCGCCGCCGATGACTCGGCAGCGGCCACCGCATCCGTTGTCGTCCGCGACCTGGCCGGGTGTGCCGCTTCGGCGACCGTCGGGGCCGGCGATCGCGGTGGGGGCACCGTATCCGTCTCTGGGTGCGCCGCGTCCGTGATCGGCGGGGGTGGTGATCCGGTAGCGGGCGCGGCGTCCGTTGTCGCCGGTGACCCGGCTGCCTGCGCCGCGTCCGTGACCGTCGGAGGTGGCGACCCGGCAGAAGCCAGCGCGTCCGTGATCGGCGAGGATGGCGACTCGGCAGAGGCCGCCGCGTCCGTGACCGCCGGGGGCGGCGATCCCGCGGCCCGGTCCGGGGCCACGGAAGTCGGGGCCGGAGCGGCGGCGGGTGTCGTCGGGACGGTGGTGCCGTCGGCCGGCCAGTCCCAGTGCGCCGGGACGGCCCGGGGCGGCGGGGCGTCGTCGCCGGCGGTCCCGCCGGAGTCCGTACCCCCATGCCGGTCGGCGGCGACGCGCCCGGCGTCGGCCAGGTCGACCGTCGCCGGCTCGTCGGCCCCGGCGGCCGGCTCCGGGGCGTGCGGCAGCGCCCCGGCGGGCAGCGGGCGCAGGATGTCGGTCGGCTCGATGGCGCCGCCGGGGGCGGTGCGCGTGACGAGCGGCCAGCGCAGCAGCGCGGCGGCGGCCGAACCGAGCGCGCCGGTGGCCACCGCGAACAACGCCCCGTAGTACGGCGTGAGCTGGTAGCGGTCGGTCGCGTCGCCCGGACCGGCGGTCAGGTAGGCGAACGCCACCAGCACCGGACCCACCACCCCGATCGTGCCGCTGACCAGCGGCGGGTGGCCGCGCCACCGGGCCAGCCCGCCGGTCGCCGCGCCGGCGAGCAGCGCCACCAGGGGCAGGATCACCAGGGCCAGTCGCTGGGCCGCGCCGGCGTCGAGCCAGGCCGGCTCCAGCACCCCGAGTCGTACGCTGGGCAGCGGCCCGGTCGAGGCGACCGACGGCGCCGTCGACAGCAGCGCCAGCAGCCAGACCGCGCCCGCGACCGCCGCCATGTTCCATCCCACCGGCGGCCGGAGCAGGACGGCGAGTGCGGCGCCCGCGCCGGCCAGCGCGCCGAGGATGGCGCAGATGCCGACGGCCCAGACCGGGTCCATCGCGACGAGTTCGGCGGCCCGGGCGGGCTGCATGCAGAGCGGCGCGACGACGGTCGCGCCCAGCGCGGCGCCGCTGGCGACGGCGAGGTGGCGGCCGGTGCCGGCCACCATGCCGTCCCGGCGGGCGAGGCGTTCGGTGAGCACCGCGCCGACCACGGCGGCGCTGGCGGCGAACCAGCCCGCCCAGACGAGCTGGGCCGGCCAATGGTTGACGGTGGCGCCGGTGAAGGTGCCGCCGAGCCGGACAATGCCGAAGCCGAACGCGACGCCGAGCTGACCGGCCCCGGCCAGCAGGCTCACCCCGAGCGCCGTGAGCAGCAGTCTGCCCCAGGTCCGATAGGCCATGTCCGGCACGTTACGCACCTGTTGGGCAGGTCGCCACCGGCGCGCCGCGAGCGGGGTCGACCCGCCCGGCCAGCGGTTACTTCAGCTCGACCAGCCGCGGCAGGCACGTCGTGTCGCCGACGTTGGTCGACATGTGCCCGGCGCCCGGGTCCCGGTGGACCACCCCGCCGGTCGGCTCGTCGGCGTCGATCGTGGTCCCGTCGATCGTCTGCACGACGTCCTTCGCGCCCTGGACCGCCACCACCGGGTACGGGTGGTCGTGCCGGTGCAGCGGCTGCTGCTCGCCCGGCTCCAGCCGGATGTGCCACACCCGGACCCGGTCGTTCCCGTACACGATCTCCTGGCCCACCGGGCCGAGTTAGAGCTGCGCGTCGGTCACCGGGTTGCGTCCAGCCGAGGGAGCACCTCGGCGGCGATGAGCTCCAGGTGGTCGAGGTCCGCGAGGTCGATCAGCCGAAGGTGCACCCGCGTGGCTCCGATCGCGGCGAACTCCCCGATCCGGTCGACGAGCTGCGCGGGCGAGCCGACCACCGGGTCCTCCGGCGGCAGCGCGCTCTTGACGTGCAGCGGGGCGGCCCGGCGCTGCGCCTCGGCGTCGGTACGGCCGATGGCGACCAGGATCCCGGCGGAGAGCGTCAGCGGGCCGCGCCCCGAATCGGCCCGGCCGGCCCGGTCGCAGGCCTCCCGCACCCGCTCGTACGCCTCGGCGGTCTCGTCGACGGCCTTGAACGGCACGTTGAACTCGTCGGCGTACCGGGCGGCGAGGTCGGGGGTGCGCTTCGGGCCGCGTCCGCCGACGATGACCGTCGGCCCGGGCACCTGCACGGGCTTCGGCAGCGCGGGGGCGTCGACCAGCCGGTAGTGGTCGCCGGTGAAGCTGTACGTCTCGCCCGGCGGGGTCCGCCACAGCCCGGTGATGACCTCCAGCTGCTCGGCCAGCCGGTCGAAGCGCTCGCCGATCCGCGGGAACGGGATGCCGTAGGAGTTGTGCTCCCGCTCGTACCAGCCGGCGCCGATGCCCAGCTCGACCCGGCCGCCGCTCATCTGGTCGACCTGGGCCACCATCACCGCCAGCGGGCCGGGCAGCCGGAAGGTCGCCGACGTGACCAGGGTGCCGAGCCGGATCCGGGTGGTCTCCCGGGCCAGTGCGGCCAGGGTCAGCCAGGCGTCGGTCGGGCCGGGCAGCCCCGGCTCGTCGCCCATCGCCTGGTAGTGGTCGGCGCGGAAGAAGCCGTCGAACCCGCCGGCCTCGGCCAGCCGGGCGAAGCGGAGCTGGTCGTCGTAGGTGGCGCCCCGGTGCGGCTCCGTGAAGACGGTGACCCGCATGCTCATCGCCCCTCAGTGCCGGCCGCCGCCGGCAGGTCCCGCTCCATGAGGAGCTCGTGCAGGTCGGCGCTGACCCGGGCGACGTCCGCCAGGTGCGCGTTGCGGCCGAGCGTGCGCGGCCGGGGGATGTCCACGTCGACCACCTTGCGGATCCGGCCGGGCCGGGGGCTGAGCACGACCACCCGGTCGGCCAGCAGCACCGCCTCGTCGATCGAGTGGGTGACGAAGACGACGGTGGCCTGGGACTCCATGTGTACCCGCTGGAGTTCGCCGGAGAGTTCCTCGCGGGTGAGCGCGTCGAGCGCGGAGAACGGCTCGTCCATCAGCATCACCCGGGGCTCGCCGATCAGCGACCGGCACAGCGAGACCCGCTGCTGCATGCCGCCGGAGAGCTCGTGCGGCAGCCGCTTCTCGAAGCCGCCCAGCCCGGCGAGTTCCAGCAGCTCCCGGGCCCGTTCGCGGTGCTTCGCCCGCTTCCAACCGAAGATCTCCACGGGGAGCAGGACGTTGTCCAGCACGGTGCGCCAGGGGAGCAGGGCCGGCCGCTGGAACAGCATGGCGATGTCGGGGCGGGGCCTGGTGATCGGCGTACCGGCCACGGTGATCTCGCCGTCGGACACCGGCAGGAGGCCGGCGATCAGGCGCAGCAGCGTGGACTTGCCGCACCCGGAGCGGCCGAGCACCGCCACGAACTCGCCATCGGCGACGTGCAGGTCGATGCCGCGCAGCGCCTCCACCCGGCCACTGCGGCCGTCGAAGGTGCGGGACACCCCGGACAGGCGGATCATCTCCGGCGGCCTCCCTGAGTCTGTGATCAGCAGTCGCGGCACAGGGTATCCGGCCTGCCCGCACGTCGCATCGTCCGGGGTGGATCACCTGGCCGATCCGCAGTGGATGGCGGCGGGCCGTCACGGGCGGACACGAGTTGTGTCCGTACCGCAACCCGATACGGCTGGCACCGCAAAGGTTGTTTTCTCGTACGCTGTGCCCGCGATGGATCCCCTCACGACGGTGGAGCCGGCAACCCCTCCGCCGGCCCGCCGGACAACCCCCACCGGGCGGCGGCGAGCCGTACCGGTCGGAAAGGACATGGTGTACTGATGAGAAGGCTGACCCGTACGGTCGCCACAGCCGCGCTGGCCACCGCCCTCGCCCTGGTCTCCGCGTGCAGCGGCTCGGACTCCGGCGACGGCGCCAAGGGCGGCAACGGCGGGGCGCTGGAGAAGGTGACCTACCTCACCTCGTTCGGCAACTTCGGCCGTGACTCCTACGCCTGGGTGGCGAAGGAGAAGGGCTTCTTCAAGGAGGCCGGGTTCGACGTCGAGATCAAGCCGGGGCAGGGCACCGGCATGGTGATCCAGACGATCGTCGGCGGGCAGGCCGACTTCGGCCCGATCGACCTCACCGGTGGGCTGCTCCAGTTCGGCAACGGCCAGGCCAAGGACTTCGTCGCGGTCGCCGCCATCCAGCAGCGCACCATGGCCGCCATCGCGACCGTCGAGGGCAAGGGCATCGCGTCGCCGAAGGACCTGGAGGGCAAGAAGCTCGCCGACACCCCCACCTCCGTCGTCCGCAACCTCTTCCCGACGTACGCCCGGATGGCCGGCGTGGACGCCAACAAGGTGACCTGGGTCAACGGCGAGGCGCAGGCGCTGATCGGCACCCTCGCCGCCGGCACGGTGGACGGCATCGGCCAGTTCGTCGTCGGCCAGCCCACCATCGAGACCGTGACCAAGAAGAAGGCCGTCCTGCTGCCGTACAGCAACGTGATGCAGGACCTCTACGGCAACGTGCTGATCACCTCCTCCAAGATCGCCAAGGAGAAGCCGGAGATGGTCAAGCGGTTCACGCAGGCCCTGATGAAGGGCCTCGAGTACTCGCTGGCCAACCCGCAGGAGGCGGGCAACATCCTGAAGAAGAACGTCGACGCCGCCAACCCGGCTGCCGCCGCCGCCGAGCTGCAGCTGATGGCCGGCTACGTGCGGTCCAGCAACTCCGGCACCCAGCTCGGCACGCTGGACAGCGGCCGGGTGGCCAAGAGCATCGCGATCCTGCAGGGCGCGGGCCAGCTCAAGCAGAACATCACCCCCGACCAGATCATCGACTTCAGCCTCGCGCCGAAGGCCTGATCGACGCCGACAGTGCGGCGGGGGTGTGACCCACCGGGATGACCGGAGGGCGCACCCCCGCCGCGTGCCGGCCCTGGCCGGCAGGAGAGGAGGACCCGTGACGGAGACGACAGGTACCCGGTCCGACCCGACCGAGGCGGGGCGCGAGGCCGTCGCTCCGGCCCCGGCCGGCGCGCCCGGGGTGGCGACGCCCACCACGCCGCCGGTTGCGGCGGCCGCCCGCCGGTCCGGCGTACGCCCGGCGGCGGTCGGCCTGCCGCTGCTCGGCGCGCTGATCGCGCTGACCGTCTGGTGGCTGGTCACGTCGGTGCTGGAGCTGGTGCACCCGGCGTCCCTGCCGCCGCCGCAGGCGGTGTGGAGATCGTTGACGGCGTCGGCCGACGTGCTGCTGCCGGCGCTGGGGGTGACCACCCTGCTGACGCTGGTCGGCTTCCTGCTCTCGGCGGTCGCCGGGGTGCTGATCGGGATGGCGCTGGCCGCGTCCCGCCGCGTCGAGCGGATGTTCGCGCCGCTGCTCGTGGCGGTCAACGCGGTGCCGAAGATCGCCCTCGGCCCGCTGCTGGTGGTCTCGGTCGGCTGGGGGGAGAAGCCCATCCTGACCATGGTGTTCCTGCTGTGCTTCTTCCCGATCGTGCTCTCCACCGCGACGGGTCTCACCACCACCCCGGCGGACCTGGCCGAGCTGGCCAGGTCGCTGAACGCGTCGTGGTGGCAGGCGTTCCGCAAGGTGCGCTTCCCGGCCGCGCTGCCGCAGGTCTTCGTGGGCCTCAAGGTGGCGATGCCGCTGGCCGCGATCGGCGCGGTGATCGGCGAGTTCTACTCGGACAAGCCGGGGCTGGGCTACCAGATCCTGCAGTACAACGGCATCGGCGACACCGCGACCGCCTGGGCGGCGATCGTGCTGATCGCGCTGATGAGCATCCTGCTCTACAGCGCTCTCTCCCTGGTCGAGCGGCTCGCGCTGCCCTGGGTCCGGGCCACCACGTCGGCCCGGTGACCCACGGCGGACCGGTGACCCGGGTTCGACCGGTGACTGCGGACGTCGACCGGTGACCCGGCGTCTACCGGTGACCCGGCGTCGACCGATGGCCCGCTAGACCAGCCAAGGTGTGGCCCGCCGTACCCGGCGCAGGGATCAAGCCTGACCGCCCGGAGCCGGGTACGGCGGGCCACACCGCCCCACCACCCTCACCCCGCGAGGCGCCACCGGCCGTTGCGGGCGACCAGGGTGGTCAGGGCCTGCGGCATCAGGCCGGAGTGGTTGTCCGGCGTCATCCGGATCGGGCCGGACAGGCCGTCCATCTGCGACGTCTCCAGCACGTCGCGGATGCCGTCGCGGTCCACCCGGCCGGGCTCGCCGCCGGCGCGCAGTTCGGCGTCGGCGATGAGCTGCACGGCGTCGGCCGCGAACGAGGACGAGCCGTTGTAGCCGCCGAAGCGGGCGGTGTAGTCCTGGAACCACTGCCGGCGGGCCGCCTTCGCCGGGGTGGTGGCGATGACGTCGTCGATCACCATGGTCTGGGTGAAGACCAGGGTCGCCCGCTCGGTCGCCCGGGCGGCGGTGCCGAGGAAGAGGTCGCCGGCGGCCGCCGCGTCGAAGAAGAGCGATCCCTTGAACTTGGCCTGCTGGGCCGCGGTGGCGGCGAGCGCCGCCTGCTCCGGCGAGGTCCACACCACCAGCGCGTCCGGCTCGTCCTCGGTCAGCGCCTTGATCTGCTCGCCGACCTCGGTGTCGGTGGTCTTGACCGATTCCGCGCCCGGTGGCTTGATGCCGCTCTTCGCGAACTCGCTGCGCAGCGCGGCCAGCCCCTCGCGGCCGTAGTCGTCGTCGCTGTACAGCACGCCGGCCGTCTTGACGCCCTTGCGTTGCATCTCGACGGCGAGGGCGGCGGCGCTGTCGGCCGCGTTGGGGGCGAGCTTGAACACGTACCGCCGGTCGGCGATCGGGCTGGACACCGCGCCGGACGAGGCGAGTGCAATGGTGGGAATTCGCTTCTCGTTGATGGTCCGGACGGCGCCGACCGCGCATTCGTTGCAGCCGCCCATGATGATCGCGCTGACTTGCGAATCGGCGCTGAAGTCACCGATGTTGCGCAACGACTCGGCCGGGTCCGACCGGTTGTCCTTCACCTTGAGTTCGATCCTCCGGCCGTTCAGCGCGCCCGAGGAGTTAAGTTGCTCGATCTTTAGTTCCAACGCCCGCTGGTACGCCTTGCCGGCGGTCGCCGCCGCGCCGGAGAGTTCGAGGTCCGCCGCGATGACGATGGGACTGGTGTCCTGCTCGTCCGCGCCGAACTGGCAGCCGGTGAGCGTGGTGGCCAGCACGGCCGATGCGAGCGCCGCGGCGGTCGCGGAGCGGATGGTGCTCAACTCAGTCCTCCAGATGCGGCCCGGGGCGCTGCCCGGTCACCGCCGGGTTGTTTCCGTCCTCAGTGGAGGAACGGTATCGGTCTGCCGTACGGTGTGCGCGAAGCCTGCAAAACCTTGCCAACGCCGGGCCCTGTGGTCAAGCGCGCACGTCGGAGCCGTTTCGGGACGCGCATCCCACATGGTGGGGCCGCGAGAAGTTTGCCGGCGCTCACTAATCCGACACGGATGACCACTCTGGAGTTACATGCCCTGTTCACGGGCATGAAGAATTGAAGGTATTAGTTGACCGGATCACGGGATGCGTGCCCTCCGACCGTTTCTTTCCCCACTGCGGCTTCCCAAACTGGATCGCTTCTGATGAAATCGCGGCCGTGCCGCGTGTGGCGCAGTCCGCTGCACCGGGCGCGAGTCGGCGGGGCAGGCGTGGAAGAAACGACGGAGGCGATGTCGTGAGCACCGGACCGACGACCCTGCCCGGCGGCGGCGGCGAGAGCGAGCAGTCGAAGCGCCGGAGGATGCCCCGGCTGCGCGACGCGCGGATCCGCTCCAAGCTCGCGCTGATCCTGGTGGTGCCGGTCGCCGCGGTGATCGCGCTGGCCACCGTCCGGCTCATCTCCGTCGGCGAGGGCGCCCTGGACGCGACCCAGGCCCGGGCCGTCACCGCGCTCTCCATCGACATCTCCGCGATGACCCAGGACCTGCACGCCGAGCGGATGGCGGCGTCCGCCTTCCTGGCCGCGCCGCAGCAGAAGGCCGACGCCTACAACCTGCGGGTGCGCAGCACCGACGCGCGGATCGACGCCTACCGGGCGGAGCGCGGGCGGATCGGCGAGGTGCCGGCCGCCGTCCGGAACCGGCTGGCCACCATCGACGAGCACCTGGAGACGCTGGCCGCCACCCGGCAGAAGGTGCTGGACCGCCAGCAGATGGCGGTCGCCGAGGCGGCGCTGCGCTACGGGGTCATCATCACCGACCTGGTCGCGTACGGCGACGGGCTCGCCCAGCTGCCCGGCGAGGAGCGGCTGGCCGACGCCCGGCGTGCGGTCGCCGCGTTCGCCCGCGCCAAGGCGGCCGTCGCCGAGGAGCAGTCGGTCGCCTTCACCGCGCTGAGCGCCGGCTCGCTCGACGAGGAACAGTTCTCCTCCTTCGTCGCCACCCTGACCAGCCAGCAGGAGGCGCTGCTCGCCTTCTCCCTGGCCGCCGACCCGACCCAGCGCGCCCTCGTCGACGGCACCGTCTCCGGCGACGCGGTCACCCTCGCCGACCGGGTCGCGGCCGACATCACCCGCTCGGTCGGGCAGCGCCCGCTGGTGACCGCCCAGGAGGCCACCGCCGCCTTCGGCGCGGTCAACGACCTCATGCGGTGGGCCGAGATCCGGCTCCAGGACCGGCTGCTCGACCAGGCCGACCAGGCCCGCGCGGACGTCATCCGGCAGGCCGTCGTCGAGTCGGTGCTGGTGCTGCTCACGCTCGCGATCGCGGTCAGCCTCGCCGTGGTGCTGGCCCGCTCGCTCAACCGCTCGCTGCGCCGGCTGCGGGAGGGCGCCCTCTCGGTGGCCAACCACGACCTGCCGGACGCGGTGAAGCGGCTCCAGAACGTCGGCAACGTCGGCGACGGCGGCGTCGACGAGATCGTCCGGGAGGTGCGCGACCCGATCCGGCTCGACAGCCGCGACGAGGTCGGGCAGGTGGCGCTCGCCTTCAACGTCGTGCACCGCGAGGCGGTCCGCGTGGCCGCCGAGCAGGCCGCGCTGCGCACCAGCGTCTCGGCGATGTTCCTCAACCTGGCCCGGCGCAGTCAGACCCTGGTCGACCGGATGATCGGCGAGCTGGACGCGATCGAGCGCGGTGAGGAGGACCCGAAGCGGCTGGCGCAGCTCTTCGAGCTGGACCACCTCGCCACCCGGATGCGCCGCAACGACGAGAACCTGCTCGTCCTGGCCGGCGCTGACTCGGCCGTGCCGCGCCGCGACGACGCCCTCCTGGTGGACGTGCTGCGCGCCGCGCAGTCCGAGGTCGAGCTCTACAACCGGATCGAGTTCGGCACCGTCGACACCGACATCTCGGTGGCCGCGCACGCGGTCAACGACGTGGTCCGGCTGGTCGCCGAGCTGCTCGACAACGCCACCCGCTTCTCGCCGCCGACGACGACCGTGGTCGCCGACGGCCGGCGCATCCGGGACTACGTGCTGATCCAGGTGGAGGACCGGGGCCTCGGCCTGACCGACGAGCAGTTGGACTCGCTGAACCGCCGGCTGGCGGCCCCGCCGAGCGTCGACGTCGCGGCGTTCCGGCTGATGGGTCTGGCCGTGGTCAGTCGGCTCGCCTCCCGCTACGGCATCCGGGTGGAGCTGCGTCGCAACGTGGAGGGCGGCACCGTCGCCCAGGTGACGCTCCCCGCCGCGACGGTGGTGCTGCCGCAGCTCCCCAGCCGCGACCAGCAGATCACCCGGCCCCGGCAGCCGCTCGCCGTCGAGCAGACGCCGCTCACCCCTGTCGGTCTCGGCGAGCCGCTCGCCGGAACGGGGCGTACCGCCACCCTCACCGACCAGTGGCGGTCCGCGCCAGCGCCGTGGCAGGCGCCCGAGCAGGCGCGGGACGCCGCGTCCCCGGTGCAGGCCGGCGGCCTGACCGGGACGCCGTCGGCCCCTCCGGCGACGCCGGCCCAGCCGACCTTCACCGGCGGTGGGGTCTCGGTCGGCACGCCGACCGTCGCCTACCCCGCGATCGAGCCGCTGCCCAAGCGTGTCCCCGGGGCGGAGGCCACCGCGCCGGCCGCGCCGGTGCTGCCGGCCGGCCCGACCGCCGGCCAACCGGCCACCACCCCGCTGCCGGCCGGCCCCGCCGCGGCCGGCGGATTCGGAGCAGGCGCGGGCCGCGGCCTCGGGGCCAACCTGGCTGCCACCGCCCCGACCGCGCCGATCACACCGGCCGCGCCGATCACCCCGCGCGCCGAGCTGCCGGCCGAGGCGCCCATCTTCCGCGAGATGGAGGCGGTGTGGTTCCGCTCGCACGGCAACGACGCCACCGCCATCTTCACCCGCCCGGACTTCAGCCAGCCGCCGCAGGCCCAGCCGTCCGCCGGCCAGCCGGCCACGGCCCAGCCGACGACGGGCGAGTCGCGCCCGCCACGGCTGCCCACGCGTACGCCGGGCAGCACGGCCACCCCGCCGCCCGCGCAGCCGCCGCCGGCGTACACCCCGCCGGCCCCGGCCCCGGCGCGGCCCGTGACGCTGGACGCGACCCCCGCGACGCCGGCCGCGACGCCGGTCGCGGACCCGCCGACGGCGGCGCCCGCGGCGGACGCGGACGCCTGGCGGACGGCGGCCGACGAGGGCTGGTCCCGGGCCAGCCGGGCCGCGGAGCCGGCCGCCGCCGGCACCACCCGGTCCGGGCTGCCCAAGCGGGTGCCGCAGGCGCAGCTCGTGCCCGGCGGGATCGAGCCCCAGGGCGGCCGCGACCGCAGCCGGCGCACCCCCGACGAAGTACGGGGTCTGTTGTCGGCCTACCACCGCGGCGTGCAGCGCGGCCGGGCGGCCGGAACGGACCAGAACAGCACCTCGACCAAGGAGACGAGTCGATGAACAGGCCAGCGGCCATGCAGGACATGAGTTGGTTGCTCACCAACTTCGCCGACAGCGTGGCGGGTATCGCCCACGTGGTGGCGGTGTCCGCCGACGGGCTGCTGCTCGCCTCCTCGCGGGACCTGCCCGCGGACCGGGCGGACCAGCTCGCGGCGATCACCTCGGGCGTGGTCAGCCTGACCGAGGGCGCCGCCCGGATGTTCAGCGCCGGCGGTGTGCTGCAGACGGTCATCGAGATGGACAGCGGCTACCTCTTCCTGATGTCGATCAGCGACGGCTCGTCGATGGCGGTGCTGGCGGCCCGCAGCTGCGACGTCGGGCAGGTGGGTTACGAGATGGCGCTCCTGGTGGAGCGGGTCGGCGCGGCGCTGGTGCCGCTGCCCCGGGACGCCGTGCGGTCGTAGCCGGGTTGCGACGCGGGCTCCGCGTCGGCGAGGGACGAGGAGACCGGTGCCACAAGGGCCCGGCCGGGAAAGGGAGGTGATCGCGGATGGACCAACGGCGCGCGGACCCGCGCGGCGCGCTGGTACGGCCGTACGCCGTCACCCGCGGTCGGACCGAGGCGCAGATGGACATCGCCCTGGAGGCGGTCCTGTCGGCCACCCCAACCCAGGTCGCGGAGTCCCGCTTCGCGGGGCACGACAAGCACCGCATCGCCACCGTCTGCGAGGGGCGGGCGCAGTCGCTGGCCGAGATCGCCGCGTACACCCGGATGCCGCTGGGCGTCACCCGGGTGCTGGTCGCCGACATGGTGGCCGAGAGCCTGCTGACGCTACACACTGCCGCTCCCGCCGAGGGGTTCGAGGAGCGGATGGAAATCCTTGGAAGGGTGCTAAGTGGACTTCGCAGGCTATGACCCCGCCGGGGCCCGCCAGAGCCGGGGAATCATCTCCGCGAAGATCGTGGTCGCGGGCGGCTTCGGCGTGGGAAAGACGACCCTGGTCGGCGCGATCTCGGAGATCACCCCGCTCAGGACCGAGGCGGTGATGACCGCGGCCGGGGTCGGCATCGACGACCCGTCCAAGGTGCCGGGGAAGCAGACCACCACGGTCGCCATGGACTTCGGCCGGATCACCATGGCCGAGGACCTGATCCTGTACCTCTTCGGCACGCCCGGCCAGACCCGGTTCTGGTTCATGTGGGACGAGATCATCAAGGGGGCGGTGGGCGCGGCCGTCCTCGTGGACACCCGCCGGATCACCGACGCCTTCGCGCCGCTGGACTACTTCGAGAACCGCAGGCTGCCGTACGTGGTGGCGTTGAACCGGTTCGACGGCGCGCCGCAGTACGAACTGGAGGAGGTCCGGGAGGCGCTGGCCATCTCGCCGGACGTGCCGCTGGTGTTGACCGACGCCCGGCACCGGGAGTCGGTCAAGCAGGTGCTGGTGACCGTCGTGGAGCACGCCATGATCCGCCTCCAGTCCGAGCACGGCCGCGGCTTCCCGGCTCGGGTCGGCTGAGAACGGCCACGGCTGGACGGTGCCCGTGGCCGCCCCGGTGCGGGCGGCAGGGGCCGCCCCGCCGCGTCAGTCGACCCGGAGCCGGTAGCCGCGCTTGACGACGGTCTGTACCACCCGGGGCGCCCGCAGCCCGGCGCGCAGCCGGGCGACCGCCATCTCCACCGCGTGCTCGTCGGCGCCGCGCGGCAGCGTCCGCAACAGCGCGGTCCGGGACAGCACCCGGCCGGGGGAGTGCGCCAGCGCCCGGAGCACGGCCATCGGCGCCGGGGCGAGCGGGCGCAGCTCGCCGTCGACCACGGCGGCGTGCCCGCGCAGGGTGAGCAGGTGGCCGGCCGCCCTCAGGGTGACCGTGCGGCGCGGCAGCTCGTCCACGATGGTCCGGACCAGGGCGCCCAGCCGCGCCCGGGACGGCGCGCTGACCGGCACCCCGCGCCGCAGCAGCGGCTCCGCGGTGACCGCCCCCACGCAACTGGCCAGCACGTCACGCCGGAACGCGTCCAGCACCGCGTCGCCGCGGTCCCCGGCGGCGCGCAGCAGCGCCTCCGCCGCCGGGGCCGAGGTGAACGTGACGGCGTCGACCAGCCGGCCGGCGACCAGGTCGATCAGGCGGTGCAGCGGGGCCGGGTCGGTCGGCGCCGCCCACCGGTAGACCGGCACCTCGATCACGGTGGCCCCGGCCGCCTCCAGCGCCGTCGTGCACTCCGGCTGCCGCTCGCCGTGCAGCTGCATGGCGATCACCTGCCCGGCGACGCCGCGCCGGCATAGGTGGTCGACCACCTCGTCGCAGCTCTCCGATTCCGGTGACCACTGGTCGTGCAGGCCGGCGGCGCGGATCGCCCCGCGCGCCTTCGGGCCCCGGGCCACCACGTACGCGCCGGCGAGGACGCCGCGCAGCGGCTCGGCCAGCCCCCAGCCCTCGGCGGCCGCCAGCCAGCCGCGCATCCCGATGCCGGTGTTGGCCATCAGGATGTCGGGTGGCCGGTCCAGGCAGGCCCGGGTGGCTTCGCGCAGGCCGGTGTCGTCGGCCAGCGGCACGATCCGCAGTGCCGGGGCGATCACCACCCGGGCGCCCCGCCGCCGGAGCAGCGCGGCGAGTTCGTCCCGCCGGCGGTCGGCGGTCACCCCGATGGTGAAGCCGGCCAGTTCGTCGCGCATTCACCCCTCCTGTCGCAGCCGCACCTCGACCAGACCGTCCCGGCAGCGCACCTCGTGCCGGGGCACGGCGACCCCGGGCAGGTCCAGACGGACCCCGGTGCGCAGGTCGTACGCCTGCTTGTGCAGCGGCGAGGCGACCGTCGGCACCCCGCCCCGGCTGCCGACGACGCCTCTCGACAGCACGTACGCCCGGCCGACGGGGTCGAGGTTGTCGCGGGCGAACAACCCGTCGGCGGTGCGGAAGAGGGCCACCTGCACGGCGTCGACCAGCGCCGCGACGCCCCGCTCGGGCTCCAGCCGGTCGAGCGGGCAGACGGGCCTCCAGACGCGCGTCGTGGCGGCCGGGACCATGGCGGTCGCCACCTCCCGGGGCCTCCGCTCCGGTCGAGTCGCCGCCCGTGCACCGTCCGTCATGCCGGCAAAGCGTGCCGGCGGGCGGTTTCCGGTCCGGGTCCCGTCTGTTTCGGTCCTGTCAAGAGCCCCTCACACCGCACCGGAGCGGCGAGCCGAATCGCGGCGCTTATAATGTGAGACAACTGTCCCGGGATATGGGCTGCGACATGGGTGTGAGTGCGGCCTTCGACGCGGTGGCCGGCAGCTACGACGAGGCCCGCCGGCGGCTGGTGCCCTGCTTCGACGCGTTCTACGGCACGGCCGTGGAGGTGGCCGCGCCGCCGCTGCGGGCCGCGCTGGCGTCGGGGCGTACCCCCGAGGTGCTGGACCTGGGCGCGGGCACCGGGCTGCTGTCGCTGCTGCTCGCGGCGGCGGTGCCGGGGGTGCGGCTGACCCTGGTCGACGCCGCGCCGGCCATGCTCGCGGTCGCCGCCGAGCACCTGCGGGCCCGGTCGGTGCCACACCGCACGGTGACGGCCGACCTGGCCGACCCGCTGCCCGCCGGTCGCTACGACGCGGTGGTCAGCGCGCTGGCCATCCACCACCTCGACGATGCCGGCAAGCGCACGCTCTACCGACGTGCGGCGGCGGCGTTGGTGCCCGGCGGCGTGTTCGTCAACGCCGAGCAGGTCGCCGGTCCGACCCCGGAGCTCGACCGGCGCTACCACGAGGTGTGGCTGGCGCAGGTCGCCGCGCTGGGCTCCGGCGCCGAGGAGATCGCCGCCGCCGAGGGCCGGATGGCGTACGACCGGCCGGCGCCGGTCGCCGCGCAGTGCCGCTGGCTGGCCGAGGCGGGACTGGCCGACGTCGACTGCTTCTTCAAGCAGTGGCGGTTCGCCGTGTTCGGCGGCCGACGTGGGCCCGACGCCGAGGCGGCCGGCTGACCGGGCGGCCTCGGGGACCGGACGTGTGGATGTGCGGGACTGTCGAGCTGCCCCGGTGGGCGGGGGCCGGGCTCGGCACGTTGATGCTGGCGCGGCGCACCGACCGGATGGTCGCCACGGGCCAGCCGGGGGCTTTGTCTGGTTTGCCGGCTGGCGGCGAGCGGGATGACTGCCGGTCGTACCGCTGGGTAGTCTGCACGGCATGACTGCCAAGGTGACCCTGTCGTTCTCCGACGAGACGATCGAGGAGGCCCGGCGGTTCGCCAAGCGCGAAGGGCTCTCCCTGTCGGCGTGGATGGACCAGGCGGCCCGGGAGAAGGCGCTGCGCGAGGTCTTCACCGCGCACGCCGCCGCCGTCGGCCGGGCCGGGCTCGACCTCGAGTCCGCCGCCCTCGCCGACGCCCGCGAGGTGGGCATGGTCGACGACGTGCTCCTCGGCGGGCGCCCGCGTGCTGCGTAGGGGCGAGGTCTGGCGCATCGACGGCGCCCGGGAACGGCTCGGGCTGGTGATCAGCTCCGACGTCTACAACTCCACCGACGTGCCGATCGTCATCGTGGCCGAGGTGGTCGAGGAGGCGCTGCTGCGCGACTCGCCCCTGGCGGTGCCGATGGGCGCGTACGTGGTGATGCCCGACCGGCTCTCCTCGCCGATGAAGAAGTGGTTCACCGAGTGCGTGGACGTCGCCGACACCGAGACCATGCTCCGGGTCGGCCGGGCGTTGCGCATCCTGCAACAGCTCTGACGCTCGGCGTGCCGGCGGTGCAACTCGTCGGGCTGGCGGTGCTGGCGACGGCGGGGGCCGCGTACCCCCGACTGGTGCCGGGGCCCGGGTGACCTTCGGGAACTTCGTGGCGACGGCGGCCGGCGCGTCGCTGGTGCTCTTCGCCACCCGGGAGCAGCGCGGACGCGGTGTATGTCGCCTTCGTCGTGGCGTACGCCGTGTGTTTCGGGGCGACCTGGTTGGTCTACCAGCGGCTGGGCCCGCGCCGGTCGGCCGGGGTGTGACCCCGGCTATGCTCTGTGACGGGCCAGGCGGGGCGGTACCCCGTTTTGACCTGCCGACGGGGCGGCGGGTATCGTTGCCTGCTGTTGTACGACATCCAGAGGCGTGCCGCCTGAGGTACGCTTGGTCGTTCGTGCGCGCCCGGTAACCTCGGCGCGCGACCCCAGACCGACGACGAGACAAGGTATACCTGTGCGTACGTACAGCCCGAAGCCGGGTGAGATCGAGCGTCAGTGGCACGTCATCGACGCCTCTGATGTCGTGCTGGGCCGCCTGGCCACCCACGCCGCCACGCTGCTGCGCGGCAAGCACAAGCCGACTTTCGCGCCGCACGTCGACACGGGCGACTTCGTCGTCATCGTGAACGCGGGCAAGGTGGCGCTGACCGGCAACAAGCGGCAGCAGAAGGTCGCCTACCGCCACTCCGGTTACCCGGGTGGTCTGAAGCAGGTCGGCTACGACGAGCTGCTGACCAAGCGTCCCGAGCGGGCCATCGAGCTCGCCGTCAAGGGGATGCTTCCGCACAACAAGCTCGGCCGTAAGCTCATCAAGAAGCTGAAGGTCTACGCCGGTGCCGAGCACCCGCACGGCGCGCAGCAGCCGGTGCCGTTCGAGATCAAGCAGATCGCGCAGTGAGCGCGGGCGAAGGAATCAGCATGACCGACATCACCGCCACCGAGGTTGCCCCCGAGGAGGCCACCGAGGCGCCGGCGCCCGTCGCCCGCGCGCCTCGTGGTGACCGGCCGATTCAGACCGTGGGTCGCCGCAAGGAGGCCATCGTCCGGGTCCGCATCGTGCCGGGCACCGGCAAGATCACCTGCAACGGTCGGGACCTCGAGGCCTACTTCCCGAGCAAGGTGCACCAGCAGCTGATCAAGGACCCGCTGGTCACCGCCGAGAAGCCGGAGGCGTTCGACGTCATCGCCAACCTGCGCGGCGGCGGCACCACCGGTCAGGCCGGCGCGCTCCGGCTGGCCATCGCCCGGGCCCTGATCGTCAGCGAGCCGGACGACCGTCCGGCGCTGAAGAAGGCCGGCTTCCTCACCCGGGACGCCCGGGTCAAGGAAAGCAAGAAGTACGGCCTCAAGAAGGCCCGTAAGGCTCCCCAGTACTCGAAGCGCTGACCTTCAGCGGCACGTTGTACTTCTGACGAACGGCCGGGTCGCCTCCCCTCGACGGGAGGCGGCCCGGCCGTTCGCCTTTCTCTGGACCGTTCATCGGAGGTTGGCGGGTATGGGTCGGTTGTTCGGCACGGATGGCGTACGCGGGCGG
The DNA here is from genome assembly GCF_055587185.1 of Micromonospora sp. NPDC048040. NCBI lineage: Bacteria > Bacillati > Actinomycetota > Actinomycetes > Micromonosporales > Micromonosporaceae > Micromonospora > Micromonospora sp. NPDC048040. Next base: position 177,506 of record NZ_JBVJGT010000008.1, on the reverse strand, counting down.
GCGAATGCGGATCTCACGCCCGAGTTGGCGCTCGCGGTGGCGGTCGCCGCCGCGCACACGCTTGCCGAGTCGGACAAGAGCCATCCCCCGCTCGCCGTGGTCGGCCGGGACACCCGGGCCAGCGGCGAGATGCTGGAGGCCGCCGTCGTGGCCGGGCTCACCAGCGCCGGCGCCAACGTGGTGCGGGTGGGCGTGCTGCCGACGCCGGCCGTGGCGTTCCTCACCGCCGAGGCCAAGGCAGACCTGGGCGTCATGCTCTCCGCCTCGCACAACCCGATGCCGGACAACGGGATCAAGCTCTTCGCCGCCGGCGGGCACAAGCTGCCCGACGAGATCGAGATGCAGATCGAGTCGGCCGTCGCGGCGAACGCCACCACCGCCTGGGAGCGGCCGATCGGCGCCGGCGTCGGCCGGGTGCACGACCTGCTCGACGGCGCCGACCACTACGTGCAGCACCTGGTCGGCACCGTGCCGCACCGTCTCGACGGGATCAAGGTCGTGGTCGACTGCGCCAACGGCGCGGCCGCCGAGGTGGCGCCGGTGGCGTACCGGGAGGCCGGGGCCGAGGTCGTCGCGATCCACGCCGAGCCCGACGGCCTGAACATCAACGACGAGTGCGGCTCCAACCACATCGAGGCCCTGCGGGCCGCCGTGGTCGAGCACGGCGCGCACCTGGGCATCGCGCACGACGGCGACGCCGACCGGTGCGTCGCGGTGACCGCCGACGGCGACGAGGTCGACGGCGACCAGGTGATGGCGATCCTCGCCCTCGCCATGCGGGAGGCCGGCACGCTGACGCAGGACACGCTGGTCGCGACCGTGATGAGCAACCTGGGCCTGCGCCTGGCGATGTCCCGCGAGGGCATCCGGCTGGTCGAGACCAAGGTCGGCGACCGGTACGTGCTGGAGGAGCTGCGGGCGTCCGGGCTGGCGCTGGGCGGCGAGCAGAGCGGCCACATCGTGATGCCCGCGTACGCCACCACCGGCGACGGCGTGCTGACCGGGCTGCACCTGATGTCGCGGATGGCGGCGACCGGCAAGTCCCTGGCCGAGCTGGCCGGCGTGCTCACCCGGCTGCCGCAGGTGCTGGTCAACGTTCCCGTCGGCGACCGCACGGTCGGCGCGGCCGCGCCCGCCGTCCGGGCCGAGGTCGAGCGGGCCGAGGCGGAGCTGGGGGAGACCGGCCGGGTGCTGCTCCGCCCGTCCGGCACCGAGCCCCTGGTCCGCGTCATGGTCGAGGCCGCCACGGAGCACGTCGCCCGCGAGACGGCCGAGCGCATCGCCGGCGCGGTGCGCGTCGCCAGCCCGACCGCCTGACTTCTCCCTTCGGTCCGGGTTCGCCGCCGGCGGGCCCGGGCCGTCGCCTTTCCGGAGCGGTCGGGAGCCGGCCTGAGTCCTCCGCCAGGGGCGGCTGCCGGCGGCCGGTCTACAGGCGCAGGCCCGCGGCGCGCCGGAAGGTGGCCGCCGGGTCCTCGCCGTCGGTGAGGTCCACGTCCTCGACGATCCGCCCGTCGCCGAGGCGGATCAGCCGGTCGCACCGGGCGGCCACCGCCCGCTCGTGGGTGGCGAGCAGGATCGTCATGCCGTGCCGGTCCCGCAGGTCCAGCAGCAGGTCGAGGATCTGCCCGCCGGTGGCCGAGTCGAGGTTGCCGGTCGGCTCGTCGGCGAGCAGCAGCCCGGGGGAGCCCATCAGCGCCCGGGCGATCGCGACCCGCTGCTGCTGACCGCCGGAGAGCTGGGCCGGCAGGGCCCGTTCCCGCCCGGCCAGGCCCACCGCGTCGAGCAGCTCCCGGGCCCGGGCGGCGTGGTCGGCCCGCCCCCGGCGGGGCAGCATCGGCGCGATCACGTTGTCCAGCACGGTCAGCGCGGGCAGCAGGTGGTAGCGCTGGAAGACGAAGCCGACCCGCTGCCGGTACCGGGTCAGGGCCGACCGGCCGAGCCCGGTGATCTCCAGTTCGTCCACGGTGACGGTGCCGCCGTCGACCTGCTCGATCGCGCCGATCATGTGCAGCAGCGTGGACTTCCCGGAGCCGCTGGGCCCGGTCAGCGCCACCACCGTCCCGGCCGGGATCTCCAGGGACACGTCGTCGATCGCGGTCACCTGCTGCGGGCCGGCCCCGAACCGTCGGACCAGCCCGGCGACCCGGACCGTGCTGCCCACCGTCGTCGTCTCCATCGTCACTCCTCCGCGAGCAGTCGTGCGGTCGGCAGCCGGCGCAGCAGCGCGGCCGGGACCAGGGCGGCCATCGAGGTGACCAGGACACCGGCCACCGCCACCAGCGCGGCGACCGTGACCAACGCGCCGGGCAGGGCGCCGACCAGCCAGGCCGCCCCGGCCAGCCCGAGGCCGGCACCGGTGACCGCGCCGAGCAGTCCGAGGGCCAGCCCCTCGTACCCGATCAGGCGGCCCAGCGCGGCGTCGCTCCAGCCGACCGCGCGCAGGGTGGCCAGTTCGGCGGCCCGGTCCCGGATGTTCAGGTAGAGCACGTCGGCGACCGCGGCGGCGCCGAGCAGCACCGTCGCGACGGCGGCCATGGTGTCCGCGCCGCGCACGCTCAGCGACACCGTGTCGCCGAGCAGGCTGCCGACGATGGCGCCGCGGAACGCGTACCCGGCGGCGGCGACCAGGGTCAGCGCGGCCACCCCGATGGCCAGGGCGCCGGCCCCGAGCAGGGTGCGGCCGGGCGTGCGGGCCAGGTTGGCCAGGGCCAGGCCGGCCAGGGTGCGCGGCCGGCGCACCCAGCGCGCCGTCGCCACCGCCGGGCGCAGCGCGGCGGCCGGGTGGGCACGCGCGGCCCGCAGGGCCGGCGTCAGGCCCGCGACCAGTGCCAGCAGCAGCGCCACCGGTACGGCCAGCGCCGCCCGCCGCCACCCCACGTCGATGCCGAGCGCGGCCCCGAGCGGGATCGCCAGCGCCAGCGAGAGCAGCCCGGCCGCCAGCCCGAGGGCGGCGACCTCGCCGAGGATCAGCGCGCCGATCCGCCGGGCCGGCCAGCCCAGGCAGGCGAGCACCGCCAGTTCGGACCGCCGGTCCCGGACGGCGGCGGCGACCGCGTTGCCGAGGAAGAGCGCGCAGACCACCAGCACCAGCACGAAGAGCGCGACGCTCTTTCGGTCCACCGCCTTCGTGATCACCGAGGCGACCCCGAGTGCCGACCAGTTCTCGGTCAGCCGCAGCGCCGGCCGGCCGAACGACCCGGCGGGCAGCTCCACGGCCTGCGGGGTGGGGGACGAGCCGAGCGTGATGTCGACGTCGAGCCCGGTGACCTGGGCGATCCGCTCGGCGACCAGCCGGACCTGTTCGGCGGCGCGTTCGTTGTAGCCGCCCACGTCGGCGACCCGGACCCGGATCGCGCTGATCGGGGCCTTCGCCTGTGGACTGCCGCCGCCCGCCAGCAGCGCCGGCACGCTGTCCAGGTTGGTCAGCAGCAGCGGCGGGGCGGAGAAGTGGCCGGCGGGGTTGCCGCCCGGCTCCAGCGGACGACCGCCCAGGGCGTCCCGGCTGCGGGCGTCCGCGCCCTGCGCCGACGGCGGCTCGTACGTCTCCAGCGGCACCCGCCCGAGGTCGCTGAAGCCGGTCAGCTTCTCCGGGTCGAAGACCCCCACGGCCCGCCAGCCCCGGTACAGTTCGCCCGGCGCGCCCTTCTTCAGCGGGAGCTTGCGCAGCGACCGCGCCCCCGTGTCCTCGGCGAGCCAGGGGCGCGGGAAGGGGTTGAAGGTGAACTGATCGCCGTACACCTCCGGATCGGCCGCCGGGAGCGCACCGACCCGCAGCGTGCCGTCGGGCAGCCGGTCGTACCGCGTCGGCCCCGCCTGGACCATCGCCTGGAGCTGGCCGAAACAGCAGCCGGCCGGGGAGAGGCCCGCGGCGAGCCGGGTGCGCCAGCCGGCGGCCACGTCGTGCCGGGCTTCGCCGGCGGGCAGCTCGGGGCCGCGCCGCAGGGCGCGCTCCAGCGCGTCGAGTTCGACGCCGGCCGGTCGGGCCGCGGGCAGCCGTGTGAAGCTGGCGCGCAGCTCCTCGTCGACGAAGGGGGTGCTGGTCGCGAGCACCGGCACGTTGAGCATCTCCGCCGAGCCGGTCCGCTTGACGGTCGTGGTGTCGTCCGGGCCCAGCGCCCGCCCGTCGACCACTGCCCCGCCCAGGCCGACGAGACGGTCCTCGGCGGCCGGGTCCACGGCGGCGAGCAGGAGCGGCACCGTCAGGCTGACCGCGATCCGCAGCCGGTCCGAGGTGGACGAGGGGCCCGTACCGCCGTCGGGGAAGACGCCCCGGCCGGCCTCGAACCGGCCGTCGGGGAGCAGCCGCACGGCCACCAGCGACCACGCCTCGCGTTCCGAGTACGCGCCGGGGCTGCCCAGGGCGTACCGGGGGTCGCAGACGGGCCGGGTGCGGCCGTCGGGCAGCACCTCGCGCGGCGAGGGGCCGCACACGTCGGCCCACGGATAGCTGCGTCCGTCGGTGTACGGCGTGGAGTCGCTGGAGTGGGACACGTCCGTGCGGGGGTAGATCAACGGGTGGGTGGTGACGTACACGTAGCGGGACCGGCCCGGCGCGCCGGAGAGGCCGCGTTCGGCGACGAAGCGGGGATCGATGCGGATGACCTGCCGGTCGAGCGACCGGTCCACCGCCCCGGTCAGGTCCAGCGGGGTCGGCACGGGGGCGGTGGAGTAGCCGAGCATGGCGATGGGGGCGGCGACGTCCACCCCGGTGACCGCCTTCACCTGCTCGTACTGTGCCATCGTGATGCCGCCGAAGAGGCCGGAGAGGTAGTTGGGCTGGACCAGCCGGCGTTCGGCCTCCAGCGGGGTGCGCGCGCCCTTCGGGCGGACCAGGATGTCGTAGGCGGCCTCGGTGTTCCGTTCGACGGCGCCGGTGACGGCGAGTCGTGAGGTGGTGGTGGCGCCGGTCAGGACGACGAAACCGGTGGTCGCCACCAGCACGCCGACCAGCAGCGCCACCGACCGTCCCGCACGGCCGCGAAGCTGCTTCCAGACGATGTTGAGCATGTCGCGCCTCCCCGTGTGCTGAACACACTGTGCGCGATACATTGTGACAATGCAAGGCCCATCGGGGTGGGCCAGCCCGGATCGGATCGGAGAAGACGGTGGCGATACAGCACGCGGTCCTGGCCCTGCTCGCCGGCGGCCCCAGCTACGGCTACGAGCTGAAGGGCGCCTTCGAGGAGGCGGTCGGCCCGCAGTGGGGCCCGCTCAACATCGGGCACCTCTACCAGATTCTCGACCGGCTCTCCCGGGACGGCCTGGTGGTGGCCGAACGGCATCCGCAGCCGGTCAAGCCCGACCGGGTGGTCTACGAGATCACCCCGGACGGTCACGCCGAGCTGGACCGCTGGCTCGCCGAGCCCAGCCCGCGCAGCGGCGGGTTCCGGGACGACTTCTTCCTCAAGGTGACCGCCGCGGCCCGGTCCGGCGACCCGGCCACCGTGCGGACGGTGCTCGGCAACCAACGCGGTCACCTGATGCGGGAGCTGCGCAACCTCGACGGGCTGCGCCGCCGGGCCGACGACCCGGTGGTCGGCCTGCTGCTCTCGGCGGCGAGTCGGCACGTCGAGGCCGACCTGGCCTTCGTCGACGACGCCGAGGGGGTGCTGCTCGCCGACGGCGGCGCGGTGGTCGCCAGGCTTCGGGCGTCCCGCTCGGAGGGGACGCCGGCGGAGCGGGGGAGCGGCCCGACCCGCGCCGCCGGCTGACGATCAGGCGCAGGCGCCGGTCACCGCGTGTCGGTGAGCCGGCGCAGCCGGGTGACGGCCTCGGTCAGGACCTCCGGGCGCTTGCAGAAGGCGAAGCGGACCAGCCGGCGACCGGCCTCGGCGTCGTCGTAGAAGACCTGGGTCGGGACGGCGACCACCCCGCACCGCTCGGGCAGGGACCGGCAGAACTCCACGCCGTCGCGCCCGCCCAGCGCGGTGACGTCGGCGGTGACGAAGTACGTCCCCTCCGGCGCCAGCACCTCGAACCCGGCGTCGGTCAGCCCGCCGACGAGCTGGTCCCGGCGGGCCTGCATGCCGTCCCGGAAGCCCGTGAAGTAGTCGTCCGGCAGGGCCAGCGCCACCGCGACCGCCGGCTGCAACGGCGCGGCGTTGACGAAGGTGAGGAACTGCTTCACCCGCAGCACCGCCGAGACCAGCGCCGCCGGCCCGCTCACCCAGCCGACCTTCCAGCCCGTGCAGGAGAACGTCTTGCCGGCCGAGGAGATGCGCAGCGTCCGCTCGCGCATGCCGGGCAGGGTCGCCAGCGGCACGTGACCGGCGGCGGCGTCGGTGAAGACGAGGTGCTCGTACACCTCGTCGGTCACCGCGTACGCGCCGTGCTCCCGGCACAGCTCGGCGACCAGGGCCAGCTCGTCGGGGGTGAACACCTTGCCGGTCGGGTTGTGCGGCGAGTTCAGCAGCACCAGCCGGGTGCGCGGGCCGAACGCGGCGCGCAGGGCCGCCGGGTCGAAGGCGTACCGGCCGTCGGCGGCGGGACGCAGCGTGACCGGGCGCCGGACCGCGCCGGCCAGCGCGATCGAGGCGGCGTACGAGTCGTAGTACGGCTCGAAGCAGACCACCTCGTCGCCCGGCTCGCAGAGCCCGAGGACCGCCGCCGCGATCGCCTCGGTGGCGCCCGCCGTCACCACGATCTCGCCGTCCGGGTCGTACTCCAGCCCCCAGAACCGGCGCTGGTGCGCGGCCACCGCCGCGCGCAACGCCGGGACGCCCGGCCCCGGCGGGTACTGGTTCTGCCCGGTGCGCAGCGCCTCGGCCGCGGCGGCGAGCATCTCCGCCGGCCCGTCGGTGTCCGGGAAGCCCTGGCCGAGGTTGACCGCGCCGGTGCGCACGGCCAGGGCGGACATCTCGGCGAAGACGGTCGTCCCGAACGCGCGCATCCGCGCCACCAGCGGGTCGACATCGGCGGTGGTCGTCACGCCCGCCAGCCTACGGACTCCCGGCCCGGGTTCAACCCGTCGTCCCCTTGTTGCAGGTGACCTGCCACCGGCCGCCGTCCGCGGCTACGGCCCGGCCGTCGACGGTGATGCGGCAGCCGATCGTGCTGTTCCGGTCGGGGCCGGTGGCCAGCACCATCACCCGCTCGGCGTCGTGTGCGCGCAACCGCATCCGCCAGGGCAGGGTGACTCCTTCGGTCTGGACGAAGTCACCGTTGGCGTCGTAGTACTCCACGTCGGCTGGCCCGCGGCCGGTCACCTCGTAGACGACGGTGACCGTGCCCGGCCCGTCGGAGGGCGTCCGTGCCGGTGCGACAGTCCGTGCCGGCACGGCCGGCGGAGTCGTCGGGGCCGGCTCCGCCGTCGGCCACCCGCCGCCTGCCGGTTGCTGGTACGGGCGGGGCAGGTGGGCGAGCGGGCGGTCCGGGTCGCCCCCGTCGGCGGTGCTGACAAGGCGGTCGGCGAGGCCGAGACAGGCGCAGATGCCGAAGACGACGACCGCGCCGGCGGCGACGCGGAGGTCCACCGTGGGAGGGCGTTTGCCCGGCGCGCGCGGGCCGGAGGGGGCCGCATCGGGTGCGGGCGGGCCTGCCGGCGGGGTCGGCTCGGGCGACGGCGTGGCGTGGGACATGGCTGTGCTCCGGGAAGGAGGGCGGGGCGGCCGCGAAGGGGTCCAGGGCGGTCGCCGGTCGATCACGCTGCGGACCGGCGGCTCACTCTAGACGGGCAGGCGTCGATCCGATGCCGGTTGCCGGTCGGTCCGCACGGCGCGGACGGGTACGGCCTCACGGGGCGCAGGTCAGTCGCCACGCGCCGGCGGTAATGGTGTCCTCGGCCGGTGGGCGCCCGGTCACCGAGGCCCGGCAACTGAACTGTCCTCGGTAGTCCAGCACCTGCGACGCGATCAGCATCACCCGCGCCTGACCGTCCGCCGTGAACGAGTGGCGCCACGGGAGTCCCTGACGCTCCAACTGGTGGAGAGTGCCGGCGGCGTCGAAGTACTCGATGTCCGCCGGACCGGTTCCGAACACCTCGTACACGACGGTCACCGGGCCGCTCGGCGTCGGTGAGGGCTCGGCCGAGGTGGCGGCCGGCTGCGGGACGGCCTCCTGCTCCGCTCCGCTGGAGAGCGTGCAACCCGTCGTCGTGAGCAGGCCGCAGGCGAGCAGCGCGGCGACCCGCATCCGCCGGCGTCGTCGGGGGTCGGCGGGTCGGGCAGCGGCGGAACGGGGCGTGGACATGCGGCTGCCTCTCCTCCGGGAAACGGGCGCGCGGCCGTCAGGGTGCCGTACGCGGCCGACGCGGGCAAGCCACTTCCCGTGCGGGTTTCGCCCCCGGCGTACGGGGGTGGCTGTTTGTCCTCCCGGGTCCCGCCCGTTACCCGATCGCTCAAATTCAGTGATCGTTTACCCGGCTTTCGCGCACACGCGATGAGCGGAACTGGGTTAGGCTGCGGGACATGTGTGGAATCGTGGGTTACGCCGGCGCGCGCCCGGCGCTCGGAATCGTGCTCGACGGACTGCGGCGGCTGGAGTACCGCGGCTACGACTCGGCCGGCGTCGCCATCGTCTGCGACGGCGAGCTGCTGACCGAGAAGAAGGCCGGCAAGCTGGCCAACCTGGAGAAGGTGCTCTCCGAGCGGGCCGCCGAGGACCCGACGTCCTGCGCGGCCAGCCCCATCGGCATCGGGGACGGCACCACCGGCATCGGGCACACCCGGTGGGCCACCCACGGCGGCCCGACCGACCGCAACGCCCACCCGCACCTCGCCCCCGACGGCCGCGTCGCCGTGATCCACAACGGCATCATCGAGAACTTCGCGAAGCTCCGCGCCGAGCTGGAGGCCGACGGCGTCCAGTTCAGCAGCGACACCGACACCGAGTGCGCGGCGCACCTGCTCTCCGCCGCACTGGCCGACCTGCGCGCCGCCGGCCACCCCGAGGGCCCGCAGCTGCTCGCCGCCGGCATGCGGGTGGTCTGCCAGCGCCTGGAGGGCGCGTTCACCCTGCTCGCCGTCGACGCTGCGGTGCCCGGCGCCGTCGTCGGCGCCCGCCGCAACTCGCCGCTGGTCGTCGGCCGGGGCGACGGGGAGAACTACCTCGCCAGCGACGTGGCCGCGTTCATCGAGCACACCCGGGACGCGGTGGAGCTGGGCCAGGACCAGATCGTCCTCATCACCGGCGACACCATCGAGATCACCGACTTCTCGGGCCAGCCTGCCAGCGGCAAGGACTTCCACATCGACTGGGACTCCTCGGCCGCGGAGAAGGGCGGCTACGACTGGTTCATGCTCAAGGAGATCGAGGAGCAGCCCCAGGCCATCGCCGACACCCTGCTCGGCCGGCTCACCGACACCGGCGAGATCATGCTCGACGAGGTCCGCCTCAGCGACCAGGACCTGCGCGACGTCGACAAGATCTTCATCGTCGCCTGCGGCACCGCCTACCACTCCGGCCTGGTCGCCAAGTACGCCATCGAGCACTGGACCCGGATCCCCTGCGAGGTGGAGCTGGCCAGCGAGTTCCGCTACCGCGACCCGGTTCTCGACCGGTCCACGCTGATCGTCGTGATCTCGCAGTCCGGCGAGACGATGGACACGCTGATGGCGCTGCGGCACGCCAAGGAGCAGAAGGCCCGCGTCCTGGCCATCTGCAACACCAACGGCTCCACCATTCCCCGCGAGTCCGACGCCGTCCTCTACACCCACGGCGGCCCCGAGATCGCCGTCGCCTCGACCAAGGCGTTCCTGACCCAGCTCGTCGCGTGCTACCTGATCGGCCTGCACCTGGCCCAGGTGCGGGGGATCAAGTTCGCCGACGAGGTGGCCGCCGTCGTCGAGCAGCTCCACCGGATGCCGGGCAAGCTGCGCGAGCTGCTGGACCGCATCGAGCCGGTCCGTGAGCTGGCCCGCGACCTCAAGACCGAGCCGACCGTGCTGTTCATCGGCCGGCACGTCGGCTACCCGGTGGCCCTGGAAGGCGCGCTCAAGCTCAAGGAGCTGGCGTACATGCACGCCGAGGGCTTCGCCGCCGGCGAGCTGAAGCACGGCCCGATCGCCCTGATCGACAAGGGCACCCCGGTGATCTGCATCGTGCCGTCGCCTGTCGGCCGGGGCATGCTGCACGACAAGGTGGTCTCCAACATCCAGGAGGTGCGGGCGCGCGGCGCCCGGACCATCGTGATCGCGGAGGAGGGCGACGAGGCGGTCGTCCGCTACGCCGACCACCTGATCTACGTGCCGCGTACGCCGACACTGCTCGCGCCGCTGGTCACCACCGTGCCGTTGCAGGTCCTCGCCGCCGAGATCGCCGCCGCCAGGGGGCACGACGTGGACCAGCCCCGCAACCTGGCCAAGTCGGTGACGGTCGAGTGACGCCGGCCGGCGGCGGGGCGCCCACCGCGCCGCCGGCCGATCCCGGGACCCCTGGGGACCCGCTGCCCGTCCGGGGCCGTTCGTCGCCGAGGTCTCAGGTGTCGTCGCCACGCTCAACGTCTGGGTGGGCGGCGGGCGGGTCGTCCGCGAGTGCGAACAGGTCGCGTCAGCGGCCGAGCACCACGCGGGCCATGCCGTCCAGCGCCGGGTTGTCGGCCGCCCAGTAGCCGCTGTGCCCGTGCCGGCCGCTGGGGAAGGTGCGCCCGCCGAAGCCCGGGTGGGCCGGGTCCTGGCCGAACCACAGCTCGCGTTCCGGCCCGCCGGCCAGCCGGGCGGCCCCACCGAGCGGCGACGCGGCGAGCAGAGCCTGCCGGGCCAGCTCGTCCGGCGGCCGGGCGAGCCGGATCACGTCGTCCGGCGCGGTGCTCGCCCAGACCTGCCCGGGTGGCAGGCCCAGCTCGGCGGCGTGCGCGACCCCCACCCCGGGCGAGCCGACGAAGACCAGCGCGTCGGCGTCCAGCCCGTGGTCGCGGGCGGCCGTGCCGACCACCAGCGAGCCGTAGCTGTGGCCCAGCACGGTCTGCCGGCCCGACGGCCCGTCGTGGGTCGCCCGCAGCCCCTCCTGGAACCGGTGCAGCGCCGGGCCCGCGTCCCGGGCCTGCCCCGGCCAGGCCGCCTCGTGCAGGAAGTCGGGGGCGTCGTAGTCCAGCCAGAGCACCGCGGCGGTCTCCTCCTCCGGCGCGATGTCGGCGCAGCGGGACAGCACCCGCGCCGCCCGGCCCAGCTCGCCGGGCGCGTCGTGCAGGCCGGCGGTCATCCCCGGCACGTACGTCAGCGTCCGCGCCGCCCGGTCCGGGTTGCCCAGCGCCACGACCGCGCGGCCCTCGCCGGCGGTGTCCAGCCCCAGCAGGTACGCCCGGGGCGCCTCGCCGGCGGCCAGGCGCCCGGTCAGCGCGTCCAGCCCCGCCAGTGCCCGCTCGACCCGCAGCAGCCCGGCCAGCTCGACCGGCCCGCGCGGCACCCGCTCCAGCAGGCGGCGCCGCGCGGCGACCAACTCCTCCCGCCGCGCCCCGAGCAGCAGGCGGTTGGCCTGGTCGCGGGCGGCCACCGGCACCCCGTCGAGGCGCCCGACGAGCGCCGCCTCGTGCGCCACCAGCCACCGCCGCTGGGCGGGGGTGAGCCCGGCCCACCACGCCCGCACCGCGGCCGGGGTGGCGCCGGGCGGGGGCCGTCCGGGCGGCGGCGGGGCGACCCACGTCGACCGGGCGGCGGCGGACAGGGCGTCCAGTCGGCCGGCCGCCTCCCGGTCGGCCGCCCCGGCCAGCGCCAGCGCCTCCCGGATCGCCGCGCCCACCCCGGCCGCGACCTGCCCCGACCGTGGGGAGGCCGGCGCGCGGGCGGGATCGGCGGCGACCCGCCCCTGCCGGTCGACCAGCAGCCCGGCGCCGTCCGCGCGCGTCACCGCGGCGGCGAGCCGGGCCTTCGCCGCCCCCAGCCGACCGGCGAACTCGGCCAGCGCCTGATCGGCCTCGATCAGGGCGGGGGAGACCGTGGTCAGCTCGGTGCGCAGCGCCGCGAGCCGGGCGTCGGCGGCCCCGCCAGCGCCGCCCGACCAGTCGGCGCGCAGCGCCGCCGCCCCGGCGGACAACTCGTCGGCCCGGCGCCCGACCCGGTCGGTCAACCCCCGCCAGGCCGCCCCGGCGGCCCGCCAGGCATCCGGGTCGACCGCCCAGAGCTGCCGGTATCCCACGGCCGGCGCCCGCTCGGCGGGGTGTGCCGGCCGCCCGGACGGCCCGGCTCGGCCCGGTGCCCGCTCGGCGGGGTGCGCCGGCCGCCCGGCGGGGCCCGCTTGGCTCGCCGCGGGTGGTGCCGGCGCAGCTCCGGCCACCAGTGGTGCCGACCCGGTATTGCCCGCTGCCGGTCGTGCCGGCGCGGTCACCGGGCGAGGGCGGCGAGCCGGCCGGCCGCCCGGTCGTCCACGGACTCGTACGCCTCGGCCGCGGCCCGCACCGCACCGGCCGTCGCGGCCACCTGGGCGCCGAGCGCGCCGAACCAGGAGTGCACCGCCGACTCCAGCCCGGGCAGCGCCGCCCCGGCCGCCCACTCCGGGGTCGGCACCACCAGCCCGGTAACCCCGGCCAGCCCGTGCCCCAGCCGGTACGCGTCGTCGTCGAGCGCGCTCGCCGCCCGGCGCAGCGCGTCGGGTCGTACGGTGATCGGCTCCTCGGTCATCCTCGGCCCCCGTGCCTCGCGGAACATCGACGACCGGAACGCTAGGCGGCGTCCACACCCCCGCAGGCGCCCTGTGGACGACGGCCCCGGCGGGCGGACACCCGTCGTCCACAGGTGTTGCCCGGCCCCGAGCCGGCGGCTAATGTGCGGCCGCCCACGCCGGTAGGGTGAGCCCGTGATCGTCGCTGTCGGCATCGACGTCGTCCTGGTCGAGCGGTTCGCCCGGGCCCTGGCGCGGACGCCGCTGCTCGCCGACCGGCTCTTCACGGAGGCCGAGCGCTACACCAGCTCCGGCAACCCGCGTTCGCCGGAGTCGCTGGCCGCCCGGTTCGCCGCCAAGGAGGCGGTCGCCAAGGCGCTCGGCGCGCCGGCCGGGCTGAGCTGGCACGACTGCGAGATCGTGCCGGACCCGGACGGCCGCCCCTGGCTGACCGTCTCCGGCACGGTCGCGGCGGCGGCCACCGAGCGCGGGGTCAACCGCTGGCATCTCTCGTTGTCCCACGACGGTGGGATCGCCTCGGCCATGGTGGTCGCGGAACGGTGATCGGAGCGCGCCGACCTGGCGCGCCGGGAAGCTCGGACGGGGGCGGTGGCGTGAGACCGGTGTGGCGGGTCGCGGACGTACGCGCGGCGGAGGCGGGGCTGACGGCCGCCCTTCCGCCCGGGACGCTGATGAAGCGGGCCGCCGCCGGGCTGGCCCGCCGCTGCGCGCTGCTGCTCGCCGACCGGGGCGGGGTCTACGCCGCCCGGGTGCTGCTGCTGGTCGGCTCCGGCGACAACGGCGGCGACACGCTCCTGGCCGGCGCGCACCTGGCCCGTCGCGGCGCGGCCGTGTCGGCGCTGCTGCTCAGCCCCGGCCGGGCGCACGCCGAGGGGCTGGCCGCGCTGCGGGCCGCCGGCGGGCGGATCGTGGATCGGCCGCCGGCGACGGTCGACATGGTGCTGGACGGCATCGTCGGGATCGGCGGGCGGGGCGGGCTCCGGGACACCGCCGACCAGCTCGCCGCCAGCCTGGTGCGGCACTGCGGGCGCGACGGCGCCCCCGCCACCGTGGTCGCGGTGGACGTGCCCAGCGGTGTCGCGGTCGACACCGGGGACGTGCCGCTGACCGCCACCGGGCGGCCGAGCGCCGTCCGCGCCGACGTGACGGTCGCGTTCGGCGCGCTGAAGCCCGCGCTGGTGGTGGGCCCGGCCGCCGCGCTCGCCGGTCAGGTGGAACTGGTCGACATCGGGCTGGAGCCGTGGCTGCGTGGCAGCCCCGCGCTGCGCGTGACCGAGTGGTCGGACGTCGTGGACTGGTGGCCCCGGCTCGGCCCGGCGTCGGAGAAGTACGCCCGGGGCGTGGTGGGTGTCGCCACCGGCTCGGCCACCTACCCCGGCGCGGCGGTGCTCTCGGTCGCCGGGGCGCTGGCCGGCCCGACCGGCATGGTCCGCTACGCCGGCTCCGCCCGGGCCGACGTGCTGCACCGGCACCCCTCGGTGATCGCGACCGACCGGGTCGCCGACGCGGGGCGGGTGCAGGCGTGGGTCTGCGGCTCCGGGCTGGGCACCGGCGAGGAGGCGGCCCGGGAACTGCGCGCGGTGCTCTCCGCCCCGGTGCCCGTGGTGCTCGACGCCGACGCGCTGACCCTGCTGGTCGACGGCTCGCTCGCCGACCGGCTGCGCAGGCGGGACGCCCCGATCGTGGTCACCCCGCACGACCGCGAGTTCACCCGGCTCTGCGGGGAGACGCCGGGCGCCGACCGGGTGGCGGCCACGCTGCGGCTGGCCGCCTGGATGAACGCCGTGGTGCTGCTCAAGGGCGACCGCACGGTGATCGGCACGCCGGACGGCCGGGCGTACGTCAATCCGACCGGCACGGCGGCGCTGGCCACCGGGGGCACCGGCGACGTGCTGGCCGGGCTGCTCGGCTCGCTGCTCGCGGCCGGGCTGGCGCCGGAGCGCGCGGCGGCCTCGGCCGCGTACCTGCACGGGCTGGCCGGTCGGGAGGCGGCCCGGGGCGGGCCGGTGACCGCGCCCGACGTGGCCGACGCCCTCCGCCCGGTCCTCGCCCGTCTCGGCTGACCGCAGCGGCTCCGGCGGCCTGGGCCGGGGAGATCAGCCCGCAGCGGCTCCGCCGGCCTGGGCCGGGGAGATCAGCGCGGAAAGTAGGCTGGGGGCATGTGGCAGGCCGAGGTGCGGGTGGATCTGGACGCGATCCGCGAGAACGTGAGCCGGCTGCGGGCCGGCACCGCCGCCGAGTTGATGGCGGTGGTCAAGGGCGACGGCTACGGCCACGGCATGGTCCCGGCCGCCCGCGCCGCGCTGGACGCCGGGGCGGACTGGCTGGGCGTCTGCACGCTGGACGAGGCGCTGACGCTGCGCCGGGCCGGGATCACCGTGCCGGTGCTGGCCTGGCTCCTCGCGCCCGGGCTGCCGCTGCACGAGGGGGTCGCCGCCGGGGTCGACCTCGGCGCCGCCAGCCTGCCCCAGCTCGACGAGATGGTCGAGGCGGGCCGCGCGGCCGGGCGACCGGCCCGGCTGCACCTCAAGATCGACACCGGGCTGTCCCGGGGCGGCGCGACCGTCGCCGACTGGCCGGCCCTGCTCGACGCCGCCGCCAAGGCGCAGGCCGACGGCCTGGTCGAGGTGGTCGGGGTGTGGAGCCACTTCGTCTACGCGGACTCGCCCGGCCACCCGACCATCGACCGCCAACTCGCCGTCTTCCACGAGGGCATCGGCATGGCCGAGCAGGCCGGCCTGCGGCCCCGCTACCGGCACCTGGCCAACTCCGCCGCCACGCTGACCCGACCGGACGCGCACTTCGACCTGGTCCGGCCCGGGCTCGCCATCTACGGGCTCTCCCCGGTGGCCGGCGAGAGCTACGGGCTGCGCCCGGCGATGACCGCCCGGGCCCGGGTGATGCTCGCCAAGCGCGTCCCCGCCGGCTCCGGCGTCTCGTACGGGCACACCTACACCACCGACCGGGAGGCGAACCTGGCCGTGGTGCCGCTCGGCTACGCCGACGGGGTGCCCCGGCACACCTCCAACAGCGGGCCGGTGCAGCTCGGCGGCCGGCGGCGGCGGATCTCGGGCCGGGTCTGCATGGACCAGTTCGTGCTCGACTGCGGCGACGACCCGGTGGCCGCCGGCGACGTGGTCACGCTCTTCGGCAGCGGCGCCGGCGGCGAGCCCACGGCCGACGACTGGGCCGAGGCGGCCGGCACCATCAACTACGAGATCGTCACCCGGTTCGGCAGCAGCCGGGTGCCCCGCGTCTACGACGGCGAGCGCCCGTGACGTCCCGTTCCCGGATTCCGCTGCCCCGCTCCGGGCACGCCCGGGCCGCCGTGGGCGCGCTGGCCGCCGTCGGGGTCGCCGCCGCCGGGCTCGCGGCCGGCGTCGCCACCGAACGCGCCCTGGTCCGCAAGCTCAAGTCCGACCCCACCGACCGGTACGCCGACGAGGTCTTCGGCGAGCAGCGGTACGACGAGGCGTTCCGGCTGGAGATGCCCGACGGCACCGACATCCACGTCGAGGTGGTCGAGCCGACCCGGCCGACGCCCGGCAACCCGACCGTGGTGCTGGTGCACGGCTTCTGCCTGGACATGGGCACCTTCCACTTCCAGCGCAAGGTGCTCGCCGAGCGGGGCGAGCACCGGATCGTCGCGTACGACCAGCCGGGGCACGGCCGGTCCGGGCGGCTGGAGACGGGCGAGTACGACCTCACCGCGCTCGGCCGGACGCTGCGCGAGGTGATCGACCGCGTCGCCCCGGAGGGGCCGCTGGTGCTCGTCGGCCACTCGATGGGCGGCATGACGATCATGGCCTTCGCCGAGCTGTTCCCGGAGCTGTTCGGCGACCGGGTCGTCGGCACCGTGCTGATGGCCACCTCGGGCGGCCTGCTCGCCGAGACCAAGCTGGTGGCGCCGGCGCTGCTCGGCCGGGTCGGCGCGCCCGTGCTCTACATGGTCGGCAACGTCACCCGCTACGGCGGCACGGTGATCGACCGCGCCCGCAAGTCCACCACCAACGTGGCCTGGCTGCTCACCCGCAGATACGGCTTCGGCACCCGCCACCCCAGCCCGGCCCTGGTGTCGTACGTCGAGACGATGAACTCGCGCACGTCCGCCGACACGGTGACGCGCTACCTGCGGACGCTGGCGACGCACTCCCGCTTCCCGGCGCTCGCCGCGCTGGCGGACACCCCCGTGCTGGTGGTCGTCGGCGACAAGGACATGATCACCCCGGTGACCCACTCGGAGGAGATCGTCCGGCGGCTGCCGCACGCCGAGTTCGTCAAGATCTCCGACAGCGGGCACGTGGTGATGCTGGAGCACGCCGACGAGGTCAACGCGGCACTGACGCGCTTCCTGGAGGAGCTGTGACGCATGTCGTCGAGCTGCCGACGGTCGACGACACCCACGGGTTCGGGCGGCGGCTGGCCGGGCTGCTGCGCGCCGGCGACCTGCTGCTGCTGACCGGGCCGCTGGGCGCCGGCAAGACCGCGTTGACCCAGGGCATCGGGGCCGGGCTCGGGGTGCTCGGCGACATCACCTCGCCCACCTTCGTGATCGCCCGGGTGCACCCACCGGATCCGGCCCGGGGCGGCACGGTGGCGCTGGTGCACGCCGACGCGTACCGGCTGGGCGACGCCGCCGATCCGCGCGCCGAGATCGACGACCTCGACCTGGACGCCTCGGTGGACGAGTCGGTGACCGTGGTCGAGTGGGGCGAGGGCCTGGTCGAGCAGCTGGTCGAGGCACACTTGCGGGTGCGCGTCGACCGGCGTGACGACGACACCCGGGTGGTCGAGCTGGAGCCGGTCGGCGGCGACTGGGCGCAGCGCCTCGCCGCCCTCGGGTGAGCGCTGTCGTACCGTCTGCCTAGAGTGCGCGGGACGGATTCGACAGGCGAAAGGTTGCCGATGCCCGACGACGCCCCCACCCTGGACCTGCTGGCGCTGCTGCCGGAGGACTGGCGTGCCGTGCTCACCCCGCACCTCGACCCGGCCCGCACCGCCGAGCTGGCCGCGTTCGTCGCCGGGGAATACGCGACCCGCACCGTCTTCCCGCCGGTCGACGACCTCTTCTCGGCCTACCGGCTCTGCGCGCCGGCCGACTGCCGGGTGCTGATCCTCGGGCAGGACCCGTATCACAAGGCGGGGCAGGCGCACGGGCTCAGCTTCAGCGTGCGGGAGGGCGTGAGCGTGCCGCCGTCGCTGCGCAACGTCTTCAAGGAGCTCGGCGAGGACGTCGGCGTGCCGAAGCCGCGCAGCGGCAACCTGAGCGGTTGGGCGGCGCAGGGCGTCCTGCTGCTCAACTCGGTGCTCACCGTCCGCGAGGCCACGCCCGGTTCGCACGCGAACCGCGGCTGGGAGGAGTTCACCGACGCCACCATCCGGGCGCTCGACGCGCTGGACTCCCGGGTGGTCTTCCTGCTCTGGGGCGGCTACGCGCGCAAGAAGGCCGCGCTGGTCACCAACCCGCAGCACGTGGTGCTGGAGGCCGGGCACCCCAGCCCGATGAACCCGCGCGGCTTCCTGGGCAGCCGGCCGTTCAGCGCGGCCAACAAGGCCCTCGCCGACGCGGGCCTGCCCACGGTCGACTGGGAGCGCTCGGCCGGCTGACGAAGTCCGCAAGCTGCGGGTCACCGGGCGGCGACCGTCCGCTGTAGCCTGTGCCTCCAGCGGTCGGCGAGCCGGGAGGCGGGCGGATGACGGCGACGGTCAGCGACGAACGGTGGCGGGTGGCGCGGACGGCGCTGGCGGAGCAGACAGACCGCTTCGTCGATCTGGTCCGCGCCGCCCCGCCGCAGGCCATGGCCACGGCCGACTGGTCGGTGGCGGACACGCTCGCCCACGTCGGCTCCATCGCGTGGCTGTACGTCTGCCTGGTGGATCCGGAACGCCCGCTCCCACCGGTGCCGGGCGTCGACACGCTGCTGTCCGGGACCACCGTCGACACGGTGGCGGACTTCAACGACGTGATGCTCGGCCACCTCACCGAGCGCGACCCGCAGCCCCTGCTCGACCGGTTGCAGGCCGACGTGAAGCAGTTCCTGGTCGCCTGCGAGGGGCGGCGCCCCGACGAGACGGTGCCGTGGCTCGCCGGGGCGCAGGTTCCCCTCGCCGGGCTCTGCGCCCACCTGGTCAACGAGGTGCTCATCCACGGGCACGACGTCGCCCGTGCCACCGGGCAGCCCTGGGAGATCCCCAGCCCGCACGCCGTGCTCTTCCTGGAGCTGTTCCTGGCCGGCGTGGTCCGACACGGCTACGGGCGGCTGATCGACGGCGGCTCGCCGCCGAGCGAGCGCCGCATCGTGGTCGAGTTCCGCTCGGCGTACGCGGCCCCGGTCCGGCTGCTGCTGCACCGGGGGGTGGTGTCGTTCGCCGAGCCGGACGCCCGGCCCGACGTGCGGATCGACCACGATCCCGCCACGCTCAGCCTGATGATGTTCGGCCGGATCAGCCGGGCCCGGGCGGTGCTCAGCGGCAAGGTGCGCATCAGCGGGCGGCGTCCCTGGCTGCTGCCGGCCTTCCAGCGCAAGTTCCGCACCCCGAGCTGACCCGCGTCGCCGGGGCTGCCGACCGGGGCGGCTAGGCTGGCTTACCGTGCTCGTACTGGTGGTGGACAGCTCGACGCCCGCGGTGACGGCGGCGCTGGTGGAGGTCACGGCGGACGGCGTCGCGACGCGGGCGTACCGCTGCACGGTCGACGCCCGCGCCCACGGCGAACTGCTCGCCCCACAGGTCGACGCGGTGCTCGCCGACGTCGACGCCCGCCCGGCCGACCTGGGCGCGATCGTCGCCGGGCTCGGCCCCGGCCCGTTCACCGGGCTCCGGGTGGGGCTGGTCACCGCCGCCACCATGGGCCAGGTGCTGGGCGTGCCGACGTACGGCGTCTGCTCGCTGGACGCCGTCGGCCACCCGGCGGCTGCCGGCGAGCCGGTGCTGGCGGCGAGCGACGCGCGCCGCCGGGAGATCTACTGGGCGGTCTACGACGGCGCGGGCCAGCGGATCGTCGGGCCGGAGGTGTCGGCCCCGGCGGTCGCCGCCGAGCGCGCCCGCGGCCTGGCCGTCACGGTCGCGGTCGGCGACGGCGCGCACCGGTACGCGGACACCCTCGGCCTGCCCGTGCGGGCCGAGCCGCGCTACCCGGACGCCGGCGTGCTGGCGACCCTGGCCGCCGAGCGGATCCGGGCCGGCGCCCCCGGTGAGGCGCTCACCCCGCTCTACCTGCGCCGGCCGGACGCCGTGGCGGCGACGGCCCGCAAGCCGGTCCTGCCATGACCGGGGTGCGCCTCCAACGGTTCCGGTGGTGGCACATCGACGAGGTGCTGCCGATCGAGGCGGACCTGTTCGGCGCCGAACAGTGGTCGGCGGCGATGTTCTGGAACGAGCTGGCCAACGGGCACTTCTACCTGGTCGCCACCGACGACGACGGCACCGTGCTGGGCTACGCCGGGCTCACCGCGGCCCCGCCCGACGAGGCGTGGGTGCAGAACATCGCGGTACGCCGGGACGCCCAGCGGCGCGGCATCGGCCGGCTGCTGCTGGAGGCGCTGCTCGCCGAGGCGGCCCGGCTCGGGTCCCGCAGCACCCTGCTGGAGGTCGCGGCGGACAACGCCCCGGCCCAACTGCTCTACGCGGCGTACGGCTTCGAGCCGATCGGCGTGCGGCGCGGCTACTACCAACCGAGCAACACCGACGCGCTGGTCATGCAGCGCACCCGGGAGGTGGGCGATGACTGACGAACCCCTGGTCCTCGGCATCGAGACGTCCTGCGACGAGACCGGCGTCGGCATCGTGCGCGGGCACACGCTGCTGGCCGACGCGCTCGCCTCCAGCGTCGAGCAGCACGCCCGGTTCGGCGGGGTGGTGCCCGAGGTGGCCAGCCGGGCGCACCTGGAGGCCATCGTGCCGACCATGGACCGGGCGCTGAAGGAGGCGGGGGTGACCCTCGCCGACATCGACGCGATCGCGGTCACCTCCGGCCCGGGGCTGGCCGGCGCGCTGCTGGTCGGGGTGGCCGCCGCCAAGGGCTACGCGCTCGCCGCCGAGAAGCCGGTCTACGGCGTCAACCACCTGGCCGCGCACGTCGCCGTGGACACCCTGGAGCACGGCCCGCTGCCCGAGCCGGCGATCGCCCTGCTGGTCTCCGGCGGGCACTCCTCCCTGCTGCTCGTCGACGACCTGGCCCGGGGCGTCACCCCGCTCGGCGCCACGATCGACGACGCGGCCGGCGAGGCGTTCGACAAGGTGGCCCGGCTGCTGGGCCTGCCGTTCCCCGGCGGGCCGTACATCGACCGGGAGGCCCGGGCCGGCGACCCGGCCGCCATCGGCTTCCCGCGCGGCCTGACCGCCGCCAAGGACCTCACCGCCCACCGCTACGACTTCTCCTTCTCGGGACTGAAGACGGCGGTGGCCCGCTGGGTCGAGGCGCGGCAGCGGGCGGGCGAGCCGGTGCCGGTCGCCGACGTGGCCGCGTCCTTCCAGGAGGCGGTCTGCGACGTGCTGGTGCGCAAGGCGCTGGACGCCTGCCGGGCCAACGGTGTCGAGACGCTGGTGATCGGCGGCGGCGTGGCGGCCAACTCGCGGCTGCGGGCGATGGCCGAGCACCGCGCCGCCAAGGACGGCATCCGGGTCCGGGTGCCCCGACCGAGGCTCTGCACGGACAACGGCGCGATGGTCGCCGCCCTCGGCTCGCACCTGGTCGCCTCGGGTGTCGCGCCGAGCCGGCTGGACCTGCCCGCCGACTCGGCCATGCCGCTGACCACCGTCAGCGTGTGAGACTCAGGGACGGATGACGTGATCGTGCGGATGTGGGAGGCGCGGGCCGAGCCGTACGGCGTCGCCGACCTGATCACCTGGGTCTGCGACACGGCGCTGCCGGAGTTCGAGCACGACCCGATGCACCTGTCCAGCGAGGTGTTCTCCTCCACGGACCATCGGGTGGTGGTCATCTCCAAGTGGCGCAGCAATCCCCGCCCGCTGCCGGAGCCGCCGGCGATGCTGCTCGCCCGCCCGCCGCACTCGTGGGACTTCACCCAGGTCGACCGCTGACCGGCGTGCCGCCGTTCGACGTGGGTCGCGGCGTGCCGCCGCCGTTCGGCGTGAGCCGGGGCGTGCCGCCGTTCGACGTGAGCCGGGGCACGTCGCGGCGGTAATTGGTTGGCGGCCCGGCCGGCCGGCCGCCTAGCGTCGGTGGGTCATGCGCTTCTCACCGGCCGGCGACCCCGGCACACCCGACACCCGCTCGGCGACCCGCTACCTGCTGTGGCTGGCCGGGCGGCACAAGGTGCTGTTCACCGTCGGCATCCTGCTCGGCGTCGTCTGGATGGTCGCCCAGGCGCTGGTGCCGGCGGCCGTCGGCCGGGCCGTCGACGGGCTCACCCGCGGGGACGAGGACGCGCTGCTCACCTGGGGGCTGGTGCTGCTGGGCCTGGGCGTGCTCCAGGCGGTCGCCGGGATCCTGCGGCACCGCTGCGCGGTGCACAACTTCCTCGCCGGGGCGTACCGGACGGTGCAGCTGACCGTGGGCGCGGCGAACCGGCTCGGCGCCGCGCTGCCCCGCCGGGTGGCCGCCGGCGAGGTGGTGAGCATCGGCACGGCCGACATCAACCAGATCGGCTCGGCGATCGACATCACCGCCCGGGGCACCGGCGCCGTCGTCGCGATCGTGACCGTCGGGGTGATCCTGCTCGGCGCCTCCCTGCCGCTCGGGCTGGTCGTGGTGCTCGGCGTGCCGCTGCTGATGGCGGTGGTCGGGCTGCTCATCCGACCCCTGCACCGGCAGCAGCAGGCCTACCGGGACTCCGAGGGGGCGCTGACCACCCGGGCCGGCGACATCGTCTCCGGGCTGCGGGTGCTGCGTGGCGTCGGCGGCGAGCCGATGCTCTCCGCCCGCTACCGCGCGCGGTCCCAGGCGCTGCGCGCCGACGGCCTCCGGGTGGCCCGGGTCGAGTCGCTGCTGGAGGCGGCGCAGGTGCTGCTCCCCGGCGCGTTCCTGGTGCTGGTCACCTGGCTCGGCGCCCGGTTCGCGCTGCGTGGCGAGATCAGCGCCGGCCAGCTCGTGGCGTTCTACGGCTACACCGCGTTCCTGGTCAGCCCGCTGCGGCAGCTCACCGAGGCGGTGGACAAGCTGACCCGGGGGCACGTCGCCGCCCGGCGCGTGGTGCGGCTGCTGCGGCTCGACCCGGAACTGGTGGACCCGCCCCGCCCGGCGGCGCTGCCGGACGGCCCCGGTGAGTTGGTCGACGTGGAGTCGGGCGTGACCCTGCGGCCCGGCCGGTTCACCGCGCTCGCCGCGACCGCGCCCGAGGACGCGGCGGCGATCGTCGACCGCCTCGGCCGGTACGTCGACTCGGACGCGACGCTGCACGGCGTACCGCTGCGGGCGCTGCCGCTGGCGACGGTGCGGGAGCGGATTCTGGTGGCCGACAACAACGCGCACCTGTTCACCGGCCCGCTGCGCGCGGAGCTGGACCCGCACGACCGGGCCGACGAGGCGGCGATCGCGGCGGCGCTGGCGGCGGCGAGCGCGACGGACATCGTGGAGGCCCTGCCCGACGGGCTGGCCAGCACCGTGGCCGAGCGGGGGCGGGAGTTCTCCGGTGGCCAGCAGCAGCGGCTGCGGCTGGCCCGGGCGCTCGTCGCCGACCCGGAGACCCTGCTGCTGGTCGAGCCGACCAGCGCCGTGGACGCGCACACCGAGGCCCGCATCGCCGAGCGGCTCGGCGCGGCCCGGGCCGGCCGGACCACCCTGGTCTGCACCACCAGCCCGCTCGTGCTGAGCCGCGCCGACCATGTGATCTTCGTGGAGGACGGCAAGGTGGTGGCCGAGGGGACGCACACCGCACTGCTCGACGGCGAACCGCGCTACCGGGCGACGGTCAGCCGGGGGGAGGACTGATGGCCGCCGCACTGCCGGTCGCCGACGCGCGCCAGGTGCGCCGCTACGCCCGTACGCTGGTGCGCCGGCACCCACGCGCGCTCGGCGTGGCGCTCGGCCTGCACGCCCTGGCCGCGGCGGCCGGCCTGGTCGCGCCGTGGCTGCTCGGCGACCTGGTCGAGGGGATCTCCCGGGGCACGACGGGCGTCACCGTCGACCGGATCGCGCTGCTGATCGCCGGCTTCGTGCTGGCGCAGTCGGTGCTGGTGCGGTTCGCCCACCTGGCGTCGGCGCGGCTCGGCGAGCGGGTGCTGGCCGAGCTGCGCGAGGAGTTCGTCGACCGGATCCTGGCGCTGCCGCTGGCCACCGTGGAGCGGGCCGGGACGGGCGACCTGCTCACCCGGACGTCCCGGGACGTCTCCGCGCTGTCCCGGACGGTCCGGTTCGCGGTGCCCGAGACGCTGATCGCGGTCGTCACCGGCTGCTTCATCGTCGGCGCGCTGCTCCTGGTCAACCCGCTGCTCGCGGTGCCCTGCCTGGTCGCGGTGCCGCTGCTGTGGGCCGGCACCCGGTGGTACCTGCGCCGCGCCCCGGACGGCTACCTGCGGGAGAACGCCGCCTACTCCGACATCACCGACGGGATCAGCGAGACCGTCGAGGGCTCACGCACCACCGAGGCGTTGCGGCAGGAGGCGCGCCGCCGGGCCCGCACCGACGCCGACATCCGCCGGTCGTACGCGGCCGAGCGCTACACCCTGCGGCTG
The DNA here is from genome assembly GCF_055587185.1 of Micromonospora sp. NPDC048040. Taxonomy (NCBI): domain Bacteria; kingdom Bacillati; phylum Actinomycetota; class Actinomycetes; order Micromonosporales; family Micromonosporaceae; genus Micromonospora; species Micromonospora sp. NPDC048040. The sequence continues at coordinate 153,320 of NZ_JBVJGT010000008.1, read as the reverse complement.
CGCACGGTGTTCTTCCCGGTCACCGAGATCGGCTACGTGGTGCCGGTGGTCGCCACGCTGATCATCGGCGGCTGGTTCCACCTGAAGGGTTGGGTGAGCCTCGGCGAGGTCACCGCCGCCACGCTCTACGTTCAGCAACTCATCGACCCGGTCGACCGGCTGCTCTCCTGGCTGGACGAGTTGCAGGTCGGCGGCGCCTCGCTGGCGCGCCTGCTCGGGGTGGCCGACGCCGACGCCCCGACCACGTCCCCGGCCCCGGCCGGGGCGCCGACGCGGGCGGGCACCGACGTGCCGGCGGGCGACCGGCGGCTCGCCGCCCGGGACGTCCGGTACGCGTACCGGACGGGGCGGGACGTGCTGCACGGGGTGACCCTGGTGCCGGAGCCGGGGGAGAAGCTGGCGATGGTCGGCCCCTCGGGCGCCGGAAAGTCCACCCTCGGCCGGCTGCTCGCCGGGGTGCACGCGCCCCGTTCCGGCTCGGTCACCGTGGCGGGACGGCGGCTCGACGAGCTGCCCCTGGCCGAGCTGCGGACGCACGTCGCGCTGGTCACCCAGGAGCACCACGTCTTCATCGGCACGCTGCGGGACAACGTGGCGATGGTCCGGCCGGGCGCCGACGAGGCGGCCGTCCGGTCGGCGCTGGCCGCCGTCGACGCGCTCGACTGGGCCGACGCGCTGCCGGACGGGCTCGACACGGTGGTCGGCGCCGGCGGGCACCCGCTGTCGCCCGCGCAGGCGCAGCAGTTGGCGCTGGCCCGGCTGGTGCTGGCCGACCCGCACACGCTGGTGCTGGACGAGGCCACCTCGTTGATCGACCCCCGGGCCGCCCGGCACCTGGAGCGCTCCCTCGCGGCCGTGCTCCAGGGCCGGACGGTGATCGCCATCGCGCACCGCCTCTTCTCGGCGCACGACGCCGACCGGGTCGCGGTGGTCGAGGACGGCCGGATCATCGAGATCGGCCCGCACGACGAGCTGGTCGCCGCGGGCGGTTCCTACGCGGCCCTCTGGCGCTCCTGGCACGGCACCCGCTCCTGACGCCGTCCGCCCGTCACCGGCCCTGACGCCGACCGCCCGTCACCGGCCCTGACGCCGTCCGCCCGTCACCCGCTCCTGACGTCGCGCCGCCCGTCACCCGTTCGACGGTTCGGCGGTGCCGCGTCCGCGTGCCGTACCACGATGTTGCCAGTGGCAGGCGGTCGCGCACCCGCCACTGCGGCGCGGCCGGCGGGTGACGGGGGAGCGACGTGGGCGGTCTCGAACTCATCGTGGTGCTGGGCGTCACGGTGCTGGTCGGCACCACCCTCGGCGGGCGGTACAGCGTGGCGCCCCCGGTCCTGCTCATCGCGATGGGCGCGCTGTTGGCGCTCCTGCCGCCGCTGTCGCACGTGGCGCTGGAGCCCGAGGTGGTGCTGCTGCTGTTCCTGCCGGCGATCCTCTACCGGGAGAGCATCACCACCAGCCTGCGCGAGATCCGCACCAACCTGCTGGCGATCACGCTGCTGGCGGTGGGGCTGGTGGTGGCGACGATGGTCGCCGTGTCGCTCGTCGCGCAGCGGCTCGGCATCGACCCGGCCGCGGCCTGGGTGCTCGGCGCGGTGCTCGCGCCGACCGACGCCGCGGCGGTCTCCGGCCTGGCCAAGCGGATGCCGCGCCGCATCCTCACCACCCTGCACGCGGAGAGCCTGATCAACGACGGCACCGCGCTGGTGCTCTTCACCGTCGCGGTGGGCCTGATCGTCGGGGGCACCGAACCGAGCGCGCTCGGGCTCGCCGAGCGGTTCGTCGGTGCGTCGGCCGGGGGCGTCGTCGCCGGCCTGCTGGTCGGCTGGGCGGTGATCGTGGTCCGGCGACGCCTCGACGATCCGCTGCGCGAGGGCGCGCTGAGCGTTCTCACGCCGTTCGTCGCGTTCCTCCTCGCCGAACTCGTCCACGCCAGCGGGGTGCTGGCCGTGGTGGTCGCCGGCCTCGTGCTCTCCTACGCGGCCCCCCGGGTCGTCCGGGCCCGCTCCCGGGTGCTGGCGTACGCCTTCTGGGACCTCGCCACCTTCCTGATCAACGGGGGGCTCTTCGTGCTTCTCGGGATGCAGATCCCGCGCGCGCTGCGCGGCCTCACCAGCCTGTCGACGGCGCGGGCGCTGGCCATCGCGGTCGCGGTGACCTGCGTCGTCGTGGCGACGCGGATGCTCTGGATCCACCTGGCGGCGTTCGGTTTCCGGGCCGCCAACCGCCGCCCGTCGCTGCAGGGTGAGCAGGTCGACTGGCGGGTGCGTACGGCGGCCGGGTGGGCGGGGTTCCGGGGCGCGGTGTCCCTCGCGGCGGCCCTCGCGGTGCCGGTGACGACCCCCACCGGCACGCCCGTCCACGGGCGTGACCTGATCATCTTCACGACCGCCGTCGTCATCCTGATCACGATGCTGATCCAGGGCACCACGCTGCCGGCCGTCGTCGGGTGGGCGGGTCTGGTCGGCGACACCCGGCGCGTCGACGAACTGCGCCTGGCCCGGACACGGGCCACGGAGGCCGCCCTGGCGGCGCTGCCCGAGGTCGCCGACCGGCTCGGCGCCGGGCCGGACGCGGTCGACCGGATCAGGGCCGACTACGAGCAGCACCTCGACGACGTCCGCTCCGCCGACCGGGGCCGGTCGGCGGAGCAGGCCCGGGACCTCGACCGGCGGCTGCGGCTCGCCGTACTGGAACACAAGCGCCGCGAGATCACCAGGTTGCGGGACACGAACCAGATCGACGACATCGTGCTCCGGGACGTGCAGGCCGTCCTCGACATCGAGGAGATACGGCTGCTGGGACCGGAGCCGAACGAGTAGCCCGCCACGTCGCCCGGCTCCCGCGGAACCCGCCTGCCCGGTGCGGCCCGGTGGGCGGGTCAGGTGCGGCGGAGCACGCCTCGACCGTCCGTCGTCCTCAACCGACGTCGAGCGGGTCGGCGAGCAGCCGCTCGAAGGCCAGCTCGGCGGCGCCGATCAGCGCCGCGTCGTCGCCCAGCTTCGGGGTGCGCAGCCGGACGTGCTCCAGGCAGGCCGGCAGGGCGATCGAGTTGAGCCGGCTGCGTACCTGGGCGGCGGCGGCGAGGTAGAGGTCCCGCATCGTGCCGCCGAAGATGACCAGCTCCGGGTTGAAGATGTTCACCAGGTTGGCTACCCCGAAGCCGAGCCAGTCGCCGGCCTGGCGGACGGCGGTCTGCGCCCGGGCGTCGCCGCGGTCGGCGGCCTCGAAGACGGCCAGCAGCGCGTCCCGGCCCCGCGCGTCGGTGCGGCCGGCGGCGCGCAGCAGCGCGTGCTCGCCGATCTGGGTCTCCCAGCAGCCGCGGGAGCCGCATTCGCAGGGCGCGCCGTCGGGGACGACCACCATGTGCCCGACCTCGCCGCCGTAGCCGCCGTGCCCCGTGAGTCGGCGGCCGCCGGCGATGATGCCGGCGCCCACGCCCACGTCCCCGTACAGGTAGATGACGTTGTCGCAGCCGGCCGCCGTGCCGCGCGCGTGCTCGGCGAACGCCGCCACGTCGGCCACGTTGCCGACCGTGACCGGGACCTCGCAGCCCAGTTCGGCGGCGAGCGCCGCGCCGATCGGCTCGTCCACCCAGCCGGTGGTCGGTCCCAGCCGGACCAGCCCGTCGTCGCGGCGGACCATGCCGCAGACCGCGACGCCCGCGCCGACGCAGACCGCGTCGGCCGGCACGGTCTGCTGCATCTCCTTGACCGCCCCGGCCAGCAGCGGCGCGGCCTCCGCGGCGGTCAGGCCCCGGGGGCGTTCCTGCTCCCGGCGGTCGAGCACCGCGCCGCCGAGGCCGACCCGCGCGGCCCGCAGCCGGTCCACCTCGATGCTGTACGCGTACGCGTGCACCCGCTCCGACTCGGGCCGGACGACCAGCGACGGCCGTCCGGCCCGGCCGGTCTCCTTCGGCGTCCCCTCGCTGACCAGCCCGGCGCCGGCCAGGTCGGCGGTCAGCGCGCCGATGGTGCTGCGGTTGAGCCCCAGCGCGCTGGTCAGTTCCGCACGGGTGGTCGCCCCGTGGATGTGCACGTACCGCAGCAACGCGCCCAGGTTCTGCCGGCGGATCTCGTCCTGGCTCGGTCCTGCGCGCATTGCTGTCGTCACTTCCGTGGTGCGGTGGTCAGCGGGTGCCGGTGGCCGTGGAGCGGCGACGCGACAGTGCGTCGACACCCGCGGCGAGCAGCAGCACCAGCCCGGTGAACACGTACTTCAGCCCCGAGCTGAGGTTGAGCAGGCTCATGCCGTTGATGATGACCGCCACCACCGCGCCCCCGAGCACGGCGTTGATCATCCGCCCCTTGCCGCCGAAGAGGCTGGTGCCGCCGATGACCGCCGCCCCGACCGCGTACAGCAGCACATTACTGCCACCGGTGTTCGGGTCCACCGACCTGTCGCGGCTGGCGGCGATGATGCCGCCCACGGCCGCCATGGTCGAGCAGATCACGAACGCGGAGATCCGGATCCGGTCCACGTTGATGCCGGCCCGACGGGCGGCCTCCTGGTTGCCGCCGACGGCGTACAGGTGCCGGCCGTACGTGGTGCGGGTCAGCACGAACGTCCAGCCGACCAGGAGCACGGCGAGGATCGGCACCACGATCGGCATGCCCCGGTTGGAGCTGATCAGCGGGTTGATGCTGCGCTCCTGGTTGAGCACGTACACCGCGAGGCCGAGGACGACCGCGAGCGCCGCGATCCGGGCGGACACCACGGCGAGCGGTTCGGCGACCAGGCCACGGGCGACGCGGTTGCGGTGCCGCAGCAGTTGCGCGGCGGCGTAGCCGGCGACCGCGACGGCGAAGAGCACCCACCCGATCAGCGGCGGCACCCAGCGGTTCTCGATCGCGATGATCGTTTCGTCGCGGATGGTGATGTTGCTGCCCTCCTCCATGAGGAGGAGCACCACGCCCTGGAACGCCAGGAAGCCGGCGAGCGTGACCACGAAGGACGGGATGCCCACCTTGGCGACCAGGATGCCGAGGGTGAGGCCGATGACCATGCCGGTCGCGAGCGCGGCGGCCACCGCGACGTACCAGGGATGGCCCAGCACCGTCGCCACGTTGGCGAGGATCGCCGCGCAGACGCCGCTGGCGAAGCCGGCGGAGAGGTCGATCTCGCCGAGCAACAGGACGAAGATCAGGCCCATCGCGATCGCGGTGACCGCCGCGCCCTGCGTGAACAGGTTGGCGAAGTTCGCCGCCGAGAAGAAGACCGGGCGGACGATCGCGAACACCGTGCAGAGGACGACCAGGCCGATGACGGCCGGCAGCGAGCCGAGGTCGCCCCCGCGTACGCGGGCCAGGTAGTTGCGGACGTGACCGCCGACGGTGGGTGCCGGGGCGACGGCCGCCGGCCCTTCCTTGCGTACTGCGGTGGTCATCGGAGGGCCTCCGGGTTGCTGGCGACGGGCTGCCCGCCGTTGTCGGTCTGCCCGTTGCCCCCGCCGAGGCCGACCGCGCCGGACCGGCCGGCGGTGATCAGCTCGACCACCTGGGCGTGGGTGATGTCGGTGGTCCTCACCTGGGCGACCATCTGGCCGAGGTAGAGCGCGGCGATCCGGTCGGAGACGGCGAAGACGTCGTTCATGTTGTGTGAGATGAGCACCACGGCCAGTCCGTTGTCGGCGAGCCGGCGCACCAGTTCGAGCACCTGCGCGGTCTGCGCGACGCCGAGCGCGGCGGTCGGCTCGTCCAGGATGACCAGCCTGCTGTTCCACAGCACCGCCTTGGCGATCGCCACGGTCTGGCGCTGGCCGCCGGAGAGGCTGGAGACGTGCTGCCGGAGCGACCTGACGGTCCGCACGCTCAGCCCGGCCAGGGTCTCGGCGGCCATCTGCTCCATGGTCGGCTCGTCGAGCACGATGCCACTGCGCTTCTCCCGGCCGAGGAACATGTTCTGCACGATGTCGAGGTTGTCGCAGAGCGCGAGGTCCTGGTAGACGACCTCGATGCCGAGCGAGGCCGAGTCGCGCGGGCTGTTGACGGTCACCGGGCGGCCGTCGAAGAGGAACACGCCAGCGTCGGTGGGATGGATGCCGCTGATGCACTTGACCAGGGTCGACTTGCCGGCACCGTTGTCGCCGACCAGCGCGGTCACCTCGCCCGCGTGGGCGGAGAAGGCGACGTCGCGCAGGACCTGGACGGGACCGAAGCTCTTGTCGATCCCGCGTAGCTCCAGCAGGGGGATTGCGGACACGGGGGTCTCCTTCGGGCGGCGGGGGGAGGTCGGATCCCGTCCGGCGTGCGCGCCGCCCGGCACGGGGAGGTCCGTGCCGGGCGGCGCCGCCTGGAGCGGGTACGGGGGTCAGCTGATGCCGGCGTCGGCGCAGAGCTTGGCGTACGCCCCGGCGCAGACCTCGTCCTTGGTCACGAAGCCGTCGGCGATGACGTCCTTGACGTTCTCCTTGTAGATCGCCTTCGGGGTGAGCAGCACGGCGGCGACGTCCTTGCCGCTCTCCGGGTCCTTGACGGTCTGGCCGGTCTCCTTCCGCTCGCCCATGGCCAGCGCGATGGCCAGGTCGGAGGCGGCCTTGGCCTCCTCGCGGATCGCCTTGTAGACGGTCATGCACTGGTCGCCGGCGAGGATGTTCTGCAGGCCCTGCGGGGTCGCGTCCTGGCCGGTCACCGGCACCTTGCCGTTGAGCTTGTTCTTCTTGAGCACCGAGATGGCCGCGTTGCCGAGGCCGTCGTTGGCGGCGAGGACGCCGTCGATCCTGCCCTGGGTCGAGGTGAGCATCTGCTCGAAGATCACGCCGGCCTGCGCGTTGTCCCAGTCCGGAACCGCCTGGTCCGGGCCCTTGGTGTACTCCTTCGAGTCGAACTTCGGCTTGAGCACCGAGTCGTACCCGTTCTTGAACAGGGTGGCGTTGTTGTCGGTCGGGGAGCCGTTGAGGTACGCCACGACCGGGTTCTTCGCGCCCTTGTCGGTCAGGCACTTGCTCAGGCCCTCACCCTGGAGCTTGCCGACGGCCTCGTTGTCGAAGCTGACGTAGTACTCGGCGCCGCCGCCGAGGGTGAGCCGGTCGTAGTCGATGGTCGCCACGCCCTGGGACTTGGCCCGCTCCAGCACCGCCTTGCCGGTGCCCGAGTCGAGGTTGACGATCATCAGCGCGGTCGCCCCGTTGGTGATCATCTGGTCGGCGATCGTGGAGAACTGGGACTTGTCGCCCTGGGCGTTCTGGATGTCGTACTGGACACCGGCCGCCTTGAACGCCTCCTCCAGGAACTTGCGGTCCGCGCCCTCCCAGCGGGCGGAGGACTTGCTGTCCGGGAGGATCACGCCGATCTTCGGGGCCCGGGTGCCGCCGGCCTGGTCGCCGCCGCCGGTCTCGTCGCCGCAGGCGGTCATGCCGCCGGTGGCGAGCAGGCCCACGGCGGCGAGGGTGAGGAAGCCCTTGCGCATGTGCAGGGTCCTTTCGGGGGTGGGGATGATGCTGGTTTGTTGTGTCCGGCAACGTATTCCGCGTCACACCGCGGACACAAGGGTGCCGAGGTGGCAAGTTTGTTGTCGGCAGTAACAATTCAGCAACGTCTCTGTCGCCCGGCCGTCGCCCTGCGCGGGAGCGCTCTCCCGCCGGCTCCGGGAGCGGCGCAGCTCAGCGGGCGGACAGCGGGGCCGTGGCCGCCCCGGTGAGGGCGACCAGGTCCTGTGGGGCGAGCTGGAGCTGGAGGCCGCGCCGGCCCGCCGAGACGTAGACGGTGGGATGGTCGAGCGCCGACGAGTCGAGCACCGTGGGCAGCCGCCGGCGCTGACCGAGCGGGCTGATCCCGCCGCGCACGTAGCCGGTGGCCCGTTCGGCCACCGCCCGGTCGGCCATGGCGGCCCGCTTGCCGCCGACCGCCGCGGCGAGCGCCTTGAGGTCCAGCTCGCCGGTGACCGGCACGACCGCCACGGTCAGCGCGCCGTCGACCTCGGTGACCAGCGACTTGAACACCCGCTCCGGCGGCACCCCCAGCGCCGCCGCGACCAGCGCGCCGTAGTTCGGCGCGTCGGGGGAGACGTCGTACGGATGCGTGCTGTGGGCGATCTTCCGCTTCGTCAGCAGCGCGGTCGCCGGAGTGCCCTGTCCCGCCATGACCGTCAAGCTAACCCGGGTCCGGGTGACCCGCGAGCCGATAAGGCCGGCTACCCGACCGGCCGGCAGACCAGCGCCGTCGGCGCCCCGGCGACCCGGGTCAGCACCAGGCTGGCCGCCTCGTCGCCGGCCAGCCGCAGATCCCGCCGCAGCTTCTCCGGCTCCAGCGCGGAGCCGCGCTTGAGGATCTCCACCCGCCCGACCCGGCGCTCCCGCAGCAGCGCCCGCAGCCGCTTGAGCGAGAACGGCAGCACGTCGGTGACCTCCAGGCAGCGGGCGAACGGGGTCGCCGCCGGGGCGTCCGCGTAGAGGTAGGCGATGCTCGGGTCGGCCAGCGTCGAGTCGAGGGTGCCGGCCAGCTCCGCGACCAGGTGCGCGCGGACCACCGCCGGATCCGGGTCGTACAGGAAGCGGCGGACCGGCCCGACCGGCGCCTCGGCGTCGCCGGAGCCGGTCAGCGCGTGCGCGGCGGCACCGCGCAGCAGGGTGGCCCGGCGGGGGACCTCGGCGAGCCGGCCGCACCACAGCGCCGCCTCGACCAGGTCGCCGTCCGCGCTCACCCACTCCGCCTCGGCGCCCGCGGGGATCAGCGCGTGGTCGATCCCGGGTGCCACCTTCACCACCGTGTACGGCACCCGCGCGGCCAGGCCGACGACGAAGTCCCAGGGCGGGGAGTAGGCGTTCGGGTCGAAGACCCGCCGCCCGGTGCCCGCCTTCCGCCGCGCCGGGTCGCAGAACACCCCGTCGACCCGGCTGACGTCGAACGCCGTGGCGTCGCCGCACTCCACCGTGAACAGCTCGGCCAGCCCGGCCGCCGCCGCGTTGGCGGCGGCCATCGCGGCGGTCACCGGGTCGGCCTCCACCCCGTACACCCGGATGCCGGCCCGCGCGGCGGCGAGCGCGTCCGCGCCGAGGCCGCACCCGAGGTCGGCCAGGGTGCGCACGCCGGCGGCGCGCAGCCGGCCGGCGCGCCGCGCCGCGACGGGGCCGCGGGTGGCCTGCTCCAGCCCGGCCCGGGTCAGGAACATCCCCGCCGCCGCCGGCCCGAACTTGCCGACCGCCCGGCGGCGCAGCTCGGCCTGGGTGAGCGCGGCCGCCGCCAGCGCGGGCGGCATCCCGGCGGAGCGGAGCGCGGCCGCCGCGGCCAGCGGGTCGCCGCCGGCCACCCGCGCGGCCGCGTCGAGCGCGACCGACCCCTCGGGCGTACGCAGGGCGGCGAGCTGGTCGAGGTCCACGCGGTCATTCTGGCCGCCCGGCCCGACGCGCCGGCCGGCGGGTTGGCACTCTCCTTGACGGAGTGCTAGCCGAGGAATAACCTGCGATTAGCACTCTCACCCCGAGGGTGCCAGCTTCCGGGCCGTCAGGCCTGGGCGCTGAACGCCAGGCGGACCGGCACCCGCGACGACGGCCCCGCCCGGTGGCATGTGGCAGATTGACGCTGGTCGGCTCGCCGGCCGGTAACGAAACCAGTACCCCAGGAGGGTATGCCCGTGACTACCGCGACCAAGGTTGCGATCAAGCCGCTCGAGGACCGGATCCTGGTCCAGGCGAACGAGGCTGAGACCACCACGGCGTCGGGCATCGTGATCCCCGACACCGCCAAGGAGAAGCCGCAGGAGGGCACCGTCCTCGCTGTCGGCCCGGGCCGCGTCGACGACAAGGGCAACCGGATCCCGGTTGACGTCAAGGTCGGCGACACCGTCATCTACTCGAAGTACGGCGGCACCGAGGTCAAGTACGCCGGCGAGGAGTACCTGGTGCTCTCCGCCCGCGACGTCCTCGCGGTCATCGAGAAGTAAGCAACCGATCAGTGTCGTTGCCCCGGTCCGGCTCGCCGGGCCGGGGCAACGTCGCTTCGAAGGGACATTCATGGCGAAGATCCTGAGCTTCTCGGACGACGCCCGGCACCTGCTCGAGCACGGTGTCAACGCCCTCGCGGACGCGGTCAAGGTGACCCTCGGCCCGCGCGGGCGCAACGTCGTCCTGGACAAGAAATTCGGTGCGCCCACGATCACCAACGACGGCGTGACCATCGCCAAGGAGATCGAGCTCACCAACCCGTACGAGAACCTCGGCGCGCAGCTGGTCAAGGAGGTGGCGACCAAGACCAACGACGTCGCCGGCGACGGGACCACCACCGCCACCGTGCTGGCCCAGGCGATGGTCCGCGAGGGCCTGCGCAACGTGGCGGCCGGCGCCAACCCGACCGGCCTCAAGCGGGGCATCGACGCGGCGGCCGCCAAGGTCTCCGAGGCGCTGCTCGGCCGCGCGGTCGAGGTCGCCGACAAGAAGTCGATCGCGCACGTCGCGACCATCTCCGCGCAGGACGCCACCATCGGCGAGCTGATCGCCGAGGCGATGGAGCGGGTCGGCCGCGACGGTGTCATCACCGTCGAGGAGGGCTCCGCGCTCACCACCGAGCTGGACGTCACCGAGGGCCTCCAGTTCGACAAGGGCTTCATCTCGCCGAACTTCGTCACCGACGTGGAGGGGCAGGAGTCGGTCCTGGAGGACCCGTACATCCTGATCACCACCCAGAAGATCTCGGCGATCGAGGAGCTGCTGCCGCTGCTGGAGAAGGTCCTCCAGAACAGCAAGCCGCTGCTGATCATCGCCGAGGACGTCGAGGGCCAGGCGCTGTCCACCCTGGTGGTCAACTCGATCCGCAAGACCCTCAAGGTCTGCGCGGTCAAGGCCCCGGGCTTCGGCGACCGCCGCAAGGCGATGCTGCAGGACATGGCGATCCTCACCGGCGCCGAGCTGGTCGCCCCGGAGCTGGGCTACAAGCTCGACCAGGTGGGCCTGGAGGTGCTCGGCAGCGCCCGGCGCGTGGTGGTCGACAAGGAGAACACCACGATCGTCGACGGCGGCGGCCAGGCGAGCGAGGTCGCGGACCGGGTGGCCCAGATCCGCAAGGAGATCGAGGCCTCCGACTCCGACTGGGACCGGGAGAAGCTCGCCGAGCGGCTGGCCAAGCTGTCCGGCGGCATCGCGGTCATCAAGGTCGGTGCCGCGACCGAGGTCGAGATGAAGGAGCGCAAGCACCGCATCGAGGACGCGATCGCCGCGACCAAGGCCGCGGTCGAGGAGGGCACCGTCCCGGGCGGCGGCGCCGCCCTGGCGCAGATCCTGCCGGCGCTGGACGACGACCTCGGCTTCACCGGTGACGAGAAGGTCGGCGTCTCGATCGTGCGCAAGGCGCTGGTCGAGCCGCTGCGCTGGATCGCCCAGAACGCCGGCCACGACGGCTACGTCGTGGTGCAGAAGGTCGTCGGCAAGGAGTGGGGCCACGGCCTCGACGCCGCCAGCGGCGAGTACGTCGACCTGGCGAAGTCCGGCATCCTCGACCCGGTGAAGGTGACCCGCAACGCGGTCAGCAACGCCGCGTCGATCGCCGGCCTGCTGCTCACCACGGAGAGCCTCGTGGTGGAGAAGCCGGAGAAGGCCGAGCCGGCCGCCGCCGGTGGGCACGGCCACGGCCACGGTCACGGCCACCAGCACGGCCCGGGCTTCTGACCCTCGCCGTACGCCTCGTCGGGGCGCACCGTCCGCGTGACGGTGCGCCCCGACGCCTTTTCGCGGGCGGCACGCCGCCGTGGACCTGGGGACGGCGCGACGCCGCGCCCCGGGCGGGGGCGCGGCGTCGGTGTGGTCCTCGGGTGGCCGGGCTCAGGCGATCTTGCGCTGGGCCGGGACGGTCGACTTGTGCGGCCGGCCCAGGCGAGCCTCCAGGCGGGCGATGTCGACCCGGGTCTGGCGGCGGTCGGCCAGGTCCTCCCAGCCGACGGCGAGCAGCCGCAGCCGCTCGGACTCGCTGAAGCCGCCCCACACGCCGTACGGCTCCCGCACGGAGAGGGCGTGCGCGGCGCACTCGGCCCGGACGGGGCAGGTGCGGCAGACGGCCTTGGCGCCGGACTCGCGGCGCAGGCGCGACGAGCCGCGCTCGCCGTCGGGGTGGAAGAACTGTGCGCTGTCCCGGCCCCGGCAGGCACCGAGCCGCTGCCAGTCCCAGAGATCGACGATGGGTCCGGGCAGTCTACGTACGTTCGACATCAGCACCCCTCCTCCCGCGCGGCACCGCGGAGATCCATGTGAACCGGCGTCCGGGCGGCGGTCCGCGCAGGCGCGCCGTTTCCGGCCTGGATGCTCCCTACCCGGACCTTCCCCGGCTCACACTTCTGTGATCGAAAACCTTGGACAACTAGCGGCATCTGCCCTACTTGTCGGAAAAGTTCGGAGGATTGCCGGGAACCTCCTCGCGACCGGACTCGGTCATGGTCTGCTCGTGGGCGGAGAGGAGACCACTGTGCGTACGGTTCTCGTGTGCGTTCGGACACCGCTTGCGGCGCAGCATCTGACGTCCGCGGCGGCCCGGCTCGGGCTGTCCGCCGTCGTGCGGACCGCCGTCTCCGATCCCGAGGTGATGTTGCGTCTGGCCGAGCGTCCGGCCGACGTGGTGCTGGCGGACACGGCCCTCACCCGGCCGGACAGCGCGGGCTTCGTGCGCCGGGTGCTCGCCCGCGCGCCGCAGGCCTCCGTGCTGCTGCTCGGCACCGAGGAGTCGGAGGCGGCCGCCGCCACCATCAGCGCCGGCGCCCGGGGCCTGATCCAGGGCGCGGACCACGACCTGACCAGCGCGGTGGCCAAGGCCCTGCTGCTGCTCGTCGCCCCCGGCCGGGCGACCCGGAGCCGGATCGCCGACCCGGCGCGGGACACCGCGGCGGTCGGCGGGTCCCGCGCCACCCCGGCCGGCCGACCGCCGGCCGACCCGGGCCCCGCCTGGTCGACCCCGTCCGCCGACGGCGCGGGCGGCGCGCCGACGGTGGTGCCGGCGCAACGCGGCGACGACCCCGCCGAGCCGGCCGACCCGGCCGGTGAGCCGGCGGAGGCGGTGCCCGCGGGGCAGCGGGGCGCGTCCGGCGCGCGCGGCGGCCGGTCCCAGATCGGGCTGACCGAGCGCGAACTCCAGGTGCTGCTCGGCATGGCGGAGGGCAAGAGCAACGCCGAGATCGGCCGGGAGTTGTTCGTCTCGGAGGACACGGTGAAGACCCACGCCCGCCGGCTGTTCCGCAAGCTCGGCGCCCGGGACCGCGCGCACGCCGTGGCCGCCGGTTTCCGCGCCGGGTTGGTGGCCTGAGCCCGGATGCCGGGCCGGTGGGCCGAGCCCGGAAGCGCCTGGCCGATGGGGTGGCGAGCGCGGCCGCCGGCTGCAGCTCGGTGCCGAGCGCGCGGCGCCGGGCCGGTGAGCTGTCGGTGTGGCTGACGGCCTGTGCCCCCAGCGGCGGCGCGCGTGCCTCAGCTCTCCGTGTCGTGTTCCTCGTCCGAGCCCTCGGTCAGGGTGTCGTGCACGCCGTCCGCGTAGCCCCGGGCGTAGTCCCAGGTGACGTAGTGGTCCGGGTCGGGGTCGTAGGCCGGCTCGTGCACCCGGGGCCGCCCGGAGCTGAGCAGGTGACGCAGGTTGCCCCGGAGCAGGTCCCAGTCGAAGTAGTGCGGCTCCCGGCAGTCCTCGCACTCGATGACCAGCCCGCGCACCCCGATCGGCGCCAGCAGCGCCTGGTAGATCTCCAGGTCGGCGAGGTCTTCCAGCACGTCCTGCCGCTCGACGTCGGTCAGCGGGTCGAGCGGGGCGTCGTCGCCCGGATCGTGCAGACCGGCGGCCGGATCGGCCGGGTCGCCGTTGAAGGGGTCGATGGGCTCGTCGTGCACCCCCTCACCGTAGACCCAACGCAGGGGCCGCGTCCGCCCCCGGGCCCTCGGTGACCTGCGCCGCCACCGGCGGAAGCGGCCCAGGTCAGTGGGTACGATGGGACGACGCGCAGTCACCCGGCGTGCGCCGGCGCCCGCCCGCGCCACCTCGCTGAAGCCCGTCCGAGCAGCTCAGGGGAGCAATCGTGGAAATTTCGCCCAGCACCGATCTGCCGACCGCCGCCGACAGCGGCGAGCTGGGCGGCCACCTGCCGGAGTTGCCCGCCGGCTCGGCCCGGGTGGTCCCGCTCGGCCTGACCTTCGACGACGTGCTGCTCCAGCCGGGCGAGTCGGACGTGGTGCCCAGCCGGGTCAACACGGTGACGAAGCTGACCCGCAACATCAACCTGAGCGTCCCGCTGCTCTCCAGCGCGATGGACACGGTGACCGAGGCGCGGATGGCGATCGCGATGGCCCGCCAGGGCGGCATCGGCGTGCTGCACCGCAACCTCTCCCTGGAGGACCAGGCCCTCCAGGTCGACCTGGTCAAGCGCTCCGAGTCCGGCATGATCACCAACCCGGTGACCGCCAGCCCCAACGACACCCTCCGGGACGTGGACGCGCTCTGCGGGCGCTACCGCATCTCCGGCGTGCCGGTGGTGGACGGCGAGGGCCAGCTGGTCGGCATCGTCACCAACCGCGACATGCGCTTCGTCTCCGACCCGGCCACCCCCGTCCGCGAGATCATGACCCGCACCCCGCTGGTCACCGCCCCGGTCGGGGTGAGCAAGGACGACGCCCTGGGCCTGCTGCGCCAGCACAAGGTCGAGAAGCTGCCGATCGTCGACGAGTCGGGCCGGCTGCGCGGGCTGATCACGGTCAAGGACTTCACCAAGAGCGAGCAGTACCCGAACGCCACCAAGGACGACGCCGGCCGGCTGCGGGTCGCCGCCGCCGTCGGGGTGGGCGACGACGCGTACAAGCGGGCCCGGGCGCTGGTCGACGCGGGCGTCGACGTGCTGATCGTGGACACCGCGCACGGCCACCAGCGGGCGGTGCTGGACATGGTCCGCCAGCTCAAGAAGGACGTCACGATCGATATCGTCGGCGGCAACGTGGCCACGTACGCCGGCGCGAAGGCGCTGGTCGACGCGGGCGCCGACGGCGTGAAGGTCGGGGTCGGCCCGGGTGCCATCTGCACCACGCGGATCGTCGCCGGGGTCGGTGTACCGCAGATCACCGCGATCATGGAGGCGGCCCGCGCCGCGCGGCCGGCCGGCGTCCCCGTGATCGGCGACGGCGGCATCCAGTACTCGGGCGACATCGCCAAGGCGCTGGTCGCGGGCGCCGACACGGTGATGCTCGGCAGCCTGCTGGCCGGCTGCGAGGAGAGCCCCGGCGAGCTGATCTTCATCAACGGCAAGCAGTACAAGGCCTACCGGGGTATGGGCTCGCTCGGCGCGATGCAGTCCCGCGGCCAGGCCAAGTCCTACTCGAAGGACCGCTACTTCCAGCAGGACGTGCTCGCCGAGGACAAGCTGGTCCCCGAGGGCGTCGAGGGCCAGGTGCCCTACCGCGGCCCGCTGTCCGCCGTCGCCCACCAGCTCATCGGCGGGCTGCGCGCCGCGATGGGGTACGTCGGCGCGGAGAGCATCCCCGAGCTGCACCGCCGCGGTCAGCTCATCCGGATCACGGCGGCCGGGCTCAAGGAGAGCCACCCGCACGACATCCAGATGACCGTCGAGGCGCCCAACTACCACTCCCGCTGACCATCCCCCTGTGACAACTGGAGTCCCCCATGCGTGACGTGGTCGAGATCGGGCTGGGCAAGACCGCGCAGCGCGGCTACCACCTGGACGACATCGCCATCGTGCCGAGCCGCCGGACGCGGGACGTCGACGACGTCTCCACCGCCTGGCAGCTCGACGCGTACCAGTTCGGCATCCCCTGCGTCGGGCACCCCTCCGACGCGACGATGAGCCCGGCGTCCGCCGTCCGGCTCGGCCAGCTCGGCGGTCTCGGCGTGCTCAACGTCGAGGGCCTGTGGACCCGCTACGAGAACCCGACGAAGGTCCTGGAGGAGCTGTCCGCGCTGGGCGAGGACGCCCGTGCCACCAAGCGGCTCCAGGAGGTGTACGCGGAGCCGATCCGCCCCGACCTGATCGCCGAGCGGGTCCGTGAGCTGCGCGCCGGCGGCGGGACGGTGGCCGTGCGGGTCAGCCCGCAGCACACCCTGGCGCTGGCCCCGGTGATCCTCGACGCCGGCGTCGACATCCTGGTCATCCAGGGCACCATCGTCTCGGCCGAGCACGTCTCCACCACCGAGGAGCCGCTGAACCTCAAGGAGTTCATCGCCGACCTGGACCTCCCGGTCATCGTCGGCGGCTGCACCGACTACAAGACGGCGCTGCACCTGATGCGCACCGGCGCGGCCGGTGTGATCGTCGGCATCGGCGGCGACGACTGGTCGACCACGGACTCCGTGCTCGGCATCCGGGTGCCGATGGCGACCGCGATCGCCGACGCCGCCGCGGCCCGCCGCGACTACCTCGACGAGACCGGTGGCCGGTACGTGCACCTGATCGCCGACGGCGACATCCAGACCTCGGGCGACATCGCGAAGGCCCTCGGCTGCGGCGCGGACGCGGTGATGCTCGGCGAGCCGCTGTCGCTCTGCGCGGAGGCGCCGGCCGGCGGCGCCTGGTGGCACTCCGCCGCCAGCCACCCGTCCCTGCCCCGGGGCGCGTTCGAGGTGGCCGGCGAGCCGCTGGGGTCGATGGAGCAGCTGCTCTTCGGCCCGGCCGACGAGCCGGACGGCCAGCTCAACCTCTTCGGCGGGCTGCGCCGGGCGATGGCCAAGTGCGGCTACCGCGACCTCAAGGAGTTCCAGAAGGTCGGTCTGGTCCTCGACCGCTGACCGCACCAAGAAGCACCGCGCGCACCGGTCGCGCCGATAGGCTCGGCCGGTGCGTCGTACTCGTGACCGGATCCGCCCGACGCTCGTCGCCGTGGCGGCGGCGGTCGCGCTGCTGGTCGCCTGCACCACCGACGCCCCCGACCGGCAGGGCGGGCGCGACGGTCTGCGCCCGGGCAGCGTCGACCTCGCCGACCCGTACGTGCCGGGCGCCGGAAACGGCGGGTACGACGTCTCGCACTACCGCCTGACGGTCCGCTACGACCCGGCGACCGACCGGTTGACCGGGCGGGCGAAGGTCGTGGCGACGGCGGTGCACGGGCTGTCCCGGTTCACCCTCGACCTCGTCGGCCTCGACGTCACCGCGGTCACGACGGACGGCGCCCGCGCCGAGCACCGGCGCGACGGCGACGAGCTGGTGGTCACCCCGCGCCACGGGCTGCCGCAGGGCCGGCGGTTCGCGGTCGAGGTGGACTACTCGGGCGTGCCGACCGCGAAGGCCGACGGGCAGCTCGGCAGCGGCGGGTTCCTGCACACCGCCGACGGCGCGATCGCGCTCGGGCAGCCCTGGTCGGCGGCCACCTGGTTCCCGGTCAACGACCACCCGTCGGACAAGGCCACGTACGACATCGAGGTGACCGTTCCGGACGGGCTGGCCGCGCTGAGCAACGGGGTGCCGGGGGAGAGGACGAGCGCCGACGGCTGGACCACCTGGCGGTGGGCCGAGCGGGCACCGATGGCCAGCTACCTCACCACCCTCGTGATCGGCGCCTACCGGGTGGAGACCGGCACGCACGCCGGCAAGCCGATGGTCACCGCCGTGCCGGCGCGCCTGCCGGCCACCGGCCCGGAGGCCGCCTCGCTCGCCCGCACCGGCGAGATCGCCGACTTCCTGGCCAGCCGGTTCGGGCCGTACCCGTTCGACGCCTACGGCGGGGTCGTGGTCACCGACGACCGGGTCGGCTACGCGCTCGAGAACCAGTCCCGGCCGGTCTACGGGCCCGGCTTCTTCCGCAACGGCCGCCCCAACCCGGGGGTGGTCGCACACGAGCTGGCCCACCAGTGGTTCGGCAACAGCGTGACGCTGACCCGGTGGAGCGACATCTGGCTCAACGAGGGCTTCGCCAGCTACGCGGAGTGGCTGTGGGAGGAGCACGACGGCGGTCGCACCGCGCAGCGCGCCTTCGAACTGGAGTACGCCGCCACCGACTGGTCCCGCCCGGTCGTCGACCCCGGACGGTCGGGGCTGTTCGGCACGGCCGTCTACAAGCGCGGGGCGCTCACCGTGCACGCGCTGCGCCGCACGGTCGGCGACGACGCGTTCTTCCGCATCCTGCGCACCTGGACGGCCCAGCGGCGGGGCGGCAACGCCACCACCGAGGACCTGGTCGTCCTGGCCGAACGGGTCTCCGGGAGGTCCCTGCGCCAGCTCTTCGACGCCTGGCTCGTCGGCGACTCCGCCCCCGCCCTGCCCTGACGCGGATTTCAGGGCCGCTCGGTAGGCTGCCGCGGACCGGCCGGGCGCGGGTCCGGCACGGGTCGCCGGCGGGGCAGCCGGCGGCACAGGGGAAGGGACGAGGCGATGACGCTGTCGCGGCGGGTTCTGGGCGCGGGCACCGGCCTGCTGCTGGTCGGGGCGCTCGGGTTGACCGGGTGCGGGTCGGCCGACGAACCGGCCCCGGCCCCGGCCACGACCGCCGCGTCGCCGAGCGCGGCCCGCCAGTTCAAGCCCGGGGCGGCCGGCGTCGGCGACGAGTACTTCCCGACCTACGGCAACGGCGGGTACGACGTCAGCCGCTACACGGTCAAGGTCCGCTACCACCCGGAGCAGGACCGGCTCACCGGCACCACCACGCTCCAGGCGGCGGCGACGCAGGACCTGTCGGCGTTCAACCTGGACCTGGCCGGGCTGACCGTGCGGTCGGTGACGGTGGACGGCGCCCCGGCGAAGCACAGCCGCAAGGACGACGAGTTGGTGGTCACGCCGGCCACCGGCCTGATCGCGGGTAACGGCTTCGTCGCCGAGATCGCGTACGAGGGCGAGCCGGAGCCGCTGCGCAACGAGATCCTCGGCGTCGGGGGCTTCCTGCACACCGGCGACGGCGCCATCGCGCTCGGCCAGCCCGAGTCGGCGAGCACCTGGTTCCCGGTCAACGACCACCCCTCGGACAAGGCCACCTACGACTTCGAGATCACCGTCCCGAAGGGACTGACGGCGGTCAGCAACGGCGTGCCGGAGGGGAAGAGCACGGCCGGCGACTGGACCACCTGGAAGTGGGCCGAGCGCAGCCCGATGGCGAGCTACCTCAGCACCGTCGTGATCGGAAAGTTCCGGATCACGGAGGGCAAGCACAAGGGGCGGCCGGTGTTCCACGCGGTCACCACCGACCTGCCGGAGGGTGCGGCGGACCGGTCGATCGCCGACACGGTCGAGGTGGCCGACTACCTGGAGAGCGTCTTCGGGCCGTACCCGTTCGGGGCGTACGGCGGCGTGGTGATCTCCGACGCCCGGATCCGGTACGCCCTGGAGACGCAGAGCCGCCCGGTCTACTCGGCGGGCTTCTTCCGCAGCGGCGAGAACACCGGGGTGGTCGCGCACGAGCTGGCCCACCAGTGGTTCGGCAACAGCGTGTCGCTGGCGAGGTGGCAGGACATCTGGCTCAACGAGGGGCTCGCCACGTACGCCGAGTGGCTCTGGGCCGAGCACGACGGCGGGCGCACCGCCCAGCAGGCGTTCGACGACCGGTACGCCGGATCGTCCGGCCAGGTCTGGCGGACGCCGCCCGGCGAGCCGGGGGTGGCGAACCTGTTCAGCGAGTCGGTCTACCAGCGCGGCGGGATGACCGTGCACGCGCTGCGGGTGGCCGTCGGCGACAAGGCGTTCTTCGAGATCCTGAGGACGTGGGCGGCGCAGAAGCGGGACGCCAACGCCACCACGGCCGAGTTCGTCGCGCTGGCCGAGCGGGTCTCGGGCAAGAAGCTCGACGACCTCTTCGACGACTGGCTGCGCGGCACCGAGCGCCCCGCCCGGCCCGAGCCGCTGTGACGGCGGTCAGCCCTTGACGCGCAGCTCCGGGTGGGCGGCGAGGTACGCGTCCGCCCGGCCGGCGCGCAGCTCGGTGAGGAACGTCCGGCCGGTCGGTTTGAGCTGCTCGCCCCGGTAGGCGCTGCCCTGGCCCACCCCCTCGCCGGGCAGGCCGACCAGCACGAACCGGTCCGGCGACAGCCCGCCGAGGGCGTACGCGACGTCCACGATCCGCGGCCCGCCCGCGTAGACCAGCGTGTCGCCGAGCGCGTCCACCACCCGCTGGACGCGCTCCGGCTGCCGGGCCAGGTCCTCGTCGAGGATCTTGGTCACCAGCGCCTTGACCAGCTGCTGCTGGTGGCGCTGCCGGGCGTAGTCGCCGCCGGTGATGTAGCGCTGCCGGGCGTAGTCCAGCGCCTGCCAGCCGGTGAGGTGTCGCTCGCCCTTCTCGTAGACCATCTGCGGCCCGACGTAGCCGCCGCCGCCCGGGGCGGGCTCCCGGTGCCGGCCGTCGGGGCGGCGGTGCAGCGAGACCACCCGCTGGTCGACGTAGAGGTCCACCCCGCCCAGCTCGTCCACCAGCTTGTCGAAGCCGTTGAAGGTGAGCACCGCGCCGGCGTCGAAGCGCAGCCCGGTGTAGCCGCTGACCGTGCTGCGCAGCAGCTCGTAGCCCTGCTCGGTGCTCGGCTCCTTGGGCTTGCCCGGCACCCGGCTGCCGTAACTCATCGCGTGGGTGAGCTTGGTCTTCCCGCCGCCGTAGTCGGCCTTCGGAAAGGCCGGGATGTCGACCAGCAGGTCGCGGGGGAGGGAGAAGAGGTACGCCCGGTCGAGCCCCTTCGGCACGTGGACCACCAGCACGGCGTCGCCGTGCGGCTCCCAGCCGGGCACGCTGACCCGGGTGTCCACCCCGACCAGCAGGAGGTTGAGCGGGCCGGTGATGCCGGCGCCCGGCGGAGCCGTGGGGCTCGGGGTGGGATCCGCGGTCGGTGTGGCGCTCGCGGTCGGCGTGGCGGCGGTCGGGCCGATCCGCCGCGACCCGTCGTCGCCGACGAGGCGGGTGACCACCAGCACGCCGGCGGCCACCAGCACCACCGCCGCGAGGGCGGCGAGCCCCAGCAGCCACCTCGGGCGCTGTGCCCCTGTCCCCTGAGCCATGCGACACCCCCGTGTGAGACAACGTTCGGACTCCGGGCCCGGGTTCGGGTGGGCGTCCCCGGATCGACGGACGGGAGCATGATCGCGCGGAAACCCGTGCTGGCGCGATGGCTACTCAGCGGTAATGATGCGTTCATGCGGTACGACGTGGTCGTCATCGGGTCCGGCTTCGGCGGCAGCGTCACCGCGCTCCGGCTGGCCGAGAAGGGCTATGCGGTCGGTGTGCTGGAGGCCGGGCGCCGCTTCGCCGACGACGAGTTCCCGCAGACCTCCTGGCGGCTGCGCCGCTTCCTCTGGGCGCCCCGCCTCGGCTGCTACGGCCTCCAGCGGATCACCCTGCTGCGGGCGGCCGACCGGAAGGCCGGCGGCGGGGTGCTGGTGCTCTCCGGGGCCGGGGTGGGCGGCGGTTCGCTGGTCTACGCGAACACCCTCTACGAGCCGCTGGACGCCTTCTACGCCGACCCGCAGTGGCGGGGCATCACCGACTGGCGCGACGAGCTGGCCCGCCACTACGACCAGGCGAAGCGGATGCTCGGCGTGACCGCGTACCCCGTCGTCACTCCCGCGGACCGGGCGATGCGGGCGGTGGCCGAGCGGATGGGGGTCGGGCACACCTTCCACGCCACCCCGGTCGGCGTGCACATCGGTCGGCCCGGTCAGCGGGTCGCCGACCCCTACTTCGGCGGCGCCGGCCCGGAGCGCACCGGCTGCACGCACTGCGGCGCGTGCATGACGGGCTGCCGGTACGGCGCGAAGAACACCCTGGTCAAGAACTACCTGTGGCTGGCCGAGCGGCTCGGCGCCCGGGTGCACCCGCTGACCATGGTGACCGCCGTGCGCCCGGCCGACGGCGGCGGGTACGCGGTGCACACCGTGCGCACCGGGGCCTGGCCGCGCGCACGGCGGCAGGTGGTCCACGCCGACCAGGTCGTCTTCGCGGCCGGCGCCCTCGGCACGCAGCGGCTGCTGCACGCGATGCGGGCCGAGGGGGCGCTGCCCGCGCTCTCGCCCCGCCTCGGCGAGCTGACCCGGACCAACTCGGAGGCGATCCTCGGCGCCTCGGTGCCCCGCCGGCGGGCCCGCGCCGACGGGCTCGACTTCACCGAGGGGGTGGCGATCACCAGCTCGTTCCACCCCGACCCGCAGACCCACATCGAGCCGGTCCGCTACGGGCGGGGCTCCAACGCGATGGGGCTGCTCCAGTCGCTGCTGGTCGACGGCGGCCCGCACCGGGTGCGCCGCTGGCTCGGCACGCTGCTGCGCCGGCCCGGCCCGGCGGCCCGGCTGCTGTCGGTGCGCGACTGGTCGGAGCGGACGGTGATCGCCCTGGTGATGCAGTCGGCGGACAACTCGCTGACCACCCGGTTGCGGCGCGGCCCGTGGGGGCGGCGCCTGGTCTCCGGGCCGGGGCACGGCGTGCCCAACCCGACGTGGATCCCCGCGGGCAACCGGGCGGCCCGGCTGCTCGCCGAGGAGATCGGCGGTACGCCCGGCGGGGCGCTGACCGAGCCGTTCGACATCCCGATGACCGCGCACATCCTCGGCGGGGCGGTGATCGGCGCCACCCCGGCCGACGGCGTGGTCGACCCGTGGCACCGGGTCTTCGGCCACCCGGGGCTGCACGTGGTCGACGGCGCGGCGGTCTCGGCGAACCTCGGGGTGAACCCGTCGCTGACCATCACCGCCCAGGCGGAACGCGCCATGTCCTTCTGGCCCAACAAGGGTGATCCGGACCCCCGCCCACCGCTGGGCTCCCCGTACGCCCGGATGGACCCGGTCCCCCCGCGCCACCCGGCGGTGCCCCCGCACGCCCCCGGCGCCCTCCGCCCCTGATCTCCCGCGGTCTTGCACTTTCGGCCCCCGTTGTGCGGCTTTCGGGCCGCATGTCCGGGCGGAAGGTGCAAGATCGCGCGCGGCGGGGGTGACGTGTGCCGGGGTGTCGTGGGCGCGGGCGTGACGGTGGGTAGGCTTTCTGCACATGAGCACGCCTCGCCCCGTCCTCGTGGTGGACTTCGGAGCCCAGTACGCCCAGCTCATCGCGCGCCGGGTGCGCGAGGCCAACGTCTACTCCGAGATCGTGCCCCACTCGATGCCCGTCGCCGAGATGCTGGCGAAGGACCCGGCCGCGATCATCCTCTCCGGTGGTCCGTCCAGCGTCTACGCGCCGGACGCCCCGCAGATCGACGCCGGCATGTTCGACTCCGGAGTGCCGGTCTTCGGCATCTGCTACGGCTTCCAGGCGATGGCCCAGGCCCTCGGCGGCACGGTGGCCCGCACCGGCAACCGCGAGTACGGCGGCACCCCGCTGCGCGCCCGCCCGGAGGCCGGCGTGCTGCTCCGCGAGCTGCCGGACGACCTGCCGGTGTGGATGAGCCACGGCGACTGCGTCACGGAGGCCCCGGCGGGCTTCGCGGTGACCGCCGAGTCGGCGGGCGCGCCGGTCGCCGCGTTCGAGGACCTGGCCGGCCGCCGGGCCGGCGTGCAGTTCCACCCGGAGGTCGGGCACACCGCGCACGGCCAGGAGATGCTGCGCCGCTTCCTCTACGACATCGCCGGCATCGCGCCGACCTGGACGCCCGAGAACATCATCGACGAGCAGGTCGCCCGGATCCGCGAGCAGGTGGGCGACAAGGAGGTCATCTGCGCACTGAGCGGCGGGGTCGACTCGGCCGTCGCCGCCGCGCTGGTGCACCGGGCCATCGGCGACCAGCTCACCTGCGTCTTCGTCGACCACGGCCTGCTGCGCGCGGGCGAGGCCGAGCAGGTGGAGAAGGACTACGTCGCCGCCACCGGGATCAAGCTGAAGGTGGTCGACGCCGCCGACCGGTTCCTGGGCGCGCTGGCCGGGGTGACCGACCCGGAGCAGAAGCGCAAGATCATCGGCCGGGAGTTCATCCGGGTCTTCGAGGCCGCCGCGCGGGAGATCGCCGCCCACGGCGACGTCGAGTTCCTCGTCCAGGGCACTCTCTACCCGGACGTGGTCGAGTCCGGCGGCGGCACCGGCACCGCCAACATCAAGAGCCACCACAACGTCGGCGGCCTGCCGGAGGACCTGAAGTTCAGCCTGGTCGAGCCGCTGCGCACGCTGTTCAAGGACGAGGTCCGGGCGCTCGGTCTCCAGCTCGGCCTGCCGGAGGCGATGGTCTGGCGGCACCCGTTCCCGGGTCCCGGCCTGGCGATCCGGATCATCGGCGCGGTCGACCGGGAGCGTCTCGACCTGCTCCGCCAGGCCGACCTGATCGCCCGCGAGGAGTTGACCGCCGCCGGGCTGGACCGGGGCGTCTGGCAGTTCCCGGTGGTGCTCCTGGCCGACGTGCGCAGCGTCGGGGTGCAGGGCGACGGCCGCAGCTACGGGCATCCCGTGGTGCTGCGGCCGGTCTCCAGCGAGGACGCGATGACCGCCGACTGGTCCCGGCTGCCGTACGAGGTGATCGCCCGGATCTCCACCCGGATCACCAACGAGGTCGCCGAGGTCAACCGGGTGGTGCTCGACGTCACCAGCAAGCCGCCGGGCACCATCGAGTGGGAGTGACCCGGCCTCACGCCGCCGGCGGGTAGGTCGGCGGCGTGGGCTGCGCCACGGTCGGCTGCGCCACCGTGGGCGCCACGGTCGGCTGCGCCACCGTGGGCGGCGCGGCCTGCGCCGGGTGCGGCCAGGCGGGGGCGTCGGCCGGCTCCTCGGGCATCAGGAACCACATGATCGGGTACGCGAGCAGCGCGAGCCCGCCGGTGAGCAGGCCGGTGACCGCGAAGACCACCCGGACGAGCGTGGGGTCGACGGCGAAGTAGCGGCCGAGGCCGCTGGCCACCCCGGCGACCATCCGGTCCGTGACGGGGCGGCGGAGCTGCTTGTACGGGGGCTGGGAAGAGGCGGTGGAAGTCATGCCTCCACCATCCGCGCCGCCGACCCGGCCGACCTCGGTGACCGCCCGGAGCCTTACCCTGACCTGCCCCTGAGGCGCGAGCATTGAGTCAGGAATCTGACTCTTTTCGATGCAGGTAACCCGGGCGGGGGAGAATTTGGCCCCGTGACCACCATGCTGGAGCCGCTCCGCAGGATCGCGGCATACGCAGTTTGTGCTGATTCGGTCGGCCGAGTGTTGCTGGTCCGCGCATCGGAGCGCTCCGGCACTCCCGGCACGTGGTCGCTGCCCGGCGGGGCGGTCGATCACGGTGAGGACCCGAACCACACCGTCGTCCGCGAGACCGCCGCCGAGACCGGTCTCTCCGTCACCGTCGACGGCCTGCACGACGTGCTGGCCGACATGCGGGCGCTGCCGGACCGGGGCATCACCATCCACACCGACCGCCTGATCTACCACGTCTCCGTCCGGGGCGGGACCCTCACCGACCGGGTCGACCGGCC
The DNA here is from genome assembly GCF_055587185.1 of Micromonospora sp. NPDC048040. Classification (NCBI taxonomy): domain Bacteria; kingdom Bacillati; phylum Actinomycetota; class Actinomycetes; order Micromonosporales; family Micromonosporaceae; genus Micromonospora; species Micromonospora sp. NPDC048040. Next base: position 128,095 of record NZ_JBVJGT010000008.1, on the reverse strand, counting down.
GACCGACCTGGCCCGCTGGTTCACCCCGGAGGAGGCCCGCGAGCTGCCGCTGCGGTCGTTCACGGCGCGCGCCCTCGGGGTGCCCGCCTCGTCCGCCGACATCGTGCCGGACGAGCCGCCGGAGTTCCCCTCGTTCTACGCCGTGCCCGGTCCGGACGGGCTGCACCGGGCCCAGCGCTTCGCCGCGTACGCCGTGGTGACCGACCCGGACGGGCGGGTGCTGCTCACCCGGGTCTCCGACGGCTACCCGGGCGCGGGCTGCTGGCACCTGCCCGGCGGCGGCACGGACTACGGCGAGCAGCCCGGCGCGGCCCTGATCCGGGAACTGGTCGAGGAGACCGGGCAGACCGGCCGCCTCGTCGAGCTGCTCGGCGTGGCCAGCCACCGGGACGCCGCGTCCCTGGGCCCGGAGGGTTACCCGATCGACTGGCACGGCGTCCGCGCGTTCTACCGGGTCGTGGTCGACAAACCGGCCCCGCCCACCGTCGCCGACGTGGGCGGCTCCACCTGTGAGGCCCGCTGGTTCGCCCGCGAGGAGCTGGGCGCCCTCCCCACCGACCGCCTGACCGAGGTCACCGCCGAGGCCGTCCAGGCCGCCCGACTGGCCTGACCCGGCCCCCGCGCCCCTTCTCCCACCCGTCCGTTGATCATGAGGTTGACCGGGCGGCACGTCGGTTCCGCTGCCGCTAACCTCATGATCGACGGAGCGGGTCGGCGCGGGCGGGGGAGTGCGGGCGGGTGGAGGAACGGCGGCGGGTCGGGGCGTACGGGGTGTGTCGGGGCGCCGACGGTCGGGTGCTGCTGGCCCGGGGCTCGGCTTCGTGTCCGTTCCCCGGGGTGTGGCAGCTGCCCGGCGGCGGGCTGGAGCACGCGGAGGATCCGGCGCACGCCGTGGTCCGTGAGTTCGCCGAGGAGACCGGCCTCGCCGTGGAGGTGACCGGGCTCCGGGCCGTGCTCGCCGACGTGGCCACGTTCCGTGACTCCGGGGTCGCGGTGCACACCGACCGCCTCGTCTTCGACGTCGCGGTGCGTGGCGGCGAACCGCGGCCGGAGCCGGCCGGCGGCAGCGACGAGCTGGCCTGGTTCGCCCCCGACGAGGCGGCGGCGGTGCCGCTGATGCCGTTCACCGCCGAGGTGCTCGGCCTCCCCGTCGCGCCCCTGCCGGCGGGCCTGCCCCGGGCGCTGCCCCACGAGGGCGCGCCGTCGGCCGACCGGCGGCAGCGCTTCGGGGCGTACGGGCTGGTGACCGACCCGGCCGGGCGGGTGCTGCTCGCCATGATCGCCGACGGCTACCCGGGGGCCGGCCGCTGGCACCTGCCCGGCGGCGGCACCGACCACGGGGAGCAGCCGGTCGCCGCCCTGCTGCGCGAGCTGGTCGAGGAGTCCGGTCAGCTCGGCCGGGTGGTCGAGCTGGTCGGCGTCGACAACCTGCACAACCCGGCCGCGCTGGGCCCGGAGGGGCGCCCGCTGGACTGGCACGGCATCCGGGTGGTCTACCGGGTGGCGGTCGACGCGCCGACCGAGCCGCGGGTGACGGAGCTGGCCGGGGGCTCGACCGCCCGGGCCGCCTGGTTCACCCCGGAGCAGCTCGCCGGGCTGCGGCTCACCGAGATCGCCGCCCTGGCGCTGGGCCACCGGTCCCGCTGACGACGGTCGCCGGCCCGCGCCCTGGTGCGCCCGGCTGGCTGTGACATTGATGACGGTCCGTAATCGGACATCGGGGCTGGCGGCGGTCGCTGGCCGGGCCGGTGGCGAGGGCGTCCGGTACATTCGATGTGGGGTTGGTGGAGGAAACGGGCGATGGAGCCCGGGTTGGGAACAAGAGGGCGGTTCGCGCGGTTTAAGGGAGATATAAGTACCGCCGGCAGCTATCGCCAATCCCCGTTCCCTTATGCGATGGTGTACTCCGCAAAATGGCTGCCGGGCCAGAAAGGTCCGGCATGAGACAGCCGGACACCCGCCCCCGTGCGGTCAGCCGATCCGGTGATGGAGGAAACGTGCCGAGAGCCCCATGGCGCCGGCGTCGTACCACTGACAGTCCGCGCCCCGCAGGGCGTCGCTGGGCGGGCTCCTTGCGCCGCAGCAGCACGTTCGCCCGGCAGGTGCTGCTGGTCCGGGTGGGCCGCCGCGACGGCGACCTGCGCGGCGCCACCGACCTGTCGCTGCCCGAGCACCGGTACGCCGACCGGCCGCGCCGCCGCTACGGTCTGAACCGGTTCGAGCGCGGCGACGTCGCGTCGATCGCCCCGGTCAGCCCCGCCCTCCCGCCGGCGACCCCGGTCGACGAGCCGGCGAGGGCGATCCCGCTGCTCCCCGGCGAGCGGACGGTCGCCCGCCGGATGAAGTTCGCGGTGGTCAACGCCTGCACGCTCAGCAGCCTGATGCTCGGCATGCTGGCGATCTTCCTCGCCATGCAGGGCGAGGTGCGGGTCGCCGCGCTGTGCCTGATCGCCTGCGTGGTGTTCGACGGCCTCGACGGCGCGCTCGCCCGCAAGTTCGGCGTGGCCAGCCCGTTCGGCGCGCAGATGGACTCGCTGGCCGACATGTGCTCGTTCGGCCTGGCCGCCCCCGTGGTGGTCTACGCCTCGCTGGCCGGGTCGGTGTCCACCGCGGCGGCGGCGGTGGCGTGCGCCCTCGTCGCGGCGTGCGCGGCCATCCGGCTCGCCCGGTTCAACGTCTCGCCGAAGGACGGCCGGTTCTTCTGCGGCGTGCCCACCACGATGGCGGCCGCCGTCCTCGCCCTCACCGTCGCCATCGGGCTGCCGGTGCCGGGCACGGTCCAGGTCGCCGGCGTGGCGCTGCTCGCCTTCGCCATGGTCTCCAGCTTCCCGTACGCGAAGCTGGCCCGCCTGGTCAAGCTGCCGCCGTGGGTGTGGCTGGCCCCGGTGATCGGCGCGCTGGTCGACATCCGGCTCACCTTCGCCCTGATCGTGGTCGGTTACCTGGTCAGCGGCCCGGTGCTCTGGCTTCGCCAGCGTCGCACCGCCTGACCCCCACGTACGCCGAAAGGGGCGCCGCGATCCCGCGGCGCCCCTTTCGTGTCTGCCCCGTGCCCGCCGCGTCAGCGCCAGCGGGCGATGACGGTGGAGCCGCCGACCACCTTGTCGCCGGGCCCGACGAGCGGCTCGGCGGCGTCGGCCGGCAGGTAGACGTCGGTGCGCGAGCCGAACCGGATCAGCCCGAACCGCTCGCCCCTGGCCAGCAGCGCGCCGATCGGCGCCCGCTGCACGATCCGCCGGGCGATCAGGCCGGTGCGCTGCGCCACGACCACCGTGCCGTGCGCGGTGTCCAGCACCGTGTACGCGGCGACGTTGTGCTCCGCCGCCGGCTTCATCGCGTTGGCGAAGCCGCCGTCGGCGACGAAGTAGTCGACCACCTTGCCGGCGACCGGGGCGCGGTTGACGTGCACGTCCAGCACCGAGAGGAAGACCGCGACCCGCAGCCACTCACCCGCGCCGAAGCGCTCGTCGTGCAGCCGCTGGACCGACAGCACCTGGCCGTCGGCCGCGGCGACCACCGCCGACGGGTCCTCCGGCACGTCGCGCTCCGGGTCCCGGAAGAAGGCCGCCACCGGCGCGGCGGCCAGGGCGGGGAGCAGCCAGAGCTTCGACTTCGGCCGGGCGAGCCGGGTCAGCGCGGCCAGGCCGAGCGTGATGCCGGCGGCAGCCACCCCGTTGGAGTCGATGTGCATGCCGCGGGTCAGCGGCACGCTCGACGGGCGGTACGCCGGGGCGAGCGACGCCGCCGAGGCGGCGTCGGCCGGGGTGAAGCGGAGCCGGTACACCCGCAGCGGCGGGTTGTTGCGCAGCACCAGGTCGGTGCCGACGCCGTACAGCGCGCCCTGCCGGTCCAGCTCCGCCGCCGCGCCCGCCGTGCGCCCCGGCGTGGCGGTCGTCGCCACGCTCAGCACCGCGCCGTCGGTGAGATACTTCGTCAGGCCTTCGACGGCGCCGCGGGTCTCGTCGGCCGTGCCGGTGAACGGCTCCCCGGCGATGACCACCGCGGCGGGCTCGGCCTCGGTGAGCGTGTCGACCACGCGGACCCGGTCGGCGACCCAGCGCCCCTGGGCGGTGACGTGCTCCCGCAGTGCCCCGGGGCCGGTCGACCCGGCGGGCACCAGCGTGAGGGTGTCGCCGGGCAGCAGCGCGTCGATCGCCGCGGCCAGCACCGCGGACTCCGGCGTCGCGCCGACCAGCAGGGCGGCCTTCGGGTCGTTCATCCGGGCCAGCTCGGCGACGAGGGTACGGGCGGCTCGCTCGCCGATGCCGACCGGACCGGAGCGGCCGGCGGGGCGCACGGCGGGGGACTGCGTCATGTCGGACGGGCTCCTGACGGGGTAGAGACGGGAATCGCGGCGGGACCGCCACGGCGGCGCGGTCCGGCCGGCTCGGCGGCCACGTCGGCGCGGTCCGGCCGGCGGAGGCGAGATCTCCACCGGCCAGCATAGGCGGCTGCGGAGGCGGGCCGCACCGCTGTGGTCAGCCGCGCGGGCGCTCCTCGCCGGACGGCGCGCCGCCGACCGGGCCCGGCCGGTCGTCCTCGTCGGCGGGCCGGTCCTCGACCGCGTCGGGGCGGACGTCGGTGACCGCCTCGGTGGGCGACTCGTCGGCGTCGTCCCCGGTCCGTGGGCCGGCCGTCGGCGTGCCCGACACCGGCGCGGACACCTCCCACTCGGACGGCCCGCCCCATTCGGACCGCTGGCCCCAGTCCGACCGCCCGGTGCCCCATGCCGCCGGCTCGTCGGCCGGGGCCGGCCGGTCGAGGTCCCACCGGGTCGGATCGACGTCGGCGGTGTGCCGGTCCGGCTCGTCACCGGCGGGTTCGGCGGCCGGCTGGGCGGAGGTGGGCCCGACGCGGTCCGGGGCGGGGGCCGCGTCCTTGCCGGTCGCGGCGGAGCGCCCGGAGCGCAGCGCGCCCACCAGGCCCAGGAGACCGATCACGATCAGCGCGCCGGCCAGGAACCAGCCGACGGGTGGCAGGGCGAGCCCGAGCAACTTGGCGAGCAGCCACCACGCGGCGAGCCCGACGAAGATCAGCCCGAAGGCGAACGACACGACGTCGGTGCGGTGGGCCTTCACCGGGTCACCTCCAGGTTGCCGGCGTTCACGTGGACGTAGAGGCGCAGTGTGCCGCCGCCGGCGCCGTCGGCACCCAGGTCGGTCGTCTCCCGGAGCGGGCCGTCCAGCCCGCCGGAGTGCTTGCCGAAGACGACCGCGTCACCGGCGTTGACGTCGGTCACCGTGGTGACGTCGACGTTCGGCGGCACCACCACGGTGCACTCCCCGAAGTTGACGGAGACCGTGATCTCGGTGTTCTTCTTGTCGAAGTCGACCGCCCGCAGGTCGAGGGTCGCGTCGCCGAAGCTGTTCTCGTACCGGACGGCGAGGTCGCGGTGGTCGGTGGGGGCCCAGGTCACGTTGCCGTCGACGCCCCGGACCCGGTCGTAGGACTCGGCCACGGTGGCCATCCCGAGGGCGGCGGCGGCCACCACGCCGAGCGCGATCAGCCACCGGGCCCGCCCGAACCAGGTACCGACCAGCAGACCGAGCCCGATGGTGGCCAGGGTGGCGGCGAAGTACGCCGACGCCCCGACGTCGAAGACGTCCAGCAGGTCGAGGACGGCGACCACGCCGAGGACGAGGAAGATCAGCGAGAAGGTCACCGCGCCGAGCGGGGAGCGCTCACGCGGGCGCTTCGGCGGCTTCGGCGGTCGCGGCGGTCGCGGCGGCAGTGGCGGGATGCCCGCCTGGCCGGCGTACGGGCCGTGCGGGGCGAACGGGGGCCGGTAGCTCGGCGGCAGGGGCGCGGGGCGGGCCGGTGCGCCCCCCGAGGTCGCGCCGGGCCAGCCGGACGTGGGCGCGGCCGGCGGCCAGCCGGCGGTCGGCGTACCCCCGGGGAAGGGGGCCGGCGCGGGCGGGGCGGTCGGCGCGGGCGGGGCGGCCGGCGGCCAGGCGGGCAGCTCGGCGGTCGGCTCGGCCGGCTGGCCGGTGACCGGGACGTTGTCCGCGGGCGCGGCCGGCGCCGGGGCCCCGCCGGGGGCCACGGCGACGCTCGGCGGGGCCTGGTACGCGGCCGGCGCGGGATAGCTGACCGGCGGCACCGGGCCGGGCGGGGCGGCCGGTGCGGGCGGGACCGTACCGGCCGGCGTGGCCCCGGTGCCCCGGTTGTCCCGGTTGAGCATCAGCGCCCCGCCGATCAGGATCGTGGCACCGAGCAGCACCGCCCGGAACGCGTCGGTGACGATGTAGCCGAAGCTGACCGCGACCAGGATGCTGAGCACGATCACGGTGATCGGGGACATGCTGGACCGGCCCCGACCGAGCATCGACTCGACGGGGGAGGCGCTGTCCCCCTCGCCGGGGATGATCAGCCAGGCGGTGACGTAGACCAGGATGCCGATGCCGCCGAAGAAGCCGAGCACGGCGAGGAGCACCCGCCAGAGCACCGGGTCGGTGTTGGTGGCCCGGCCGATCGCCGCGCAGACGCCGGCCAGGTAGCGGCCGTCGCGGGGGCGGACCAGCCCGTACCGGGAGGTGAAGCCTGCGCCGCCGGACGGCGGCTGCGGCCCGGCGCCCGGATCCACGCCCGGCCCGGCGCCGGGCGGCGGCGTCCACCCGACGGCGCCCGGCGCGGCCACCGGCGGCGGCGCCCCGGAGGCGGTGGACGCGGTCCCGTCGGCGGGCGTCGCGGCGGGCGGCGGTCCACCGGGCTGTGCCGCCCCGGGACGGGGGGACTGGGCAGCTTCCTCGGTCATGCCCTCGATCCTGCTGCCCCGACCGCCCGGACGACCTCAGGACCCGACCCTGACCCCACCCTGAGATCCGGGCGGCCGGAATGTCGGGGGCGTCCCCGTGGTCGGGCGGCGGCGCAGCGTGTGACGATCGAACCGGCGCCGGCAGCGAACGGTCGCCCGCCCCGTGCCCGTCGTGACCAGGGAGCCTCCGATCGACGCCGTGACCCAGCCACCTCGCCTCTACCGCGCCCCCGAGCACCGGATGGCCGCCGGGGTGGCCGCCGGCATCGCCGACCACCTCGGCATCTCCGTGCTGCGGGTGCGGGTCGCCTTCATGGTGCTGCTCGGGCTGAGTGGTCTCGGCCTGCTGCTCTACGCGGCCTTCTGGGCGGTCGTGCCGCTGCGGCCCGGCGACACCGCCGTACCGCCCCGCCGGGACGTCGCCCAGCTGCTGCCGTTCGTGGCGATCGGCCTCGGCGTGCTGCTGGTGCAGATGATGGTCTTCGACTCGGTCGGCGCGGCCGGCACCGCCGGGTGGCTGGTCGCGATCATCGCGGTCGGCGCCGGGGTGATCTGGCACCAGTCGGCCCCGGAGCGGCGGCGGCAGTGGGGCGACTCCATGCCGGTGCCGTGGCTGGGCGCGGTGGTGGAGGAGAGCGACCGGCGGGCCTTCGTGCTCCGGTTCATCGGCGGCGGGGTGCTGGTCGCGGTCGGCATAATCGGCGTCGCCGCGGTCTACTCCCCGGCGCAGAACTTCGACGCGGTGCTCAACGGCGTGATCTTCGCCCTGGTCGGGCTCGCCGGGGTCGGGGTGGTGGCCGCGCCGGTGCTGTGGCGGACGTTCAACCAGCTCCGCTCGGAGCGCGAGGGGCGCATCCGTGAGCAGGAGCGGGCCGAGCTGGCCGCGATGGTGCACGACCAGGTGCTGCACACCCTGGCCCTGATCCAGCGCAACGCGGCCGACGTGAAGACGGTCCAGCGGCTCGCCCGGGGGCAGGAACGCTCGCTGCGCAACTGGCTCTACAAGCCCACCGGATCGCCGACCGAGCGCTTCGCCGCCGCGCTGGAGCAGGCCGCCGCCGAGGTCGAGGACACCTTCGCGATCACCGTCGAGGCGGTGGTGGTCGGCGACCGGGAGACCGACGAGCGGGTCGGCGCGCTGGTCGCGGCCGGGCGCGAGGCGCTGGTGAACGCCGCCCGGCACGCCGGGGTGCAGACGGTCTCGCTGTACGCCGAGGTCGAGCCGGAACAGGTCAGTGTCTTCGTCCGGGACCGGGGGAAGGGCTTCGACCCGGATACGGTGGAGGATCACCGGCACGGCGTCCGGGGCTCGATCATCGGGCGGATGAAGCGGCACGGCGGCCGGGCGGAGATCCGGTCCGAGCCGGGGGAGGGGACCGAGGTCCGGTTGATCCTGCCGATCTCCCGGGACTCGTCCACGGCGGAAAGGGACAAGTGATGACCGAGCAGTCGATGGAACCGGTCGAGGGAGCGGGTGCCGGCGCGGAGCGGCTGCGGGTCTTCCTCGTCGACGACCACGCCATGTTCCGCGCGGGGGTCCGCGCCGAGCTGGGTGCGCACGTCGAGGTGGTGGGGGAGGCGAGCACGGTCGGCGAGGCGGTCACCCGGATCGCCGCCACGCTGCCCGACGTGGTGCTGCTCGACGTGCACATGCCGGATGGCGGCGGTCGCGCGGTGCTGGAGGCGATGCGGCGTACCCATCCGCAGGTCAAGTTCCTGGCGTTGAGCGTCTCGGACGCGGCGGAGGACGTGATCGGGCTGATCCGGGCCGGCGCGCGGGGCTACGTCACCAAGACGATCTCCCCGGAGGAGCTGGCCGCCGCGATCCGCCGGGTGGCCGACGGCGACGCCGTGTTCAGCCCCCGGCTGGCGGGGTTCGTGCTGGACGCGTTCGCGGCCCGTCCGGACGCGCCGGTGGCCGATCCGGAGCTGGACCAGCTCACCAACCGTGAGCGCGAGGTGCTGCGGCTGCTCGCCCGGGGGTACGCCTACAAGGAGATCGCCAAGGAGCTCTACATCTCGATCAAGACGGTCGAGACGCACGTGTCGAACGTGCTGCGCAAGCTCCAGATGTCCAACAGGTACGAGTTGTCCCGCTGGGCGGCCGACCGTCGCCTCGTGTGATCCACCTCTTTTCCCCTCCATTTCGGGCGGAAGCGACGAACCTGGCCCGCAGGGGCTGACAAACGATCAATTCGCGTCCCATAATGCCCCGTCGCGTTCTCGCGTGCGGGTGGTGCGAACCCGCGGGAACGGCGGCTTCGCTAACCCGCCGTTCGGCGGGTCACCCCTGGGGAGAGGTACGCGAATCTGATGTTCGGACAACGAGGACGGCGCTGGGCGCGGATCGCCCTGGCGACCGTCGCCGGTGGTGCGCTGGCGCTCGGCTTCGCCGCGCCGGCCGCCGCCGCCGAGACGACCGGCGTGGCCAAGTCGGTGGGCGGCAGCGTCAAGCTGCTGCTCGACGGAAAGCCGAAGAACGCCGGCGCGCTGGCGCTGAAGATCGACGGGAAGCTCGTCCCGGCCTTCTGCATCGACTACCACACCAATGTGGCGATCGACGGCACGTACAAGGAGGGCACCTGGGACGAGTCCCAGGTGAAGAACCTCGGCAAGGTGCAGTGGGTGCTCACCCACGGCTACCCGAACGCCGACTCGGCGACGCTGCTGGCCGCCGCCGGCGCTGCCGTCCCCGAGAAGGCCGACGCCAAGAAGCTGCTCTACTTCGGCACCCAGACCGCCATCTGGCACTTCAGTGACGGGATCACCCTCGGTGACTGGGTCAAGGACAAGGGCCTGCTCGGCAAGCAGCAGTACGACGTGATCAAGCGGGTCCACGACTACCTCGTCGCCAACGCCACCGACCAGCCCGAGCCGAAGGCCGAGCTGAGCGTCGACCCGGCCAGCGCCAAGGCCACGGTCGGCGACAAGGCCGGCCCGTTCACGGTCAAGGGCCCGGCCGGCGACATCGCCGTCGCGGTCAGCGGCGGCTCGGCGGTCGACGCCGAGGGCAAGCCGGTCACCACGACCACCAACGGTGGGCAGTTCTGGCTGACCGCGGACGGCGCCGGCGAGGTCGAGGCGACCGTCTCCGCCAAGGGTTCGGTCTCCTTCGGCCGGGTCTTCCTCTTCACCGGCGAGAAGGCCGCGCAGAAGCTGATCCTCGGCGGCAGCACCGGTGAGACCGTGACCGCCAGGGCCGAGGCCACCTTCGCCGCGGCCCCGACCGAGTCGCCGTCGCCGAGCGCGCCGGCCGAGTCGCCCTCGCCGAGCGTCCCGGCGGAGTCGCCGTCGCCGAGCGCGCCGGCCGAGAGCCCGGCCCCGTCGACCTCCCCCGCCAGTAACGGCGGGGACCTGCCGCTGACCGGCTCCCCGATCGCCGCCGCGATCGCGGCCGGTGTGGCGCTGCTGGCCGCGGGTGCGGTCACCGTGCTGATGGTCCGCCGTCGCAAGCTGCGCTTCACGGCCTGACCGACGTCCGTTCCGCGGCTCCGGCCCCGGCACCCGCTCCGCGCGGTGCCGGGGCCGGACCCGTCCGGCGGTCAGGTCACCCGGTGCGCAGCACGGTGAACGCCTCGGCCAGCCGGCCGGCCGGCAGCCCGGCCTCGTCGGCCGCTGCGGTGAGCTGGTCCCGGACCCAGGTCTCCACGTCCATCCGCGCGGTCTGCGAGCGGTGCGCGCGCATCGCGGCGACCTTGCGCGCGTACTGACCGGTGACGTCGACGGTGTGGTCCGGCGCCGGGCCGCCGGCGTACCAGATCTCCCGGACCACCCACGGCCGGAGCCCCTCGGCCAGCAGTTCGGGGTGGGCGCACGGGTTGCGCGCGTCCGGGTAGACCGCGCAGGTCGTGGCCTCGCCCACGGCGAGGTGGTCGGGGTGGCCCGGCCCGGCGAGGTGTTCCCATCGGCGCAGCGGCGAGCTGGTCAGCACCCGGTCGGGCCGGTGCCGGCGGATCGCCGCGGTGACGTCCCGGCGCAGGTCGAGCGTCGGGGCGAGGACGCCGTCGACGTACCCGTCGAGGAACTCCACCTGCCGTACGCCGACCGCGGCGGCGGCCGCCCGCTGCTCCTCCTCCCGCAGCCGGGTCACCGACCCGCGCCCGGTGCTGTCGCAGCCACCCGCCTCGCCCCGGGTGACGATCAGGTACGCGACCTCGATGCCCTCCTCCACCCAGTTGGCCATTGTGCCCGCACAGCCGAAGTCGATATCGTCCGGATGGGCAAAAACTGCCAGCGCCCGGACGACGTCCGAAAGTGCGGGAGCGGACGCGGGAAAGCTCACAAGCGTCGAGCGTACGCCCGGGGTGTCGATCCCGCAGAACCGTGTCTTTCCTGCTCAGAGCAGTACGACCGGCACCGATCATGATCTTTTTTCAAGTATCGGCAACGTGGCGAGCAACTAACGGCTTGATAACGGCACCTTCACGGAACGGGCCGGTAAGTGTCACAGTGGCAGCACCTCACCCCTCGAGTGAGGCACTCCGCACGGCCTGACGACCACGGCCGCCGTCTGTGAACGGTGTTCCGTGGTGGTCTTGCGTGCGCGGTGCCGAGCCCGGCGGGCGGGGCGGCCCGGCGGATCGGTACAACATCTTGTCCCGTTTCACTGCGGTGAAACCGGCGTCCCGCGCTGCGGGCCGGCGGACGTGTCACCCCCTTGCGTGCGTGAAACCCACGACGGAACCAGGTTAGAAAGAGGAGGCCCCTCGGAATGAGAGTCTCGAAGCGGGCAGGCAGCGCGGTCGCGCTGGGCGCGGCGTTCGCGCTCGTCGCGTCCGGTTGCTCGAGCAGCGACAGCGACGGCGGCGACGCCGGCGCCAGCGCCGACGGCGCGATCACCATCGAGGGCACCCAGCCGGAGAACGGCCTGGTCCCGTCGAACACCACCGAGACCGGTGGCGGCAAGATCATCGACTGGATGTGGACCGGTCTGGTCGAGTACCCGAACGACGGCAGCGCTCCGCGCAACGCCCTCGCCGAGTCGATCGAGACGACCGACTCCAAGGTCTACACCATCAAGATCAAGAAGGACACGAAGTTCCACGACGGCACCGTCGTCAAGGCCAAGAACTTCGTGGACGCCTGGAACTGGGGCGCCTACTCGCCGAACGGTGCGCAGAACGGCAGCTTCTTCGCCGACATCCAGGGCTTCGGGGACGTCAACACCGAGGACCCGGACGGCGCCGAGGGCCCGCAGAAGGCCCCCGAGCCGGCCAAGAAGGAGATGTCCGGCCTGAAGGTCGTCGACGACTGGACCTTCGAGGTCACCCTCGCCGCGCCGACCGCCGTGTTCCCGACCAAGCTCGGCTACAGCACCTTCATGCCGCTGCCGGACGCGTTCTTCACCCAGGGCGCCGAGGCGTTCGGCAAGAAGCCGATCGGTAACGGCCCGGTCAAGTTCGTGTCGTGGGAAGACGACGTCCAGATCAAGCTGACGCGCTTCGACGACTACACGCTGCGCGACAAGATGAAGATCAAGGACGTCACGCTCAAGATCTACCAGGACGACACGGCGGCCTACAACGACCTGCTCGCCGGCAACATCGACTTCATGCAGCAGGTCCCGGTCTCCTCGCTCGCGGGCGACAAGTGGAAGCAGGACCTGACCGACCGGGCGATCTCCTCGACCACCCCGTCGACCGGCATCATCGCCTTCCCGATCTACGACAAGCGCTTCCAGAACGCCAAGCTGCGCAAGGCGATCTCGATGTCGATCAACCGCCAGGAGATCAGCGACAAGATCTTCTTCGGCAACCGGAAGCCGGCCGACAGCTGGGCCAACCCGCTGACCCCGGGTGCCAAGCCGGGTAACTGCACCGCCTGCACCTACAACGTCGACGAGGCCAAGAAGCTCCTGGCCGAGGCCGGCGGCTTCACCGGCGAGCTGGTCATGTACTACAACGCCGACGCCAGCCACAAGGAGTGGATGGAGGCCGTCGCGCAGCAGGTCAAGACCAACCTGGGCATCAACGCCCGCGCCGAGGGCATGCCGACCTTCGCGGTGTTCCGTCAGAACATCAACGCCCACAAGATGAAGGGCATGTACCGCGCCGGCTGGCAGCAGGACTACCCGGACGTCGAGAACTGGGTCAACCCGCTCTACGTCAAGGGTGGCTCCTCGAACGACGGTCTGTACAGCAACCCGCAGGTCGACGCCCTGGCCAAGGAGGCCAGCTCCGCGCCGAGCCTGGAGGCCGCGCACGAGAAGTTCGCTCAGGCGGTCGCCATCATCGACCAGGACGTTCCCACGGTTCCGATCTACTTCGGCGGCCAGCAGTCCGGCCACTCGGAGAAGATCAAGAAGCTCGAGCTGACCAACGTCGGCGAGCTGGACCTCACCTCGGTCGAGCTCTGATCCGAACGGTCTGACCCCGGGTCGGGCTCACCTACCGGTGGGCCCGACCCGGGCCGTTCCGTGAGGGAGTGTTACAACAGTCCCTCGCCACGTCCGTCATCCCCGTGTCGGCCGTCCGACGCGCCCCCTGTCTGGAGGACCACCCCATGGGCCGTTATCTGTTGAGACGGCTGCTCCAACTCATCCCGGTCTTCATCGGAACGACGTTCCTGATCTACTGGCTGGTCTGGTCGGTGCCCGGCGACCCGTTCGCCGGCAAGTGCGGCGAACGCGCCTGCCCGGACGCCTACGTCAACATGATGACCGAGAAGTTCAAGCTGGATCAGTCCATCTGGGTGCAGTACGGCAACTACATGCAGAACCTGTTCCAGGGCGACTTCGGGCAGACGTTCGGCGGCCGGGAGATCGGCGACATCATCGCCACGTCGTACCCGAACACTTTGAAGCTGGCCCTGGTGGCCCTCGTCATCGAGGCGGTCATCGGCCTCACCGCGGGTGTGCTGACCGGCCTGCGCCGTAACGGCTTCCTGGACAACCTGGTCCTGGTCTCCAGCCTCTTCCTGATCGCGCTGCCGATCTTCGTCATCGGCTTCGTGCTCCAGTGGGTGCTCGGCGTGCAGTGGGGCGTCATCAAGCCCACCGTCTCCAGCGAGATGCGTATCTCGGAGCTGATCGTGCCCGGCTTCGTGCTGGGTAGCGCCTCGATGGCGTACATCGCCCGGGTCGCCCGGACGAGCATCGCGGAGAACCGGCGCGCCGACTACGTCCGCACCGCGATCGCCAAGGGCCTGCCGATGCGGCGGGTGGTCGGGGTGCACCTGCTGCGCAACTCCCTCATCCCGGTGGTCACCCTGCTCGGCACCGACCTCGGTGCCCTGATGGGCGGCGCGATCGTGACCGAGGGCATCTTCCAGATCAACGGGATCGGCCGCCAGGTCTTCCGCGCGATCGTCACCAAGGAGAGCGCTACGGTTGTCTCCATCGTGGTGGTCCTGGTGCTGGTCTACCTGGTCATGAACCTCGTGGTGGACCTGCTCTACGCCGCCCTGGACCCGAGGATCCGCTATGAGTGAGCGCAGCGAACGAAACTTGGTCATTGCAGCGTGCCCGGGCACCCACGCCCGGGTCGAGCGGAGCGAGGTGCCGGCATGAGCGACCCCAGTGCCGCGTCGATCGTCAGTACGCCCCCGGCCACCGCGCCGACCGAGCTGGGCGCGCCCACCAACGCGGGCCAGCCGGAGAACGCCCGCAAGGAGAAGCCGCGCGGCCTGCTCGGCGACGCCTGGCTCATCCTGCGTCGCAAGCCGCTGTTCTGGATCTCCGCGGCGTTCATCGTCATCTTCCTGGTGATGACCGCCTTCCCGTCGCTGTTCAGCTCCGGCGACCCGGCGAACGGCGACCTGAAGAACAGCCTCGTCGGCCCGTCGTCGGAAGCCTGGTTCGGCTACGACTTCCAGGGGCGCGACGTCTACGCCCGGGTGATCTACGGCGCCCGCGCCTCCATCGTGGTCTCCGTGCTCTCGGTGCTCGGCGTGCTGCTGATCGGCGGCGCGATGGGCATCATGGCCGGCTACCGGGGCGGCTGGGTGGACGCCCTGCTCTCCCGCGTCGCCGACGTCTTCTTCGGCCTGCCCTTCGTGCTGGGCGCCATCGTCATCCTGACCACCTTCAACGGGTCGGGCACGAGCAACAGCAAGGCCGAGATCATGGCCCTGGTGAGCATGTCCCTGGTCGTGCTGGGCTGGCCGGTCGTGATGCGGCTGATGCGCTCCTCGGTGCTGGCCACCAAGGAGGCCGACTACATCGTCGCCGCCCGGGCGCTGGGTGCCGGCACCGGCCGGATCATCCTCAAGCACCTGCTGCCGAACAGCCTCGCGCCGCTGCTGGTCTACGGGACGATCCTGGTCGGCTCGTTCATCGGTGCCGAGGCGACGCTGTCCTTCCTGGGCGTCGGCCTGAAGAGCCCGGTGGTCTCCTGGGGCATCATGATCAACGAGGCCCAGTCCCTCATCCGGGTCGCGCCGTACCTGCTCTTCTTCCCGGCCGCCTTCCTCGTCACCGCCGTGCTGAGCTTCGTGGTGCTCGGTGAGACGGTCCGCGAGGCCCTCGATCCGAAACTCCGCTAGGGGCGATTCAGTTGTCCGACATTCTCGTGTCCGAGCAGTCCGCGGCGGGTACCTCCGGTCGCCCCTCCGGCCGTCTGCTCGAGGTCGACGACCTCCGCGTGGAGTTCCGCACCCGGGACGGCGTCGCGAAGGTCATCAACGGGGTCACGTACCACGTCGACGCGGGGGAGACCCTCGCCGTGCTCGGCGAGTCCGGCTCCGGTAAGAGCGTCACCGCGCAGACCATCATGGGCATCCTGGACACGCCGCCCGGTTTCGTCACCGGCGGTCAGGTCCGCTTCCACGGCAAGGACATGCTGAAGATGTCCTTCGAGGAGCGTCGCCGCATCCGCGGTGAGGGGATCGCCATGATCTTCCAGGACGCGCTCTCCGCGCTCAACCCGGTTTTCACCGTCGGCTTCCAGATCGCCGAGCAGTTCCGGGTGCGGCGCGGCATGAGCCGTGCCGACGCCAAGAAGCGCGCGATCGAGATGCTCGACCAGGTCAAGATCCCGAACGCCAAGGGCCGGTTCAGCAACTACCCGCACCAGTTCTCGGGTGGTATGCGGCAGCGCGCGATGATCGCGATGTCGCTGGCGCTGGACCCGGAGGTGCTGATCGCGGACGAGCCGACCACCGCGCTGGACGTGACGGTGCAGGCCCAGATCATGGACCTGCTCGCCGAACTCCAGCGGGAGCGGCAGATGGGCATGATCCTGATCACCCACGACCTCGGCGTGGTCGCCGACGTCGCGGACCGGATCGCGGTCATGTACGCGGGTCGCATCGTCGAGGAAGCCAACGTGTACGACCTGTACGCCAAGCCGGCGCACCCGTACACGATCGGTCTGATCAACTCGATTCCCCGGCTGGACGAGAAGGGGCAGCAGCTCCGGACCATCAAGGGCCTCCCGCCGAACCTGATGAACATCCCGCCGGGCTGCCCGTTCAACCCGCGCTGCCCCATGGCGCAGCCGGTCTGCCGGGAGAAGGTCCCGCCGCTGCTGCAGGTGGGTGCCGGCCGGGCCAGCGCCTGCCACTTCGCCGAGGAGCTGGTGAACCGTGACTGAGAACATCCTCGAGGTCCGTGACCTGGTCAAGCACTACCCGGTGACCCGGGGTGTGGTCTTCAAGAAGACCATCGGCCAGGTCAAGGCGGTGGACGGGGTCTCCTTCGACCTCAAGGCCGGCGAGACCCTGGGTGTGGTCGGCGAGTCCGGCTGCGGCAAGTCGACCCTGGCCCGGGTCCTGATGAACCTGGAGCGGCCGACTTCCGGCAGCGTGCTCTACAAGGGCCAGGACATCTCCAAGTTCTCCGGCGGGGCGCTGCGGCGGCTGCGGCGGCAGATCCAGCTGGTGATGCAGGACCCGTACACCTCGCTGAACCCGCGGATGACGGTCGGCGACCTCATCGGCGAGCCGTTCGAGATCCACCCGGAGGTGGCGCCGAAGGGCAGCCGCCGGGGCAAGGTGATGGAACTGCTCGACCTGGTGGGTCTGAACCCGGAGCACATCAACCGGTACCCGCACCAGTTCTCCGGCGGTCAGCGGCAGCGCATCGGCATCGCCCGGGCGCTCGCCCTGCGGCCCGAGATCATCGTCTGCGACGAGCCGGTGTCGGCCCTGGACGTGTCGATCCAGGCGCAGGTGATGAACCTGCTGGAGCAGCTCCAGGGCGAGTTCGGCCTGTCGTACGTCTTCATCGCGCACGACCTGTCGGTGGTCCGGCACCTGTCGGACCGGGTCGCGGTGATGTACCTCGGCAAGATCGCGGAGATCGGCACCGAGGACGAGATCTACGAGCGGCCGACCCACCCGTACACCCAGGCGCTGCTGTCGGCGGTGCCGGTGCCGGACCCGACCGTCCGCGAGAACAAGGCGATCATCCGCCTCACCGGTGACGTGCCGTCGCCGGTCAGCCCGCCCTCGGGCTGCCGGTTCCGGACCCGCTGCTGGAAGGCGCAGGACGTCTGCGCCCAGCAGGTCCCGCTGCTGGAGATCCGGTCGGGCTCGGACCACCCGAGCGCGTGCCACTTCGCCGAGAAGCGGGAGATCGTGCAGACGCACGAGGTGTGACAACCACGGGACCGCCTGCCGACGTCACCGCGACGACGGCAGGCGGTTCCGTCGTTTCCGGGCGGGCGGGCGCGGCGGCCGGCGGCCGGGACGCGACCACCGCGCCGCCCGGTGCGCCCGCCCGCCGCCCCGCCCCGGTACGCCTCACAGGGGGCCGCGGCCGGCGCGGAGCAGCAGCAGCGCGAGCTGCGTGCCGTCGGCGCCGAGGGCGACCCGGAAACGCTCCAGGATCTCCCGCTCCCGGGAGAGCACGAGCCGCGTGCCGCCGGAGGCCATCCGGGTCGCCCCGACCTCCTGGGAGAGGCGGGCCCGCTCCTGCCACAGCTCGATGAGCGCCCGGTCGATCTCGTCGATCCGTTCCCGGATCTCCACGATCCGGGCGGCCGCGCCCGGCTCCGCGGCGCCGGTGCGCGCCTCCGGCTTCGCGTCGTCGGCGCCGCCCGGCGCGTCGACCTGGCCGGATGCCCCCGGGTCGGGCCGGCCCGCCCCGGGCCGCGTCAGGCTGCCGTTGGACTCCACCACGTCTGTCATCATCGGGTACCCCTCGCCGTCAGGTGCCCGGTGCCCGGATCCCGGGACGGAGAAAGCCCCGGGCTCCAGGAGCCCGGGGCTTTCTCGTAGGTCTGTTGATCAGGCGCGACCCACGGCTGCCGGACTCCCGGTGCCGTAGTAAAAGTAGAAGCGCTGACCGAACACGCCGTCGAGTATGCCGACCCAGGGCCGGCGCGCGCAAGGATTCGGCCGGACACGTGGCCGGCGGCACGGTCCCGGCGCCGGCGACGCCGGGACCGTGCCCGGTCAGCCGAGGCGGGTGATGCGGTCGGCCGGCCCGGGGGCGACCGGCTCGCCGGCGCCCAGGTACGCGATCAGCGCGTCGACGTCGAAGCCGGGGGCCGTGCTGCGGCCGGTGCCGGCGCGCAGCTCGGTGAAGCCGTCCCCGCCGTTGGCCAGGAAGTCGTTCGTGGTGACCCGGTAGCTGGCCGCCGGGTCGACCGGCACCCCGTCGAGCGCCAGGGCGCTCACCCGCGAGCCCGCCGGGGCGGTGGTGTCGTAGGAGTAGGTCAGCCCGGCGGAGACCTGGAGGATGCGCTGGGTGGTCTGCCCGTTGAAGCCGACGAACTGCTGCTCCAGCACGTTGCGTAGCTGGGCGCCGGTGAGGGTCTGGGTGACCACCAGGTTGTTGAACGGCTGGACGGTGAAGGCCTCGCCGTACGTGATCTCACCCGGCGCCTCGCCGCCGGCGGAGGCGGCGTACGGCAGCGACGCCCGGATGCCGCCCGGGTTCATCAGCGCGATCTGCGCCCCGGCCGACCGGGTGTACGCGAGC
Organism: Micromonospora sp. NPDC048040; assembly: GCF_055587185.1. NCBI lineage: Bacteria > Bacillati > Actinomycetota > Actinomycetes > Micromonosporales > Micromonosporaceae > Micromonospora > Micromonospora sp. NPDC048040. The sequence continues at coordinate 109,478 of NZ_JBVJGT010000008.1, read as the reverse complement.
TGCGCGTCGGCGATCACGTCACCGAGCGGGCTCTCGCCGTTGGGGCGGGCGTCGCGGACGACGTCGGCCGACACCCGGCCCACCACCCGGTTGGCGATGGGCGCCACGGCCGCCCGGTACTTGTCGGCCAGCGCCTTGGCGGCCGGGTCCACCAGGTCGGGGTTGCGCACGTACGTGCCCGGCGCGCTCTGCTGCCAGGTGCCGTCCGGGTTGCGGACGCCGTTCTCGACGACCACGTTGCGGGCGGAGATCCCGGTGAACCGGCCGGTGCGCCGGTCCAGCGAGTAGTCCACGTCGGTGATCAGCTGGCCGTTGTTGCCGGCGCTGGTGACGACGCTCTGCGCGCCCGAGGAGTTCGGCAGGGAGCAGGAGTAGAAGCGGTGCGTGTGGCCGGAGACGACCAGCCCGAACTCCGGCCGCAGGCCGCGGACGATGTCCACGATCGGGCCCGAGAAGTTCGCGCAGTCCGAGACGCCCGGGGTGGCCGGCGGCGGCGACTGCGCGCCGCCCTCGTGCACCAGCAGCACCATCGCCTTGACGCCGAAGAGCTTGAGCAGCCCGCCCCACTTGTTGGCGGTCGCCACCTCGTCGGTGAACCGCACCGAGGCGATGCCGGCCGGGTTGACGATGTCCGGGGTGCCTTCCAGGGTCACGCCGACGAAGCCGACCGGCACGCCGCCGACGAACTTCACGTCGACCGGGGGCAGGATCGGCAGCCCTGTCTTCCTGCTGACGGTGTTGGCGGCGAGGTACGTGAAATTCGCGCCGGCGAAGCCGTCCCCGTCCTGGCAGCCGTCGACCGGGTGGCAGCCGCCCTTGTTGATCCGGATCAGCTCGTCGACGCCCTCGTCGAACTCGTGGTTGCCGACCGAGCTGACCTCCAGCCCGATCTCGTCCATCAGCTCGATGGTCGGCTCGTCGTGGAAGGCGGCGCTGACCAGCGGGGTGGCGCCGATCAGGTCGCCGGCCCCGACGGTGGTGGTGACCCGCCCCTCGGCGGCGGCCTCGGCGCGCAGCCGCTTCAGCCAGGTGGCGAGGTACTCCACCCCGCCGGCCGGGGTGCCGTTGACCACCGCGCCGCTGCCGCCGGGCGGGTCGATGGCGCCGTGGAAGTCGTTGTAGCTGAGGAAGTTGCCCTTGACCTCGCCGCCCGTGGGGGTGGCGTAGGAGACCGAGACGGGGGCGAGGGCGGCCCACGGGTCGTCGGCGGGGGCCGGGGCGGGCCGGGAAGCGGTGGGCAGCGTGGCGACGACGGCCAACGCGAGGGCGGGCGCGGCGAGGTGACGCAGCGCCGACCGACCGCGCGAACGCGGCTGAGTCATGGTCGTTCTCCCAGTCGTGTACGGGGGAAGGAGCCGGATTTTCACCGTCATCGTTCTGTACCCGGGCCGGCGGCACCAGACAGGACAGGGTGACATCTTCGTCTCAACCTGGCACGCCCCGCCGGACCCGCCCGGCACGCCGCGCCGGATCGGCCCGCGCCCAGGTGCCCGTCCGGTCGCTCCGGCGGTCGCTCGGGCAGGCCCGGGCCCTCGGCTCGGCCGGTCCACCGATGACGGCCCGGTCGCGCCGGGGTCCACGCGGCGGGGAAGTGTCCGGCCGGCGGCATAGACTCGCCGTGCGATGCATCCTCTCTTCGACATCCCCGTGTCCCCGCCCGCGCCGGCGCCTGCCCCGACCCCGCCGCACCGGCCGGGGTCCGCCGCCGCCCGCCTCGACCCGCAGGCCCTGGTCGAGGGTCTCAACGGGCCCCAGCGCGACGCCGTCACCCACGCCGGCTCGCCGCTGCTGATCGTGGCCGGCGCCGGCTCGGGCAAGACCCGGGTGCTCACCCACCGGATCGCCTACCTGCTGGCCGCCCGGGACGTGCACCCCGGCGAGATCATCGCGATCACCTTCACCAACAAGGCCGCCGGCGAGATGAAGGAGCGCGTCGCGCACCTCGTCGGCCCGCGTGCCCGGCTGATGTGGGTGTCGACGTTCCACTCCGCGTGCGTGCGCATCCTGCGCGCCGAGCACGAGCACGCCGGGCTGAAGTCGACCTTCTCGATCTACGACGCGGACGACTCCCGCCGGCTGATGCAGATGGTCGCCCGGGAGCTCGACCTCGACCCGAAGCGCTACCCGGCGCGCGGGCTCGCCGCCCAGGTCTCCAACCTGAAGAACGAGCTGGTCGACCCGGAGGAGTTCGCGGGCCGCGCCAAGGGCCCCAACGAGCGGGCGCTGGCGGAGGCCTACACGCTCTACCAGCGGCGGCTGCGCGAGGCGCACGCGCTCGACTTCGACGACCTGATCATGACGACGGTGCACCTGCTCCAGTCCCACCCGCACGTCGCGGAGAGCTACCGCCGGCGGTTCCGGCACGTGCTGGTCGACGAATACCAGGACACCAACCACGCCCAGTACGTGCTGATCAAGGAGCTGGTCTCGGGCACGGACGGGATCGAGCCGGCGGAGCTGTGCGTGGTCGGCGACGCCGACCAGTCCATCTACGCGTTCCGCGGCGCGACGATCCGCAACATCCTGGAGTTCGAGCGCGACTTCAGCGACGCCCGCACGATCCTGCTGGAGCAGAACTACCGCTCGACCCAGACGATTCTCAACGCCGCCAACGCGGTGATCGACCGCAACACCTCGCGCAAGCCGAAGCGGCTGTGGAGCGAGGCGGGCGCCGGCGAGCGGATCGTCGGCTACGTGGCGGACACCGAGCACGCCGAGGCCGACTGGGTGGCCAGGGAGATCGACCGGCTGGTCGACGCCGACGAGACCCGCCCCGGTGACGTGGCCGTCTTCTACCGCACCAACGCCCAGTCCCGGGTCTTCGAGGAGGTGTTCATCCGGGTCGGCCTGCCCTACAAGGTGGTCGGCGGGGTGCGCTTCTACGAACGCAAGGAGGTCCGCGACGCGTTGGCCTACCTGCGCGCGGTGGTCAACGACGACGACACGGTCAGCCTGCGCCGGATCCTCAACACCCCCCGACGGGGCATCGGCGACCGCGCCGAGGCGTGCGTGGAGGCCCTGTCCAGCCGGGACCGGATCTCCTTCGGCGCGGCGCTGCGGCGGGCGAAGGACGCGCCGGGCATCTCCACCCGGGCGGCCAACGGCATCGCGGACTTCGTCGACCTGCTCGACGGCGCCCGCGAGCTGGCCGAGACCGGCACCCCGGAGGAGGTGCTGGAGGCGCTGCTGACCCGCTCGGGTTACCTCACCGAGCTGGAGGAGAGCCTCGACCCGCAGGACGCCGGTCGGGTCGACAACCTCCAGGAGCTGGTCAGCGTCGCCCGGGAGTACACGGAGCGGATCGAGGCGACCGGCGAGGAGGGGGAGCGGGCCACCGTGGCCGGCTTCCTGGAGCAGGTCGCGCTGGTCGCCGACGCCGACCAGGTGCCGACCGACGACCCGGACCACCAGGGCGTGGTCACCCTGATGACGCTGCACACCGCCAAGGGGCTGGAGTTCCCGGTCGTCTTCCTGACCGGCCTGGAGGACGGCGTCTTCCCGCACCTGCGCTCGCTCGGCGACACCCGGGAGCTGGAGGAGGAGCGCCGGCTGGCGTACGTGGGCATCACCCGGGCCCGCCAGCGCCTCTACCTCTCCCGGGCGGTGACCCGCTCGGCGTGGGGGCAGCCGTCCTACAACCCGCCGTCCCGGTTCCTGGAGGAGCTGCCGCCGGAGCTGGTCCGCTGGGAGCGCACCGAGGGGTCGTACACCTCGTGGGCCGGTGGGGGCGGCGGCGTCGGGGGCCGCGCGGACCGTGTGCCCGGCGGGCGCGGCGGCTTCAACGGCGGCACCCCCAAGGCCGCCCAGTTGGCGAAGCGGCTCGGCGTCGACGCCAGCCGGCTGACCACGGCGAGCGAGCTGCCGCAGGGGCCGAAGGTGTCCGCCGGTGACCGGGTCAACCACCAGCGCTACGGCCTGGGGCGGGTGCTCGCGGTGGAGGGGCACGGCCCGGGCGCCCGGGCGCAGATCGACTTCGGTGACCAGACGATGTGGCTGGTGCTGCGGCACGCGCCGATCGACAAGCTCTGAGACGACCACGGCCCGGCCCGGCGGCACGCCGGACCGGGCCGTCCCGGTCGGTACGGGTCAGCAGGCCACGTCGATGCCCCGGGCGCGCAGGAACGGCGCCGGGTCGATCTGGTTCCACATCTGGCCCTGGTGGACCTCGAAGTGCAGGTGCGGCCCGGTGGAGTCGCCCGTGGAGCCCTCCAGGCCGATGGTCTCGCCGGCGCCCACCTTGTCGCCCACGCCCACCTTGGCGGTGCTGAGGTGGGCGTAGTGGGTCAGGTAGCCGTTGCCGTGGTCGACGACGACGGAGATGCCGTACCCGTCGCCGACGTCGCCGGCCTTGGTGACCGTGCCGCCGAAGGCGGCGCGGACCGGGGTGCCGGCGGGCAGCGCGAAGTCGATGCCGGCGTGCAGGGTGCCCCAGCGCGGGCCGTAGCAGGAGGTGATCGCGGCGCCCTTCATCGGGACGACCCAGCTCGGCTTCGGCTTGCTGGTCTTCTTCGGCGTCGGCTTGGCGGTGGTCGCCTTCGGGCTGGGCTTCGCCGACGGGCTGGCCGTCGTGGGGCTCGGCGTCGGGCTGGCCGAGGGGGTGGCCGGGACGGCCGACTCGCGGGCGGCGCGGTCGGCGCGGTCGGCGGCCTCGGCGCGGGCCTGCGCGTCGAGGGAGACGGCGGCCGGGACGGAGGGCTCGTCGTTGCCGGTGGCCGCGAAGGCGGCGCCGCCGAGACCGAGGCCGACCAGGGCCGCCGCGGCGACGGTCACGCGGGTGCGGCCGCCGGCCCGCCTCCGGTGCCGGGCGGGGGCGTCGGGGGTGTTCTCGTTCTGGGTGTCTTCCTGCACGGCGGACCTTCACTGGTCGAGGGGGCACTTGACCTCGAAATACTGGTGTCAGCGGGGCCGGCAGCGGGTAGGGGGATCGGGTCGGGACGGAACGACGGTGGCCGGTGCCGTCCGTTAACTCCCGAGTTGGGGCTTTGGTAGCGATAAGTGATCATGGTCGATCGTGGCGCCGGTCACACTCGCGCCTGTGACCCAGCAGACTTTCGCCCGCTGGCGGCCGACGAAAAACCGCCCGGATCGACAGATCCGGGCGGTCAACGGTCGGTACGCAGCGTCAGGACGCGGCTGCGTCGTTGTAATATGCCTCGGTTTGTAGCTTGATGTCCACTCCGCGCTCCTGGAGCCACGGCACCGGGTCGCGCGGCTCGCCCTTGACATGAACCTCCAGGTGGAGGTGGGAGCCGTAGGAGTGGCCGGTGTTGCCGACGAGCCCGAGCTGGTCGCCCGCCTTGACCTGCTGCCCCTGCTGCACGCTCAGCGCAGAGGAGTGGCCGTAGATCGCCTCGCTGCCGTCGGCGTGCTGGACGATCACCGTGTAGCCGTAACCGCCGAACCAGCCGGCCTTGGTGACGGTGCCGGCGTGGATGGCGACGTAGGGCGTGCCCTCGGGGGCGACCAGGTCGACGCCGGTGTGCAGCTTGCCCCAGCGCATGCCGTAGGGCGTGTTGAACTCGAAGCTCTCCAGGGGGAGCCGCCAGACCTCGCGCTCGGCGGCGTCCTCGGCTCCGGCGGCGCGGGTGCTGTCGCGGGAGGCGCGGTCGGCGGCGTCGGCGCGGGCCGCGGCGTCCTGGCTCAGCGTCGAGGCGGCCTTCAGCTCGTCGAGGACCGACGGGTCGACGCTCTTCGCGTCCGGCATGGCGCTCGCGCCGAGCGCGACGACACCGGCCCCGACGAGGGCGGTGGTGACGACGGCGGCGTAGCGGCTACGCGGGGGGGTGGGTACGCGGCGGCGGCCGCGATATCGATCGGGCTCAGACGACAGGCGCTGGCGCACGCACACCCTCCGTTGTCGGGGATCCGATGCGGCTTCCTCGACGCTCGTGAAGCTTCGATGAACGTCGGCTGGCCGCGTCGTCACCCGTCCGTGGACCTGATGACAACCGTGGACACGTTAGCCAACCACCAGGCCCGTCACAAGCCGAAGCGCCGAATTGCTACCGCGTTCTGTCCCTTTGCGTCCGTGATTGTCATGCCTCGTTCCCGTCGAACGGCGCCCCCGTAACTGCCCGTTCGTCGCGCAGCGTGACCGAACGGCGGAGTCGTCCGGCTTGACGGCGGTGATCATCTACGGCATGCGTACCGTCTGTGGGGGCAACCTCCCCCCCCCCCCCCCGGGTGTCGCCGGCCGGTGTGCCGTGCGCTTCGCCGCCCGGATTTCCCGGGCCGGGCGGGGCGGGTTACCGTTCGTTCAGGTGAAGCCGCGGAGCCGGTGAAAGGGATGCGCAGATGAGCTCTCGTGTTCGGGTCGTCGTCGCCAAGCCGGGCCTGGACGGCCACGACCGTGGCGCCAAGGTCGTCGCGCGTGCCCTCCGGGACGCCGGTATGGAGGTCATCTACACCGGCCTGCACCAGACCCCGGAGCAGATCGTGGAGACCGCGATCCAGGAGGACGCCGACGCGGTCGGGCTCTCCGTGCTGTCCGGGGCGCACATGACGCTCTTCCGGCGCGTGGTGGAGCTGCTCGGTGAGCGGGACGCCCGCGACATCGTCGTCTTCGGCGGCGGCATCATCCCCGACGCGGACATCCCCGAGCTGCAGAAGCTGGGCGTCGCCAAGATCTTCACGCCGGGCGCCACCACCGCCTCGATCGTGGAGTGGGTCCGGGAGAACGTCGCGCAGCCGGTCGCCTGACGGTCGGTCAGCATCCCGCCGGAGGGCGAGGACGTGCTGTTCACGGACTCGGGGCGGTCGACGGGTCACAGACGGCTCAGGCCGGTCGACGGCTGACGTCGGGCAGGGGGAGGGGCCGGACGCACCCCTCACACGTCCGGCCCCTCTATGCACGATGCCCCGCCGCCACCCCTCGACCGACAGGGCATCGGCCGTCTCCCGTCGCCGCGCTGCATCAGCGCTCCGACACCTGACTCAACGACGCCCCTGCGGAGGGGTTACGCAGCCCGGACAACATCGTCCGGACGGCTGACGTCGGGGCCCGAAGTCGCGGAAAGGCCGCGCGACGCCGCTGGCTGTGCATTACCGCACACCGCGCACCCGCTCGGTTGCGGCCGGTGTCCACCTCGCTAGGCTGCGCCCAATGGCCTGTTTCAACTGATGACAGGCGTCAAACTGTTTTCCATAACGCTGGTGGCGGCGCGACGGCGCGCCGCGGAGACGGGACGGGACGCGCAAACGTGGACCTGTACGAGTACCAGGGGCGGGACCTGTTCGAGCGGCACGGCTTGCCCGTGCTCGCCGGCGGCGTCGCCACGACCCCGGAGGAGGCCCGCGCGATCGCCGAACGCCTCGGCGGTCGGGTGGTCGTCAAGGCGCAGGTGAAGGTCGGGGGCCGGGGCAAGGCCGGCGGCGTGAAGCTGGCCGAGGGCGCGGATGAGACGGTGGCCCGGGCCACCGACATCCTCGGCATGGACATCAAGGGTCACACGGTCCACAAGGTCATGATCACCGTGACCGCGGACGTGGCCGAGGAGTACTACTTCTCCTACCTGCTCGACCGGGCGAACCGCACCTTCCTCTGCATCGCCAGCGTCGCGGGCGGCATGGACATCGAGCAGGTCGCCGCCGACACCCCGGAGAAGGTCGTCAAGGCCCCGATCGACGCCAACACCGGCGTCGACGAGGCGAAGGCGCGCGAGATCGTCGCCGCCGCCGGCTTCCCGGCCGAGGTCGCCGACCAGGTCGTCGAGGTCGCCGTGGGCCTGTGGAAGGCCTTCGTCGCCGAGGACGCCACGCTGGTCGAGGTGAACCCGCTGGCCAAGACCGGCGAGGGCAAGCTGCTGCTGCTCGACGCCAAGGTCACCCTGGACGAGAACGCCGGCTTCCGGCACCCGGACCACGAGGCGCTCGTCGACCAGGCCGCGGTGGACCCGCTGGAGCAGGCCGCCAAGGAGAAGGACCTCAACTACGTCAAGCTCGACGGCGAGGTCGGCATCATCGGCAACGGCGCGGGCCTGGTCATGTCGACCCTCGACGTGGTCGCGTACGCCGGCGAGCGGCACGGCGGCGTCAAGCCGGCCAACTTCCTCGACATCGGCGGCGGCGCGAGCGCCGCGGTGATGGCGAACGGGCTGGAGATCGTCCTGTCCGACCCGTCGGTGAAGAGCGTCTTCGTCAACGTCTTCGGCGGCATCACCGCCTGCGACGAGGTCGCCAACGGCATCGTGCAGGCGCTGGCCCTGCTCGAGCAGCGCGGCGAGAAGGTCACCAAGCCGCTGGTCGTCCGCCTCGACGGCAACAACGCCGAGGCCGGCCGGGCGATCCTCGACGGCGCGAACAACCCGCTGGTCCAGCGGGTGGACACGATGGATGGCGCGGCCGAGCGGGCCGCCGAGCTGGCGGCTGCGGGGGTCTGACAATGGCTATCTGGCTGACCAAGGACTCGAAGGTCATCGTCCAGGGGATGACCGGTTCCGAGGGTTCCAAGCACACCCGGCGGATGCTCGCCGCGGGCACCAACGTCGTCGGCGGCGTCAACCCGCGCAAGGCGGGCCAGACCGTCGACTTCGACGGCACCGAGCTGCCGGTCTTCGCCAGCGTCGCGGACGCGATGGCGCAGACCGGTGCCGACGTGACCGTGATCTTCGTGCCGCCGCAGTTCACCAAGGGCGCGGTCGTCGAGGCGATCGACGCCGGGATCGACCTGGCCGTGGTGATCACCGAGGGCGTGCCGGTGCACGACACCGCCGCGTTCTGGGCGTACAACGTGGCCAAGGGCGAGCGGACCCGGATCATCGGGCCGAACTGCCCGGGCATCGCCTCGCCGGGCGCCTCCAACGCCGGGATCATCCCGGCCGACATCACCGGCACCGGCCGCATCGGCCTGGTCAGCAAGAGCGGCACGCTGACCTACCAGATGATGTACGAGCTGCGCGACATCGGCTTCTCGACCTGCGTCGGCATCGGCGGTGACCCGATCATCGGCACCACCCACATCGACGCGCTGGCCGCGTTCGAGGCCGACCCGGACACCGACGCGATCGTCATGATCGGTGAGATCGGCGGCGACGCCGAGGAGCGGGCCGCCGAGTTCATCAAGGCGAACGTGACCAAGCCGGTGGTCGGCTACATCGCCGGCTTCACCGCGCCTCCCGGCAAGACCATGGGGCACGCCGGCGCGATCATCTCCGGCTCCGCCGGCACGGCCGAGGCCAAGAAGAGCGCGCTGGAGGCCGTCGGCGTCAAGGTCGGTAAGACGCCGACCGAGACCGCCAAGCTGATGCGGGAGATCATGTCCGCCGGCTGATCCAGGCTGGTGTACGACCAGGGGGCCGACCGTTCGCGGTCGGCCCTCAGTCGTTGTAGAGCGGGTAGTTGCCGCCGGCCCAGAGGACGCCACTGCCGATGATGTTGAGCACGCCGAACGCGATCGCCAACCAGCCGAGCACCGGCGACTGCCCGAAGCGCTTGGCGTCCCGGATCGACAGGTAGCCGAAGACGATCCCCAGGATGCCGCAGCAGAGCAGGCCGAGGATGATGCCGAGCACGCCCCAGAGCGTGGTGCGGTCCTGGCCGGCCACGGGCGGTGGCGGCGGGGGCGGCGGGTACGGAGCGTTCACGGCTTCCCTCCGGACGTCGGTGCCGCGACTTCGGTCGCGTCCCTGGGCCGAGGCTAGACCGGATCGGGGGCGGGAGACGGTGGATCACGGAACTCGCCGCCGCTCGGAGGCGGTATCGGACTGCCACCGCGCGCGCGGCATGCCAGAGTAGACCCGATGTCCTCCGTCACCCCTGATCAGCCGAGCCGCCCCGGCGTCGAGGCCGGCACCGACGCCCGGCCGGCCGCGCCCGGCGGGCGCGCCCGGCGGGTGCCCGCGCCGCGGAGCGGTGAGCCCCCTCGCAACCGCGCCCCGCTGGCCGTCGCCGCGGCGGTCGCCGCCGGCTGGGCGGCGCTCACCTCGTGGCTGCCGGTGGTGGTCGTGCTCTGGTTGTTCCAGCTCAGCGAGGGTGCCGCCTCCGTGCCGAGCGCGTTCCGCGCCGGGCTGGCCGGCTGGCTGCTCGGGCACGGCGTCCCGCTCGACACCGGCGCCGGCCCGCTCGGGCTGGCTCCGCTGGCGTTGACCGCGTTGGTGGTCTGGCGACTGACCCGGGCGGGCGTGCACACCAGCCGGGCGATCGGCGCGCGCGGTGGGGGGTCGCCCCGGCAGGCGCTCGTCGCGGCCGGCGCGGTCGGCATCGCGTACGCGCTGATCGGCGTGCTCGCGGCGGTGCTGGCCGGCGCGGGCGGCCCTGCGGTGTCACCGGTCCGCGCCGGGGTCACCCTCGCGGTGCTGGGCACGCTCGCCGCCCTGGTCGGCTCAGCCCGGACGACCCGCGTCGCCGGCCTGCTGGCCGCGCGGTCCCCGGAGCCGCTGCGGGACGGGATCCGCACCGGGCTGGTCGCCGGGCTGCTGCTGCTCGCCGCGGGCGGCGGGGCGGCGGGGCTCGCCGTGGCCACCGGGGGCGGTGACGCCGCCGACCTCATCGGGGCCTATCGCACCGGGGTCGCCGGGCAGGCCGGGATCACCCTGGTCAGCCTCGCCTACGCGCCCAACGCCACCATCTGGTCGGTCAGCTACCTGCTCGGGCCGGGTTTCGCCGTCGGCACGGACACGGCGGTCCGCACCAGCGAGGTGTCCCTCGGCGCGCTGCCGGCCGTCCCGCTGCTGGCGGGGCTGCCGCGCGGCCCGGTCGACGGCATCGGGGCGGCCCTGCTCGCGGTGCCGGTCCTCGCCGGGATGGCGGCGGGCTGGCTGCTGGCCCGCCGGCTGCTCCGGCTCGCCGCCGACGACCGGACGCCGCTGCGCTGGGGCCCGCTGCTCGGGCCGGCGGCGCTCGCCGGGCCGGTGGCCGGTGTGCTGCTGGGCGCCGCCGCGGCGGCCTCCGCCGGATCGCTGGGCGGCGGCCGGCTGGCCGAGGTGGGGCCCGTCGCCTGGCAGGTGGCCGGCGTGGCGACCGCGGTCATCGCGGTGGGCGCGCTGCTGGGCGCCGCCGCGACCCGGGCGCTCTCCCGCCCTGCCGACCCGCCCCGCGCCCGCTGAGGCCCGCCGGTACGCCGAAGGGGCGCCCCGGACGAGCCGGGACGCCCCTTTCGTGCCGGGCCGGTCAGGGCTGGTAGGTGACCCCGAAGATCAGCAGGGCGATCTGGAGCAGGCCCAGCACGGCGCCGATGGCGCCGCAGATCAGGCCGGCGAGGGCCTGACCCTGGTTGTCGGCCAGGCCCTGGGCGGCCTTCTGCTTGCCCATCCAGCCGGTCACCCCGGCGGCGATGCCCAGCGGGATGCCGAGGTAGCAGCAGACCAGCGGGATCGACGCGATGCCGAGGATCATCGACACCAGGCCGAGGGTGTTCTGCTGCTGCCCCGGCCCCTTGCCGGCGAAGCCGGCGTTCGGGTACATGGGCGGCGGCGGGTACGCCTGCTGGGCGTACGGATCCTGGTACGGCTGCCCGTACGGCTGGCCGGAGGTCGGCGGCTGCCCGTACGGCTGGCCGGAGGTCGGCGGCTGCCCGTACGGCTGGCCCGAGGTCGGCGGCTGGCCGTAGGGGTTCTGCGGTGCGGCGTACGGGTCGTTCGGCTGCCCGGAAATGGGCTGCTGACCGTACGGCGCCGCCGGCGGCGGGGCGTACGGGTCGTGGTGCGGCGCGGTCGGGTCCTGGTGCGGCTGCTGACCGTAGGGATCCTGACCGGGGTAACCGGGCTGCATGCGAACTCCTCGCAGTTCTGTCAGTAGGAGCTGGCCGAGCTGCCGCCGCCAGCCAGTCCGGCGAGGCCACCGAGCAGGCAGCACACCAGAACGATCACGTACCAGCTGATGCCGACGATCAGCGCCCACTTGGACCACTTCTTCGACTCGGCGGCCGCGGCCTGGGCCCCGGCGTAGTCGCCCTGCTGCAGCAGGGTGTTCACCTTCGAGGCGTTGATGATGGCCGGGATGGCCAGCGGCCAGAAGAGGAAGATGGCGACGATCGACATCGCCATGTTGTTGTTGACCGGCGGTTGCTGCTGCGGCTGGTATCCGGGCTGCATTTCGGCGTACTCCTCATTCCACTCGACACCTCTGGGGTGCCGGATCACTGACGGGTGCGGGCCGGACGCGTGCGCCGGTCCCGAGCGACCGGCAGCGTACCCGGTTCTGCCCGATCACGTCGTCGGTGAATGTCGCGCTGCCCAGCGGATGGAACCGTCGGCCTGCCCGATAGGCTGGTCAGGTGACCGAGCCCGCGTCCGCCGCCCGCATCGTCGTCCTCGTCTCCGGCTCCGGCTCCAACCTCCAGGCCCTGCTCGACGCCTGTGCCGATCCGGCGTACGGAGCCCGGGTGGTCGCCGTCGGGGCCGACCGCGACGGCATCGCCGGGCTGGAGCGGGCCGCCGCGGCGGGTGTGCCGACCTTCGTCGAGCGGGTCGCCGACCACCCCACCCGCGAGGACTGGGACGCCGCGTTGACCGCCCGCGTCGCCGAGCACCGGCCCGACCTGGTCATCTCCGCCGGTTTCCTCAAGCTGGTCGGCCCGCGCTTCCTGGCCGCCTTCGGCGACCGCTACCTGAACACGCACAACACGCTGCTGCCGGCGTTCCCCGGCATCCACGGTCCGCGCGACGCCCTCGCCTACGGCGTGAAGGTCACCGGGGCGACGTTGTTCTTCGTCGACGCCGGCATGGACACCGGCCCGATCGTCGCGCAGGTCGCCGTGCCGGTGCGCGACGACGACGACGTGGAGACGCTCACCGAGCGCATCAAGGACGCCGAGCGGCACCAGCTCGTCGAGCAGGTGGGCCGCCTGGTCCGCGAAGGTTGGACGATCACCGGAAGAAAGGTCACGGTTCCGTGAGTTCCACTCAGGACGAACGCCGCCCGATCAGGCGGGCGCTGGTCAGCGTCTACGACAAGACCGGCCTGGTCGAGCTGGCCCGGGCGCTGCACGCGGCCGGGGTGGAGATCGTCTCGACCGGCAGCACGGCCTCGACCATCGCCGATGCCGGAGTGCCGGTGACCCCGGTGGAGGCGGTGACCGGCTTCCCGGAGATCCTCGACGGCCGGGTCAAGACGCTGCACCCGAAGGTGCACGGCGGGCTCCTCGCCGACCTGCGCAAGGACTCGCACGCCGCCCAGCTCGACGAGCACGGCATCGCGGGGATCGACCTGCTGGTCTCCAACCTCTACCCGTTCCAGGCCACGGTCGCCTCCGGCGCGGGCGTCGAGGAGTGCGTCGAGCAGATCGACATCGGCGGGCCGGCGATGGTCCGGGCGGCCGCCAAGAACCACGCCTCGGTCGCCGTGGTGACCGATCCGGCCGCGTACCCGGCCCTGCTCGCCGCGCTCGACGAGGGCGGCTTCACCCTGGCCCAGCGCCGCGTGCTGGCCGCCCAGGCGTTCGCGGTCATCGCCGAGTACGACGTGGCGGTGGCCGAGTGGTGCGCCGCCGTGCTGGCGCCCGAGCAGGACGGCTGGCCGGGCTTCGCCGGGCTGTCGCTGCGCCGCTCGGCGGTGCTGCGCTACGGCGAGAACCCGCACCAGGCGGCGGCCCTCTACGTCGACCCGTCCAGCCCCGCCGGGCTCGCCCAGGCGGAGCAGCTGCACGGCAAGGAGATGTCGTACAACAACTACGTCGACGCGGACGCCGCGTGGCGGGCGGCCAACGACTTCGCCGACCAGCCGGCGGTGGCGATCATCAAGCACGCCAACCCGTGCGGCATCGCCGTCGGCGTCGACGTGGCCGACGCGCACCGCAAGGCGCACGCCTGCGACCCGGTGTCCGCGTACGGCGGGGTGATCGCGGTCAACCGGCCGGTCTCGGTCGAGCTGGCCCGGCAGGTCTCGGAGATCTTCACCGAGGTGCTGGTGGCGCCCGGTTTCGACGAGGGCGCCGTGGAGGTGCTCCAGGGCAAGAAGAACATCCGGCTGCTGCGCGCGCCGGCCTTCGACCCGCTGCCGGCCGAGTGGCGGCAGGTCACCGGGGGCGTGCTGGTGCAGATGGCGGACCGGATCGACGCCGACGGTGACGACCCGGCCAACTGGCGGCTGGCCGCGGGCGAGGCGGCCGACGAGGCGACCCTGCGCGACCTGGCCTTCGCCTGGCGGGCGGTGCGCGCGGTGAAGAGCAACGCGATCCTGCTGGCGAAGGACGGGGCGACCGTCGGCGTCGGGATGGGCCAGGTCAACAGGGTCGACTCGGCGCAGCTCGCGGTCAGCCGGGCCGGGGCGGAACGCGCCCGCGGCGCGGTCTGCGCCTCCGACGCGTTCTTCCCGTTCGCCGACGGTCCGAAGATCCTCATCGACGCGGGCGTCCGCGCGATCGTCCAGCCGGGCGGCTCGATCCGCGACGAGGAGGTGATCGCCGCCGCCAAGCAGGCCGGCGTCACCATGTACTTCACCGCCACCCGCCACTTCTTCCACTGACCCCCAGCCCTCTAACTCCTCGCCCCTCGCTTCTCAGCGATCTTGCACTTTGTGCCCCGGCATCCGGGACGAAGCACGCGATCCGCGGGCACAAAGTGCAAGATCGCGGGCGCGGGCGCCGGCGCGGGGGGTCAGGGGGCGGGGCGGAGTTCGGCGAAGTGGCACGCCGAGGGGTGCGGGTCCGCCGCGCGGAGCACCGTGTGCGGCTCCTCGCGGGCGCAGACCTCCTGGGCCTTCCAGCAGCGGGTGCGGAAGTGGCAGCCGCTCGGCGGGTCGGCCGGGCTCGGCACGTCGCCGGTGAGCCGGATCATGGTGCGCTGGTCGCGGGCGTCCGGGTCCGGCACCGGCACCGCCGACAGCAACGCCTGGGTGTACGGGTGGGTGGCCCGCTCGTAGATCTCGTCCTCGGTGCCGATCTCCACGATCTTTCCGAGGTACATCACGGCGACCCGGTCGGAGATGTGCCGGACCACCGACAGGTCGTGGGCGATGAAGATGTACGACAGGCCGAACTCGTCCTGAAGCTGCTCCAGCAGGTTGATCACCTGCGCCTGGATCGACACGTCGAGCGCGGAGACGGGCTCGTCGCAGACGATGATCTCGGGCCGCAGGGCGAGCGCCCGGGCGATGCCGATGCGCTGCCGCTGACCGCCGGAGAACTGGTGCGGGTACCGGTTGATGTGCTCCGGGTTGAGGCCGACCACGTCGAGCAGTTCCTGCACCCGCTGCCGACGGCTGCCCTTCGGCGCCGCGTCGGGGTGGATCTCGAACGGCTCACCGATGATGTCGCCGACCGTCATCCGTGGATTCAGCGAGGTGTACGGGTCCTGCATGACCATCTGCATGTTGCGCCGCAACCGGCGCAGCTCGGCGCCGGAGGCCTTGAACAGGTCCCGGCCCTCCAGGGTGGCCCGGCCCGCGGTCGGCGTCTCCAGCCGCATCAGCAGCCGGGCCAGGGTGGACTTGCCGCAGCCGGACTCGCCGACCACGCCGAGGGTCTCGCCTCGTCGCAGCTCGAAGCTGACCCCGTCGACGGCCTTGACCGCGCCGACCTGCTTCTGGAACAACACGCCCTGGCGGATCGGGAAGTGCTTGACGAGGTTGTCGACGGCGAGGATCGTCTCGCCCCGGACCTTGGTCGGGCTAGCGGGCGCTGTCATCACGGACCTCCTGCGCGAAGTGGCACGCGCTGGTCCGGCCGTCGCCGAGGACCAGGTCGTGCGGCACCACGTCCACGCAGACCTGCTGCACGTACGGGCACCGGGGGTGGAAGGGGCAGCCGGACGGGATCCGCATCAGGTTGGGCGGCAGCCCCTTGATGGTGGAGAGCTGCTGACCCCGCACGTCCATCCGCGGAATCGACTCCAGCAGCCCCTTCGTGTACGGGTGGGCCGGCGCCCGGTACAGCGAGCGGACGTCGGCGTGCTCGACGATCCGGCCGGCGTACATGACGGCGATCCGGTCCGCGACGCCGGCGACCACGCCGAGGTCGTGGGTGATCAGGATCATCGCCATGTCGAGATCGCGGCGCAGGTCGGCCAGCAGGTCCATGATCTGGGCCTGCACGGTGACGTCCAGCGCCGTGGTCGGCTCGTCGGCGATCAGCACCTTCGGGTTCATGGCCAGCGCCATCGCGATCATGACGCGCTGGCGCATGCCGCCGGAGAACTGGTGCGGGTAGTCCCCGAGCCGGTTGGCGGCGGCCGGGATCTTCACCAGGTCCATCAGCTCGACGGCCCGCCGGCGGGCGTCCGCCCTGGACATGCCCTCGCGCTGGCGCAGCGTCTCGCCGATCTGCCAACCCACCGGGAAGACGGGGTTCAGCGCGGAGAGGGCGTCCTGGAAGATCATCGCGATCTCCTTGCCCCGCACCTGCCGGCGCTGCTCCTCCGACAGCTTCAGCAGGTCCCGACCCTGGTAGAGGATCTGACCGGAGCGGATCAGCGCCGGGGGAGTGTCGAGGATGCCCATGATCGCCTGCGCGGTGACCGACTTGCCGGAGCCGGATTCGCCGAGCACGGCGAGCGTCTCGCCGGGGTCGAGGTGGTACGAGACCCCGTTGATCACCTTGGCCACGCCCTCGCCGGTGCGGAACTCGACGTGCAGGTCCCGTACGTCCAGCAGGTGCCCGCCCTCGGGCGTCGGGGAGGCCGGCGTCGGCCGGACGGCGGACTGGCTCACGGTGCCTGCCTTTCGTTCGCGACTGCGGGGCTCGCTGCGCTCGTTCGCATCCGTCACCGCAGCTTCGGGTCGAACGCGTCGCGGATCGCGTCGCCGAGCATGATGAACGCCAGCACGGTCAGCGCGAGGAACGTCGAGGGGACGACCAGCGGCGTGGCCGACTCCCGCATGTGCACCCGGCCGGCGTCGATGTCGATGCCCCAGGAGATCGTCGGCGCCTTCAGGCCGATGCCGAGGAAGGAGAGCGTCGCCTCGGCGGCGATGAACGAGCCGAGCGCGATGGTCAGCACCACGATCGCCGGGGCGAGCGCGTTCGGCAGGATGTGCCGCAGCATGATCCGGCCGTCGCCGGCGCCGAGCATCCGGGCCGCCGCCACGTAGTCCTGCTCCTTCGCGGTGATCACCGAGGAGCGGACGACGCGGGCGGCGGTGGTCCAGCCGAGGATCGCCAGCACGAAGATCACCGCGCCGATCCGGACCGCGGAGCTGTCGCTGTTCACCCGCTTCAGCAGCACGATCGCGGCGAGCAGCAGCGGGATGCCGAGCACGATGTCGATCACCCGGGAGAGCACCGCGTCGACCCAGCGGCCGAAGTAGCCGGCAACCATCCCGACGACGAGCGCGATCAGGCCGGTGAGCAGCGCGGAGAGGGCGCCGACCAGCAGCGACGCGCGGGCGCCGTACACCGCCCGGGAGTACGTGTCGCAGCCCTGGAAGTCGTACCCGAAGATCGCCCCGCCGGACGGGCCGGCGTGCTGGCGGGCCAGCACGCAGTCGCGGGGGTCGTTCGAGGTGAACAGGCCGGGGACGGCGGCCATGGCGGCGACCAGCACCACCAAGGCGAGGCTGACCCAGAAGATCGGGTTGCGGCGCAGGTCGCGCCAGGCGTCGCCGGCCAGGCTGCGCGGCTTCTGCGGTACGCCCGCCTGCCCCGGCGCGCCCGGTTCGCCCGACGGCCCCCGCCGCGCGGCCTGGTTCTCCGAAGCGGCGACAGTCTCGAAGTCACTCATAGCGGATCCTCGGGTCGAGTACGGCGTACAGGACGTCCACCACCAGGTTGGAGACGAGGTAGACCACGACGAGCACGCTGACGATGCCCACCACCAGCGGGCCGTCCTCGGTGCGGATGCCGCGGAAGAGGTTGAAGCCGACACCGGGGATGTTGAACACGCCCTCGGTGATGATCGCGCCGCTCATCAGGTTGCCCAGTTCGACGCCGAGGAAGGTGACCACCGGGATGAGCGAGTTGCGCAGCACGTGGACGCTGACGATGCGCCGCTTGGCCAGTCCCTTGGAGCGGGCGGTCCGGACGTAGTCGGCGCGCAGGTTCTCCGCCACCGAGGTCCGGGTCAGCCGCAGCGCGGTGGCCAGCGAGAGGGAGCCGAGCACGATGCCGGGCAGCAGCAGCGCGTACAGGTCGGGGTCGGCGCCGGCGGTGGGCGGGAAGAGCTGCCACTTGACGCCGAGGAGGTACTGGGCGAGGGGGGCGAGCACGATCGTGGGGATGCCGAGCACCAGCAGGGTCAGCAGCAGCGTCGAGTTGTCGAAGATGCTGGCCCGCCGGATGCCGGCGAGGACGCCCGCGGTGACCCCGAAGACGATGGTGACGGCCATGGCGATCAGCGCCAGCTTGACCGTGACGGGCCAGGCGGCGGCGAGGATGTCGCCGATCGAGCGCCCGGTCAGCGACTGCCCGAGGTCGCCCTGCAGGAGGTTCTTGATGTAGTCGAAGTAGCGGTAGAAGAAGCCGCCGACCCCGGTCTGGTCGAGGTGGAACTTCTCCGTCAGGTATGCCCGCTGCGCGGCCGTGACCGGGCGCTCCCCGGCCAGCGCCTGGATGGGGTCGCCCTGGCCGGCGAACATCAGCGCGTAGACGATCAGCGTGGTTCCGAAGAACGCGAGGACCATCTGGAGCAGACGCCTCAGGATGAAGCGGAACATACTTGGCAGTCTCTCTGAAAAAGGGTGAAGAGGATGGCGGGTCGGGCCACCGTCCGCCGGTGACCCGACCCGTCGTGCCGCGCTGTTACTTGACGGCCTCGATCTTCAGCAGGTCGACCCGGTCGAAGAGGTCCATCTCCACGTTCTTGACCTTGGTCGAGTGGCCGAAGTTGTTCTGGCCGTACCGCAGCGGGATGACCGGCAGGTCCTTGGCCAGCAGGTCCTCCGCCGCCTGGTACTTCTTGACCGCCTCGTCCTCGTTCGCGGCGCTGGCGCCCTCGGCGAGCAGCTTGTCGAACGCCGGGTTGCTGTAGCCGTAGTAGTTCGACGAGCCGTTGCTGCTGTACAGCGGGCCCAGGTAGTTCTCCATGGACGGGTAGTCCATGACCCAGCCCATCCGGAACAGGCCGACCGGCTGCTTGGCCTTGAGCTTGGTCAGCAGGTCCGCGAACTTCGGCTCGGCGTTGCCCACGCAGTCCACGCCCAGGTTGGCCTTGAGCTGGTTGCAGGTCGCGTCGATCCAGTCCTTGTGGCCGCCGTCGCCGTTGTAGGACAGCTCGATCTTCGCCGGGCCGCCCGCGGCCTGGTACAGCGCCTTGGCCTTGGCCGGGTCGAACTCGCCGGCCTCGCCGATGGTGTTGTCGCGGTAGCCCGCGACGACCGGCGAGACGAACGAGCGGGCGGGCTGCTGCGAGTCCTTGAAGATCGACTTGGTGATCTCGTCCCGGTCGATCGCCATCGAGATGGCCTTGCGCACGTCCGGGTTGCTGAATTCCTTCTGGAACGTCGGGAACGCCAGCACCTGGAGCGACGAGGCCGGGCTCTGCTTGAACCGGTCACCGAGGTCGGTGCCGGCCGTCGACAGGTTCTCGGTCGGGATGGTCTTGATGACGTCCAGGTTGTCCGACAGCACGTCCGCGTACGCGGCGGTCGGCTGCTGGTAGATCCGGAACTCGACGCCGGCCACCTTCGGCTTCTCGCCGGGGAAGGCGTCGTACTTCTCGACCTCGACCTTGGCGTCGTGCTGCCAGGTCCCCTTCATCTTGAACGGGCCCTGGCCCACCGGCGCCTGCTCGTAACCCTCGGCCAGCACCCCGGGCGCGGAGAACGCGGCCTTCGGCATCGGGTAGAAGGCGGTGTAGCCGAGCATGGTCTTGAACTCGCTGTACGGCTCGGAGAGCGTGACGGTGAAGGTCAGGTCGTCGACCTTCTTCAGGCCGGTCAGCGTCCTGGCCTTCGGCGTCTCGCCCTGCAGGTCCTCGTAGCCGGCGATCTTCTCGAAGAAGTAGCTCGAGTTCTGCCCGTTCGGCGCGTAGGCGCCGTAGTTCCAGGCGTCGAGGTAGTTGTCGGCGGTGACCTTCTCGCCGTTGTGGAAGGTGTAGCCGTCCTTGAGCTTGACCGTCCAGGTCGTGTTGTCCTCGGACGTCACCGACTCGGCCGCCACCTCGTACGGCTTGTTGGCCTCGTCGTAGTCGACCAGCGGGCTGAACAGGGCGCTGAGCACCTGCGAGCCGCTCGTCTCGTTGGTGTTGGTCGGCACCAGGTGCTGCGGCTCGGCGATCTCGATCCGCACGGCCGCGTCGGGGTTGCTCTCGCCGGATCCGCCGTCGCCGCCCGAGCCGCAGGCCACCAGGCCCAGGGTCACCGCGAGCGGGAGGGCGGTCCAGGTAGCGAGCCTGCGCACGCGCATGTAGCCTCCTCGTCTCCTCACGCTGCGCAGTCAGGCCCGGCGCTGGGTTTACGCTGCGCAACGTTGGGCAACGGTAGGTCGCGGGTTGGCGTTCGGCAACGAGCGCGTTGCGAAGCGATAACGGGGCCGGGCTCGGGGTCTTGCGGCGGCCAAGTTCTCCTGCTATAGCCGTCGGGTCGACAAATGCCGCCTCACCTGCGGACCGTCGTGAGGGCGGTGGCCGTCGCCGCCGCCTCTCGACCCTCCCGCGCTGTTCCGTCCCCGCTGTCCGGCACCGTCCCCGCCGCAGCCGGCGCGTCCGGATCCGGCTGTGACCGGACCCACGCTTGTTAACTCACAGTGATGAAATGCACGTCACTCTTCGTGATCGGATGGCTGGCTGACGCAGGTCGTCGGATCACCGGGCTTCGACCGTGAGACGATCTGGGCGTGACGGCGACGCTTCTGGACGGCAAGGCGACCGCGGCCGAGATCAAGGACGAGCTGCGGACGCGGGTCAAGGCACTGGCGGAACGCGGCATCACCCCCGGGCTGGGCACCGTCCTGGTCGGCGCCGACCCCGGGTCCCAGGCGTACGTCAACGGCAAGCACCGCGACTGCGCCGAGGTGGGCATCGCCTCGATCCGCCGGGAGCTGCCGGCCGACGCCACCCAGGAGCAGGTCGACGCGGTGCTCGCCGAGCTCAACGCCGACCCGGCCTGCCACGGCTACATCGTCCAGCTGCCGCTGCCGGGTCACCTCGACACCCAGCGGGTGCTGGAGCTGATCGACCCCGACAAGGACGCCGACGGCCTGCACCCGGTCAACCTCGGCCGGCTCGTCCTCGGCTACGAGGGCCCGCTGCCCTGCACCCCGCGCGGCATCGTCGAGCTGCTCCGCCGGCACGACGTGGCGCTGCGCGGGGCGAAGGTCGCCGTGGTCGGCCGGGGCAACACGGTCGGCCGCCCGCTCGGCCTGCTGCTGACCCGGCGCAGCGAGAACGCCACCGTGACGCTGTGCCACACCGGCACCCTCGACCTCGCCGCGCACACCCGCGCCGCCGACATCGTCATCGTGGCCGCCGGGGTGCCGGGCCTGCTCACCGCCGACATGGTCACGCCGGGCGCGGTGGTGGTCGACGTGGGCATCACCCGGGTGATCGGCCCGGACGGCAAGGGCCGCTACACCGGTGACGTCGCCCCGGAGACGGCCGAGGTGGCCGGCAAGCTGGTGCCGATGCCGGGCGGTGTCGGCCCGATGACCCGCGCAATGCTGCTGACCAACGTCGTCGAGCGCGCCGAACGCGACTGAGGTGCGGGGCAGGGCCCCCAGGTGGAAGAGGGCACTTCCCGACATCTCGGTGTGTGCCGGAGCCCGCTTGCACCGCCCATCGGGGTCATAACCGTCCGCCCCTGACCGGATCGGTGCCAGGATGACTGATACGGTCCGGAAAACCGACTGGTAGCAGGGAGTGGGACGACCATGGGTAAGAAGGTCACTGTCGTCGGGGCCGGCTTCTACGGCTCCACCACCGCGCAGCGCCTGGCCGAGTACGACGTCTTCGACACCGTCGTGATCACCGACATCGTGGAGGGCAAGCCCGCGGGTCTCGCCCTGGACCTCAACCAGTCGCGCGCGGTCGAGGGCTTCGAGACCAAGGTCGTCGGCGTGACCACGGGCCCGAACGGCGAGGGCTACGAGGCGATCGAGGGCTCGGACGTCGTGGTGATCACCGCCGGCCTGCCGCGCAAGCCGGGCATGAGCCGGATGGACCTGCTGGAGACGAACGCGAAGATCGTCCGCCAGGTCTCCGAGAACGTCGCCAAGTACGCCCCGAACGCCGTCGTCATCGTCGTGTCCAACCCGCTGGACGAGATGACCGCGCTGGCCCAGCTCGCCACCCAGTTCCCGAAGAACCGGGTGCTCGGCCAGGCCGGCATGCTGGACACCGCCCGGTTCACCAACTTCGTCGCCGAGGCGCTGAGCGTACCGGTTAAGTCGGTGAAGACCCTGACCCTCGGCTCGCACGGCGACACGATGGTGCCGGTGCCGTCGAAGAGCACGGTGAACGGCAAGCCGCTGCGCGACGCGATGCCGGCCGAGCAGATCGAGGAGCTGGTCGTCAAGACCCGCAACGGCGGCGCCGAGGTGGTCGCGCTGCTCAAGACCGGCTCGGCGTACTACGCCCCGTCCGCCGCCGCCGCCCGGATGGCCAAGGCCGTCGCGGAGGACTCCGGCGAGGTCATGCCGGTCTGCGCCTGGGTCGACGGCGAGTACGGCATCTCCGGCGTCTACCTGGGCGTCGAGGCGGAGATCGGGGCCGAGGGCGTCAAGCGGGTCGTCGAGACCGACCTGGACGCCGACGAGCTGGCCAGCCTGAAGGAGGCCGCCGAGGCCGTCCGCGCCAAGCAGGCCGACGTCGCCAACATGTGATCCGTCACCCGACGAGGGGGCACGCCGGTCCGCCGGCGTGCCCCCTCGTCGTCGCGCCCCTACAACGCCACGAACGCCTCGCCGAGGTGCGGGGTGGCGAGCACCGCGGGGCCGCGCGCGGCCAGGTCGCGCAGCAGCGCCACCCGCGACGCGCGGGCCGCCGCGGCGTCCTCCTCGTGGGCGTACGCCAGCTCCGGGTCGACCAGTTGCACGGCGTGCACCAGCAGGTCGCCGGTGACCAGCAGCCGCTCGTCGCCGACCTCCAGCAGCACCGACTGGTGCCCGGGCGTGTGCCCCGGCGTCGGCAGCAGTCGTACCGTCGGATCGAGGCGCACCTCGCCGTCGACCACCCGGAGCTGGCCGGCGGCGCGCAACGGTGCGACCAGCCCGGCCGGCAGCCCGGGGTTGATGCTCTCCACAGCGGCCAGCTCGGCCCGTTGGAGCACGTAGTCGGCGTTCGGGAAGTACGGCGTGGCCGGCGTGCCCGTGACCGCCCAGCCGACGTGGTCGGTGTGCAGGTGGGTGAGCACCACCGTGCGCACGTCGGACGGGTCGATGCCGGCGGCGGCGAGCTCGCCCGGCAGCCGCCCGGGCACCGGCGCCCAACTCGACGCGGGGGCGCCGGCCGGGCCGATCCCGGCGTCGACCAGGGTCACCGGGCCGTCCCCGGCGCGGATCGCGAAGCTGCGGAACGGCAGCCACCACCGCCCGTCGACGGTCACCGTGGCCGGGTCCCGCCGGTCGGCCGCGCGCCAGTGTTCGGGCGTGGCGTCCGGGAACGCCTCGGCGCGGGGCTGGAAGAACGGCCCCTCGCCGTCGGTGAGCGCGGTGACCGTGATAGACCCGAGGGTGCGGCGCGGTGGCATCGGGCGATGGTGCCAGCGCGGTCCCGTGCCGTGCTACCCCGTTTGCGGCCGACCGAGGCCGGCTGGGGACTGCCGGCCAGTTTCCAGTACGCTCGTACTGCTTGAGCACGAGTCCCCCGAGAGGAGCGCCGGCCGATGGCGAAGATCAAGGTAAACAACCCGGTCGTGGAGCTCGACGGCGACGAGATGACCCGGATCATCTGGAAGCAGATCCGGGAGCAGCTGATCCTGCCCTACCTCGACGTCGACCTGCACTACTACGACCTGTCGATTCAGTACCGCGACGAGACCGACGACCAGGTCACCGTGGACGCCGCCAACGCCATCAAGCAGCACGGCGTCGGCGTCAAGTGCGCGACCATCACCCCCGACGAGGCCCGGGTCGAGGAGTTCGGCCTGAAGAAGATGTGGCGGTCGCCGAACGGCACCATCCGCAACATCCTCGGCGGCGTCGTCTTCCGCGAGCCGATCATCATGTCCAACGTGCCGCGGCTGGTCCCCGGCTGGACCAAGCCGATCATCATCGGCCGGCACGCCCACGGCGACCAGTACAAGGCCACCGACTTCGTCGTCCCCGGCCCGGGCACGGTGACCATCACCTACACCCCGACCGACGGCTCCGCGCCGGTGGAGATGGAGGTCGCCAACTTCCCCGGCGGCGGCGTCGCCATGGGCATGTACAACTTCGACGAGTCGATCCGGGACTTCGCCCGCGCCTCGATGCGCTACGGCCTGGACCGCGGCTACCCGGTCTACCTGTCGACGAAGAACACCATCCTCAAGGCGTACGACGGCCGGTTCAAGGACATCTTCGCCGAGGTGTTCGAGAACGAGTTCAAGGCCGAGTTCGAGGCCGCCGGCATCAGCTACGAGCACCGGCTGATCGACGACATGGTCGCCGCCGCGCTGAAGTGGGAGGGCGGCTTCGTCTGGGCCTGCAAGAACTACGACGGTGACGTGCAGTCCGACACCGTCGCCCAGGGCTTCGGCTCGCTGGGCCTGATGACGTCGGTGCTGATGACCCCGGACGGCCGTACGGTCGAGGCCGAGGCCGCGCACGGCACCGTCACCCGGCACTACCGGCAGTACCAGAAGGGCGAGAAGACCTCGACCAACCCGATCGCCTCCATCTACGCCTGGACCCGGGGCCTGGCCCACCGGGGCAAGCTGGACGGCACCCCGGCGGTCACCGAGTTCGCCAACACCCTGGAGCAGGTCATCATCGACACCGTCGAGGGCGGCCAGATGACCAAGGACCTCGCGCTGCTCATCTCGCGGGACGCCCCGTGGCTGACCACCGACGAGTTCATGAACGCCCTGGACGAGAACCTGGCGCGCAAGCTCTCCGCCTGATCTCCTCCGCCACACCGACCGAGCCCGCCGGCCCCGCCGGCGGGCTCCGTCGTCTCCGCCCCGGGCGAGTTTCGTGGCCCGCGCGGCGTGTCGCGGGCTGACACGCGGAGCGCGTCACTCCGTCCGGCGCGCCTCGTTGACCAGGGTGGACGAGATGCCAGTCGCGTCCAGGAAGGTTGACCGCGGTCGCCTCGCGGCAAGCGTGCCGATCAGCCAGCCTTCCCGGCTGTCGCGCACAGCCAGCCGTCCCTTCCCTGCGGGGGGCCCTGTCCCGGGCCCCCCGCGCCCTGTCTGCCACCTCCGCCGGCCGGCCTCCGGCTGTCGGCCGATGGTGCCGTCAGAGGTGGTGAAGGGCTTCCCATGGGCGTCAACCGGGGTGCCCTTGCCTCATCCGGCGCGGAGCAGTTCGGCGGCACGTTCCGGGGCGATGTCGTTGATGAAGACGCCCATGCCGGACTCCGAGCCGGCCAGGTACTTCAGCTTGTCCCGGGCCCGCCGAATGCTGAACAGTTGCAGGTGCAGGTGGCCCAGCTCGCGGTCGGCGCGTACCGGGGCCTGGTGCCAGGCGGCGATGTAGGGCATCGGCAGGTCGAACAGCCCGTCGAAGCGGCGCAGCACGTCCAGGTAGAGCGGCCCGAAGGCGTCCCGCTCGGCGTCGTCGAGCGCCGGGATGTCCGGCACCGGCCGGTGCGGGGCCACGTGCACCTCGAACGGCCAGCGCGCGGCGGCCGGAACGTACGCGGTCCAGTGTTCGTTGGCGGCGACCACCCGGTCGCCCGCGGCCCGTTCGGCGGCGAGCACGTCGGCGTAGAGGTTGCGTCCGCCGGTGCGGTCGGCGTGCCGGCGGGCGGCGGCCAGCATCGCCCGGGTGCGCGGCGTCACGAAGGGGTACGCGTAGACCTGACCGTGCGGGTGGTGCAGCGTCACCCCGATCTCCACGCCCCGGTTCTCGAACGGGAAGACCTGCTCCACGCCGGGCAGCTCGCTCAGCGCGGCGGTCCGGTCGGCGAGCGCGTCCAGCACGGTACGCACCCGGCGCGGCGGCAGGCCGGCGAAGGAGGCATTGTGGTCGTCGGTGAAGCAGACCACCTCGCAACGGCCCCGGCCGGGCCGGACCGGGGTGAACGGCGTGATCTCGGCCGGCTCGTCGGCCACCCGGCCGCTCAGCGAGGGGAACCGGTTCTCGAAGACGGCGACGTCGTAGTCGGGGGCGGGGATCTCGCTGAGCCGGTCGGCGGTGGTGGGGCAGAGCGGGCACTGGTCGGCCGGCGGGAGGAAGGTGCGGGTCTGCCGGTGCACGGCGACCGCCACCCACTCGTCGGTCAGCGGGTCGTGGCGCAGCTGCGACGCGGGCGGCAGCGGGGGCAGCTCGCGCCGGTCCGGCTGGTCGCGGACGGCGTCGTCCCGCTCGTCGAAGTAGATCAGTTCGCGGCCGTCGGCCAGCTCGATCGCGGTGCGCTTCATCGCGCCGCCCCCGTCGCCGTCGGCGTGGCCGCCCGCGCCCCGTCCGCCGCCGGCACGACCACCAGTTGGCCCACCCGGTCGTCGAGCGAGCGCCGCGCCTCGGGAGGCAACCGGTCGTCGGTGACCAGCACGTGGGCGGCGGAGAGCTCGACGATGGCGGAGATGCCGACCGTGCCCCACTTGGTGTGGTCGGCGAGCACCACCAGCCGGTCGGCGGCGGCCACCAGCGCCCGGTCGGTCTCCGCCTCCATCAGGTTGGGCGTGGTGAACCCGGCCCGCTCGCTGATCCCGTGCACGCCGAGGAAGAGCAGGTCCAGGTGCAGCGACCGGATCGCGCCGACGGCCAGCGGCCCGACCAGGGCGTCGGACGGCGTACGCACCCCGCCGGTGAGCACCACGGTCTGGTCCGGGCGGCCCCCGACGTGCAGGATCTCGGCCACCGGCAGCGAGTTGGTGACCACGGTCAGGCCCGGCACGTCGACCAGCCGGCGGGCCAGCTCGGCGGTGGTGGTGCCGGCTGACAGGGCGATCGCCGCGCCCGGCCGGACCAGTTCCGCGGCCCGCGCCGCGATGGCCGCCTTCTCCGCCAACTGCCGCACCGACTTGGCCCGGAACCCCGGCTCGTCGGTCGAGCCGGGGCCGGCGACCGTGGCGCCGCCGTGCACCTTGGCCAGCAGGCCACGCTCGTGCAGCGTCTCCAGGTCGCGCCGGATGGTCATGTCGGAGACGCCGAACTCGACGGCCAGGTCGGTGACCCGCACCCCGCCGGTGGCGCGCACCCGGTCCAGGATGGCCGCCTGGCGCTGCTGAGCCAGCATCCGTCGCACCTCCGTGCCCCCGCGCTCTCACGCGGTCGAACGTGTTCGAACAAAGACGAACACTAGCGCGGAGGGGCGACCCGCGGAAGGAGACAGGGGCGGATCAGATGGACTGGAGCTTGGGCTCGACCCAGCCGGTCTCGGTCAGGTGGTGCAGGACGGCCTGGACCGCCTCGTCGACCGTCAGGTCGCTGGTGTCGACGACCAGGTCCGCGTCGGTCGGCTCCTCGTAGGGGTCGTCGATGCCGGTCATCCCGGTGAGCAGGCCCGCCCGGGCCCGGGCGTACAGGCCCTTGCGGTCGCGCTGCTCGCAGACCTCCAGCGGGGTCGCGACGTGCACCAGCAGGAAACCGGCCCCGGCGGCCAGGGCCATCTCCCGGGCGGTCGCGCGCGCCTGGGCGTACGGGGCGATCGGGCAGCAGATGCCGACGCCGCGGTGCCGGGCGATCTCGGCGGCCACCCAGCCGATCCGCCGCACGTTGAGGTCGCGGTCGGCCTTGCCGAAGCCCAGGCCGGCGGAGAGCTCCCGGCGCACCACGTCGCCGTCGAGCAGCGTGATCGTCCGGTCGCCCTGCTCGCGCAGCGCGTCGGCGAGGCCGCGCGCGATCGTCGACTTGCCGGAGCCGGAGAGCCCCGTCAGGAAGACCACCAGGCCCCGGTGCCGCCGGGGCGGACGGGCCCGGGCCAGCTCCCTCGCCACCGCCGGCGGGGTGTGCCACTCGGGCAGCGGGAAGCCCCGGTCCAGCAGGTCGTCGATCTCCGCCTGCGTCAGGGCCAAGCGCCGGTTGCGCGGCGGGATGTCCTCCCGCCAGCGCCACTGCCCGTCGCGGTTGTCGTAGGCCAGCTCGCGTGGCACCAGCACCCGCAGGCCCGCGCCCGAGAGCATCTCACCGGTGGAGAGCAGGTGCGTCACCCCGTACGCCGCCGACACCCGGGCCCGCAGCAGGGCGTCGCTGATCTCGTCGCGGCGCCGGCTGAGCGGCACGGCGACCAGCGTGGCCGGCGGCATCCGGTCCCGGGCGGCGAAGATGCCGCGCACCAGCGCCTCCGGGGGCAGCCCACCGACGCCGTCCTCGCCGACGGGGATCATCACCAGCAGGTGGGCGCCGAGGGTGCGGGCGGCGTGGGCGATCTGGGCGAGCTGCGGCCGGTGCAGCGGGCGGTCGGCGACCACCCCGAGCACCCGGCCGGGCGGCAGCAGCGCGCGTACCTCCTCGGGGGTGCGGCGCAGCCGCTGGAACGGGCCGTGGCCGCCGTCGCCGAGCCGGCGGACCGCGCCCCCGACGCCCGCCACCCCGTCGCGGACCTGCCAGGCGTCGGCGACCTCCAGCGCCGCGACCGGTGCGCCCTCGCCGTCGGTCAGCACCAGGGTGCGGCGCGCCTCGTCGCGCGGGTCCAGGCCCTGGGCGAGCGCCGCGGGCACCTGGAGCGTCACCGGCACCGGCCACGGGGCGCCGTCGGCGAGCCGGCCCCGGCGGCTCACCGAGACCAGGTCGGCGCGGGTCATGAAGCCGGTCAGCGGGGCGTACGCCCCGGTCAGCAGCAGCTCCAGGTCGGCGAGCTCGCCGGGGCGCGGCGTGTACGCCGGCGCGTCCCGGAGCACCTCGTCGGGCACCACCCAGCCGTTGCTCATCCATCCCCCCAACCCGCTGACCGGCACACAGTTTCTCAGCCTGTCGGCGATCGGTCGAGAGCGCCACTCCACGCCGCGCCGCGCCCGGCGGCCCGGCCGGCGGCTCTCGGCGGTGGGCGGGTCGCCGCCGGCGTTCCGGTCAGCGCCGTCCGATCCGGCGCCGGACGGCCCGGCGCAACCGGGTCCAGAGCGCCCGTTCGTCCTCCACCGCCGGGGCGGCGCCGTCGCCGGCCGGACGCAGCACCAGCGGCAGCCGGGTGTCCTCGGTCCACCCGGCGCAGGTGACCCGGGCCTTCAGCGACCAGGTGCCCACGTCGAGGGCGGCGCCGTCGACCGTGGCGACGGCACGGTGCACGAGATGCCGCTCGCCGGCGGGGCCGGGCACCCAGCGGGTGTCGGAGGTGACCGGCAGGAGGACCTCCTCGCTCGTCTCCCGGCGCCGGGCGACGACGTCCAGCCTGCTCCGGCCCAGCGCGGCCGTCATGTCCCGCAGCACCGGGTCGAGGCCGTCGACGGGCAGCACCAGCAGGTCCCGGTCGCCGTCCGCGGCGAAGGTGACGGGGCGGCCGGCGGATTCCAGCCGGGCGGAGACGGTGACCGTCAGCGCCGTACCGGCCACCTCGTGGCGGTCGACGGTGCCGGCGGCGCGGACGCCCGTCTCCCACTCGGCCAGCCGGCGCAGGTCCGCGACCCGGCCCTGCTCGGCGAGGTGCGCCAGCACCCGTTGCAGCGGGGGCAGGCCGGCGGCGACCCCGGGCGCGAAGCGCTCCCGGATCACCCCCTGGATCTCCCGGACGACCTGCGCGAGCCACTCCTCGGGGGCGTCGAGCATCCGCCGGCCGCGTACCCGGTTGAGCATCTCGTTGCGCAGCCAGCGCCGGTGCAGCCGGTCGCGCAGCGGCCCCGGCTCGGTGTGCGCGTCGACGATGTCGAGCGCCTCCCGCAGGCTGGCGTAGTACTCCGCCGGGTCCAGCCGGGTCGCCGTGACGTTCCCGGCGTCGCCGCGGCGGGTGTGGTGGTAGCAGGTGTAGTCCGACAGCACGCACGTCCGCCTCGACAGGAAGTACGACCGGACCACCATCCGGTGGTCCTCCAGGCGCCGCGGCGACCCCTCCGGGAACCGCAGCCCGTGCTCGTCGAGGAAGGCGCGACGGAACATCTTGTGGCAGGTGAGACTGTCGATCAGCGGCGAGTTGGCCAGCGTGGCGTCGAACCGGTTCCGCCGGAACAGCTCGCGCGGCACGCCGCGCCCGTGCCCGGCCATCCGGCCGACCACCACGTCGGCGTCGTGCGTCCGCGCGCAGTCGTGCAGCCGTTCGAGCGCCTCGTCGCCGAGCCAGTCGTCGTCGTCGGCGAACAGCACGTACTCGCCCCGGGCCTGCGCCACACCGAGGTTGCGCGGCCGGGACGGCCAGCCCGAGTTCTCGATCCGCAGCACCCGGAAGTGCGGGTGCGCGGCGGCGAGTTCCGCCAGCCGGGCGGGGGTGCCGTCGGTCGAGCCGTCGTCGACGAAGACCGCCTCGAACTCCGCCGGAGGCAGTGACTGGCGCAGCAGCGAGGCCACCAGCTTCTCGATGTGCGGCCCGCTGTCGTGCGTGGGCACCACCACGCTCACCTTGGGCGACCCCGTACCGCCGATCATGCTCTCTCCCGTGTGTCGGTCGGCCCCGGTGGATTCCGGTCCACCCCGGGCAGCGTGCACCGCTCTAGAGTGGACGCCTTTCCCGCCGTCCTGGTTGCGCGGAGATTTCCGCGGAGGTTCCCCGGTGCGGGGCGCGGACCCTAGGGGGCGTGGGCGGCAAGGATCAGGGGAGCGCCGGGGGCGTGCCGCTCCCAGCAGGGGCGTCGGCCTCCTACGCTGGACGTCGTGACACTGATCGCGACCGAGTCGCTGACCAAGACGTACGGGGGTGGGGTCACCGCGCTGGCCGACCTGACCGTCGCGGTCGAGCCGGGGATCATCGGACTGGTCGGCGCGAACGGCGCCGGCAAGTCCACGCTGATCAAGATCCTGCTCGGCCTCCTCGCCCCGACCAGCGGGCGGGTCCGGGTACTCGGGCTCGACCCGACCACCGACTCCGCCGGGGTCCGCGCCCGGGTCGGCTACATGCCCGAGCACGACGCCCTGCCGCCGGACCTCTCGGCCGCCGAGCTGGTCACCCACCTCGGCCGGATCAGCGGGCTGCCGCGTACGGTCGCCCGCGAGCGGGCCTCCGAGGCGCTGCGGCACGTCGGGCTCTACGAGGAGCGCTACCGCCCGGTCGGCGGCTACTCCACCGGCATGAAGCAGCGGGTGAAGCTCGCCCAGGCCCTGGTGCACGACCCCGACCTGCTGCTGCTCGACGAGCCGACCAACGGCCTCGACCCGGCCGGCCGGGACGCCATGCTGGCCCTGGTGCACCGGATCGGCACCGAGTTCGGCATCTCCGTGCTGGTCTGCTCGCACCTGCTCGGCGAGGTGGAGCGGATCTGCGACACGCTGGTCGCCATCGACGGCGGGCGGCTGCTGCGGGCCGACCACATCTCCGCCATGACGTCGGCCACCGACGTGCTCGCCGTCGAGGTCAGCGAGGGCACCGAGGAACTGGCCGCCCGGCTCGCCGCTCTGCGCCTGCCGGTACGCCGGGACGGGCGGCTGCTGCTCGTCGAACTCGCCGACGACGCCACCTACGACCTCATCCTCGGCGCGGTCGCCGAGCTGGACCTGCCGCTGCACCGGCTGGACCAGCGCCGGCACCGGGTCGCCGAGCTCTTCGCCACGAGGGAGCCCAGCCATGCCTGAGCCCACCGGTGTCATCCACGACATCGGATACCAGCGCTACACCGGCCCCCGCCTGGGGCGTCGGCAGGTCTTCGGCGCGCTCTACCTGCACGGGCTGCGTACGGCGTTCGGGTTCGGGCGCAGCGCCAAGGCCAAGATCTTCCCCTGGCTGGTGGTCGGCATCGTCACCGTGGTGGCCGCGGGCCTCACCGCGGTGCGCAGCCAGATCGGCGAGGCGGTGATGACGTACGCCCAGTTCGCCGACAACATGAGCTGGCTGGTCATCTTCTTCGTCGCGGTGGTCGCCCCCGAGCTGGTCTCCCGGGACCTGCGCAGCGGGGTGCTGCCCCTCTACTTCTCCCGGCCGCTGCCCCGGTCGGACTACCCGCTGGCCAAGCTGCTGGCGCTGGTGACCGCGCTCTGGCTGCTGCTCGGCGGCCCGCAGCTGGTGATGTTCCTGGGCGCCGCCTTCACCACCGACGACGGCATGCGCGGAGTCTGGAACGAGCTGCTCGACCTGCTGCCGGGCCTGCTCTACGCCGGGCTCTGGGCGGTGGTCTTCGCCTCGGTCGGCCTGCTGGTCGCGTCGCTGACCGGCAAGCGGGCGTTCGCGGCCGGCGGGATCGTGGCGGTGTTCCTGATGACCACCCCGGTCGTCGGCACCCTGTCGATCATGCCGTCCCGGACGGTCAACGAGCTGGCCTTCCTCGCCTCGCCGTCCACGCTGGTGCGGGGCGTCGGCGACTGGGCCCTCGGCGACCTGCTTCCCAAGGGACAGGAGGGGCTCATGATCGGCGACTTCGGCCCGGTCTACGCGGCCGCCGCCGTGCTGCTGGTGGCCGGCTGCGTCGCCCTGCTGCTGCTGCGATACCGGAAGGTGGCCGCCCGATGACCACGACGAGCGCCGACCCCGCGGCGGGGGCCGCGACCGCCGCCGCCAGCACCCTGGACCTCGCCGGCGTCTCCCGCTGGTACGGCAACGTGGTGGCGGTCAACGACGTCAGCATGACCCTCGGCCCCGGCGTCACCGGGCTGCTCGGCCCGAACGGCGCGGGCAAGACCACCCTGCTGCACATGATGGCCGGCTTCCTGGCCCCGTCGCGCGGCGCGGTGACCCTGGACGGCCGGCCCACCTGGCGCAACCCGGAGGTCTACCGCCGGCTGGGCCTGGTGAGCGAGCGGGAGGCGGTGCACACGTTCCTCACCGCGTACGAGTTCGTGCTGGCCAGCGCGAAGCTGCACCGGCTGCCGGACCCGGCGGCGGCGGCCCGCCGGGCGATCGCCCTGGTGGAGATGGAGGCGGCGCAGGACCGCCGGATCGGCACGTACTCCAAGGGCATGCGGCAGCGCGCCCGGGTGGCCGCCGCGCTCGTGCACGAGCCGCAGGTGCTGCTGCTGGACGAGCCGTTCAACGGGATGGACCCGCGTCAGCGGCTGCACATGATGGAGCTGCTGCACCGCCTCGGCGACGCCGGCCGGACGATCCTGTTCAGCTCGCACATCCTGGAGGAGGTCGAGCAGGTCTCCGGCACCGTCCAGGTGATGGTCGCCGGCCGGCTCGCCGCCTCCGGCGACTTCCGCACCATCCGCCGGCTGATGACCAACCGGCCGCACGTCTTCGCCGTCCACTCCACCGACGATCGGGCGCTCGCCGTGGCGCTGATGGCGGAGGCGTCGGTGACCGGGGTGGAGCTGGGCCGCGCGGGGCTGACCGTGCGGGCCGGCGACTACGGCGCGTTCACCCGCGCGCTGCCGAAGATCGCCCTGGCCAAGGGCATCCGGGTGCGGCAACTGGTGCCCGAGGACGAGTCCCTGGAGAGCGTCTTCTCCTACCTGGTGGAGGCCTGAGCATGTCTACCGTTTCCTGGATCACCGCGCGGGGGCTGTTCGGGCGTCGCCGGTTCCTCCTGCTGGTGCCGCTCCCGGCGGTGCTGGTGCTGCTCGCCGTGCTCTCCCGCTCGCTCGGGGTGGACCCGGGCGAGTGGGGCCCGCCGGTGCTGGTCGGCCTCGGCCTGGCCGTGGTGCTGCCGGTGGTCGCGTTGATCGTCGGCACCGGCGTGCTGGGGGCCGAGATCGACGACGGCACGGTCGTGCACATCCTGACCAAGCCGCTGCCGCGCTGGCAGATCGTGCTGCCGAAGCTGGCGGTGGCCACCGGCGTCACGGCGGTCACCGTCGCCGTGCCGCTCTACGTCGCGGGCGTGCTCGCCCACTCGGTACGCCTCGGCCTGGCGCTCGCCGCCGCGGCGGCGGTCGGTGCGCTGGCGTACTCGGCGCTGTTCCTGGCGCTGAGCCTGCTCACCCGGCGGCCCGTGCTGCTCGGCCTGGTCTACGTGCTCATCTGGGAGGGGCTGCTCGGCAACGTCGTCACCGGCACCCAGGTGCTCTCCATCCAGCAGTACGTGATCGCCCTCGCCGACCGGCTGGCCCCCACCGGGCTGCTGGAGGCCAGCGTCTCGGTGCCCGTGGCGGCGGTGATGACCGCGCTGATCAGCGTCGGCTTCACCGTGCTGGCGATCGACCGGCTCCGCTCGTTCAGCGTGGCCGGCGAGACGAGCTGACCCCCGCGTGACGGCCGTCCGGGCGGCCCGACCCCCGATGGTAGGGCTGGCCGGATGGACCGGGCCGCGCCGCCGGGCGAGGCTGTGGAAGTGAGTGCGGAAGCGGGTCTGGTCATGTCGCGCGATTCCTACCCCGGTGCCGGCCGGCACCGGCTGGTCAGCCTGGCGGTCGCCGGGCTCGCGGCGGCGGCGACCACCACGGCCGCCCAGGCCAGCGGGCACTTCCACTGGTGGGCGGGGTTCGTGCTGATCCCCGGGGCACTGATCGCCGCCACCGGCGGGCCGCTGCTGGCCCGGGGCGGCGGGCGCGCCTTCGCCGGCTACGTGGTCGCCTGTCTCGGCGCGCTGGTGTTCGCGGTCGGGGCGCTGCTGATGTTCGGGGCGTTCGGCAGGGGCTGGCCGCTGATGGTCATCCTGCCGTGCCTGGCGGTCGCCGGCACCTACCACTGGCGGCCGGTCCACCCGCTGGCCCGGGGGCTGCACCGGGCGGTCGCCCTGCTGGCGCTGGCCGGCGCCCTGCTGCTCGGCGGGACGCTGCAACTGACCCGCGCCGGCCTGGTCGACGTGGGGACCGCCCCCATGTGGGGCGCGTTCCTGATGCTGGCCGGGGTGATCGTGCTGGGAAACGCCGTCGAGCTGACCCGGCACCGGATGCCGTACCGGCTCCAGGCGATCACCCTGCTGGTCGGCCCCGCCGTCGCCGCCTTCCTGCTCGGCCTGCGCCTGCTGCGCGGCTGGTGACCCCGCCGCGCCCCGTCGGGGCGCGGCGGGGCCGCGCTCAGAAGGCGCAGGCGATCACCAGCTCGGTGGTGCGGTCGGGGAGCAGGTCCAGTTTCGTGATCCGGCCGGCGGCGCGGAGGTCGTCGGCGACCGTGGTGAGCTGGTCCAGCAGGGCCGCCGGGCCGAGCGCCTCGGCCAGCGGCACCTCCGCCCGCATCGACAGTTTTCGCTCCGACTTGGCCCGGCGCACCTGGCTGAGCGCGTCCCCGGCCAGCCGCAGCAGCTCCGGCTCGCCGGTGCCCTCGATCGCCCGGCCCACCTCGTACGTGGTCGGCCAGGGCGCGCGGTGCACCGAGCCGTAGCGCCACCAGGACCAGACCTCCTCGGTCGCGTACGGCAGCACCGGGGCGAACAGCCGCAACTGCACCGAGAGCGCGGTGGCCAGCGCCGCCCGGGCCGAGTCCGCCCCCGGCCCGGAGCCGTAGGCGCGCTCCTTCACCAGCTCGATGTAGTCGTCGCAGAACCGCCAGAAGAACGACTCGGCCGCCTGCAACGCCGCCGTGTGGTCGTACGCCTCCAGCGCGGCGGTCGCGGCGGCGACCACGCCGGACAGTTCGGCGAGCATGGCGCGGTCCAGCGGCTCGGTCGCCGGGGCGCGCAACGCGTCGGCGGCGCCCAGCCCGAGGGCGAACCTCGACGCGTTGAGCAGCTTGGTGGCCAGCCGCCGGCCGACCTTGATCTGGGCCGGGTCGAAGGCGAGGTCCATGCCCGGCTTGCCGTTCGCCGCCCAGTACCGCACCGCGTCGGAGCCGTGCTGCTCCAGCAACGCCATCGGGGTGACCACGTTGCCCTTGGACTTGGACATCTTCTTGCGGTCCGGGTCCAGGATCCAGCCGGAGAGCACCGCGTCCCGCCAGGGCAGCACCCCGTGCTCCACGTGCGAGCGGACCACGGTGGAGAAGAGCCAGGTACGGATGATCTCCTGCCCCTGCGGGCGCAGGTCCATCGGGAAGACCCGCGCGAACAGGTCCGGGTCGGTCTCCCAGCCGCCCACGATCTGCGGGGTCAGCGACGAGGTGGCCCAGGTGTCGAGCACGTCCGGGTCGCCGACGAAGCCACCCGGCCGGCCACGCCGGGACTCCTCGAACCCGGGCGGGGCGTCGCTGGACGGGTCGACCGGCAGTGCGGACTCGTCCGGCGTGAGAGGGTGCGTGTAGTCCGGCTCGCCAGCGTCGTCGAGCCGGTACCACACCGGCACCGGCACGCCGAAGAAGCGCTGCCGGCTGACCAGCCAGTCACCGGTCAG
This sequence comes from Micromonospora sp. NPDC048040, assembly GCF_055587185.1. Classification (NCBI taxonomy): domain Bacteria; kingdom Bacillati; phylum Actinomycetota; class Actinomycetes; order Micromonosporales; family Micromonosporaceae; genus Micromonospora; species Micromonospora sp. NPDC048040. Next base: position 73,372 of record NZ_JBVJGT010000008.1, on the reverse strand, counting down.
GCCGCCCACCCAGTGCTCGTAGCGGTGCCGCATGTGCTCCGGCACCCAGCGCAGCTCCCCGCCCCGGGCCAGCAGTTCCTCGCGCAGGGCGACGTCCCGGCCGCCGTTGCGCAGATACCACTGCCGGGTCGAGACGATCTCCAGCGGCCGGTCGCCGCGCTCGTAGAACTTCACCGGGTGGGTGATCGGGCGCGGCTCGCCGACCAGGTCGCCGGCGTCGGCGAGCATCTGCACCAGCGTCCGCCGGGCACCGTTGACGGTCTGCCCGGCCAGCGCCGCGTAGGGCTGCGTCGGCACCCCGGCGGGCGCCTCCGGCAGCAGCCGGCCGTCCCGGCCGATCACCACCCGGGTGTCCAGCCGCAGCTCCCGCCACCAGGTCACGTCGGTCAGGTCGCCGAACGTGCAGACCATCGCGATGCCGGTGCCCTTGGCCGGGTCCGCCAGCGGGTGCGCCCGCACCGGCACCTCGACCCCGAACACCGGCGTACGCGCGGTGCCGCCGACCAGGTCCGCGTACCGCTCGTCGTCGGGGTGGCAGACCAGCGCCACGCAGGCCGGCAGCAGCTCCGGCCGGGTGGTGTCGATCAGCACCTCGCGCCCGGCCGGCCCGGCGAACCGCAGCCGGTGGTACGCCCCGGGCCGCTCCCGGTCCTCCAGCTCCGCCTGGGCGACGGCGGTGGCGAACCCGACGTCCCACAGCGTCGGGGCCTCCGCCTGGTACGCCTCGCCCCGGGCCAGGTTGCGCAGGAACGCCCGCTGCGAGGTCGCCCGGGCCACCCGCCCGATCGTCGTGTACGTCAACGTCCAGTCCACGGAGAGCCCGAGCCGCCGCCACAGCGCCTCGAAGACCTGCTCGTCGGCGACCGTCAGCCGCTCGCACAGCTCGATGAAGTTGCGCCGGGAGACCGGCGTCGGGTCCCGGCGGGCGGCGTCGTCGACGGGGGCGGCCGGCGGCATCCACGACGGGTCGTACGGCAGCGTCGGGTCGCAGCGCACGCCGTGGACGTTCTGCACCCGACGCTCGGTCGGCAGGCCGTTGTCGTCCCAGCCCATCGGGTAGAACACCGCCCGCCCGCGCATCCGCTGGAACCGGGCCACGATGTCGGTGTGCGTGTACGAGAAGACGTGGCCCATGTGCAGCTCGCCGGATACGGTCGGCGGCGGGGTGTCGATCGCGTATACGTCGGCCCGCTCCTTCGAGCGGTCGAACGCGTACGTGCCTTCCTCCTGCCAGCGGCGCGCCCAGGTCTCCTCGAGCCCGTCCAGGGTCGGACGCTCGGGGACGCCGGCGCGGGCCGTCCTCGCCGTATCGGTCATCCGTCGATCGTAGGCACCGGCCAACGGCCGGACCACGGGTTAACCGGCGTGCCACGATGGATGTCGTGCCGACACTCCCGCTGAGCCCCGACGAGCTGCTCACCACCACCCGCTCGGTCCGCAGGCGGCTGGACCTCACCCGACCCGTGCCGATGGAACTGGTCCGCGAGTGCCTGGAGATCGCCCTCCAGGCGCCGTCCGGGTCGAACCGGCAGGGCTGGCAGTGGATCGTGGTGACCGACCCGGCGAAGCGGGACCTGATCGGCCGGATCTACCAGCGCGCGGCGCACGGCTACCTCGCCTCGGAGCGCTCGGCCGCCCGGCTCTTCGCCGACGACCCGGAGCGGGCCGAGGTGCAGCGCCGGGTGGGGGAGAGCGTGGCCTGGCTCGCCGACCGGATGGGGCAGGTGCCGGTGCTGCTCGTCCCGTGCATCGAGGTGGACTCCGGCGAGCTGCCGGCCGGCAACCAGGCGGGGCTCTGGGGGTCGGTGCTGCCGGCCGCGTGGAGCTACATGCTCGCCGCCCGGACGCGCGGCCTCGGCACCGCCTGGACCACGCTGCACCTGGCGTACGAGGCGGAGGTCGCCGAGCTGCTCGGGCTGCCCGCGACCGTGCGCCAGGCCGCGTTGATCCCCACCGCGTTCCACACCGGGGAGGGCTTCCGGCCGGCACGGCGGCGGCCCCTGGACGAGGTCCTGCACGTCGACCGCTGGTGAGCCGTCGGCGCGACGGTCGAGCGGCCCGGTGCCGGCGACCCGGTCGACGGGCCGCCGGCCGGGTCAGCGGGGGGCCGGGCCGCTCAGCGGGCCCTTGGTGGCCAGCCGGATCCGCAGGCCCCCGTAGGTGCGGGCGTTCGCCCGGTCGAGGATCGTGGAGACCGGGGCGTACGAGTTGCGCTCGTTCGGGTTGGTGCACGCGCCCTGCCCCGGGTCGCCCTGCGACAGGATGCCCAGCGCCTTGCCGTCGGCCTCGGTGAAGAGCGGGCCGCCGCTGTCGCCCGGGCGGGCGCAGATGCGCACGTCGATGCCGCCGCTGGTCTTGCCGATGATCTCCCCGCAGCGGGTGCCGGGCACGTAGCCGGCCCCGGCGCCCGAGTCGACGTACTGCTCGCCGGCCTTCGGCGTGTACGCCGCCCCGGTGGCGCAGACCACCCAGCCGGGCTGGATGGCGCTCCACGGCACGTACCCGGTGATCGCCACGTCGCGGCTGCCCCGGGTGGCGCACCCGGTGCTGTCCGGCACGCACCAGTAGTTGACCAGGCTGGGCACCTGCGTCGCCCCCGCCGGGTACGCCCACCGCCCGATCGCGCCCGACTGGTACGGCATGATCGCGTAGTCGTACGGGTAGGCGTTCTCGGCCAGCCCCGACCTCGACGACTCGACCGTCATCGGCACCTTCGGGCCGAGGAACTTGTGCCAGGTGCGGTCCACCAGTTGGTGCCGCCCCCCGACGACGCAGTGCCCCGCCGTCAGCACGTACGGGTCGCGCAGCCCGACGAGCACGTTGAAGCCCGTCGTGCAGCCGCCCACGGTGCCGTCGTCGCGCGGCACGTCCAGCCGGATGCCGCCGCGCATCGGCGCCTGCGCGCAGTCGCGCGGGTCGCAGGCCTTCTGCACCGCGGTGTCGGCGACCCGGGCCTGCGCGCGGGCCGGCACCCCGGCGGCGCGCAGCGCGTCGGCCAGCCGGGGATCGTCGGCGGCGATCCGGTCGCCGGTCAACACGACGACCTCGTTGGCCCGCTCTTCCACCACCACGTCGGCGCCGGCCGTGGCGTCGAGCGCGGTGGCCAGCCGGGTCGCCGCCTCGGTGAGCTGCCGCAGCGGGTGGCGCACCGGCACCACCCGGACGTGCGCCGCGTCCGGCATGCCGGTCAGCGCCGCCCGGACCGGTTCGACGCCGGTGGCGGCGACGGTCAGCACGCCGCCGGCGGCCTGGTCCAGCCACATCCCGCCGTACGCGGCGGGGAACTCCGTGGCGAGCCGGGCGGCCAGCGGCGCGGACAGCTCCTGGAGGGCGAGCCGCCGGGCCGCCTCGCCGGCGTCGACCCGGTAGCGGTCGCGCAGGTAGGAGACCGAGGCGGGGCTGTCGGCGGCGACCTCGGCGGCCGGTCGGGCCCGGAGGGACGCCGCCGCGCCCGGCGTGGCCCCGCCTCCGGGGCGGTTGCCGAGTCCGCTGTCGGCGCGGGCCGGCGCGCCCGTCGGGGCGGCGTCGTCGCCCGGCGACGCCGGGGATTCCTGCGCGGCGGGCGTGGCCGGCGTCCGGCCGGCGTCGCCGAACGGAATCCCGGCGACCGCCGCCGCCCCCAGCGCGCAGGCGACGACCACCCCGGCCACCATCACCCGTCGTCCGAACCGCACTCGCAACCTCCCCCGTCGCCGCCGCCGGGACGACCACCTGGTGGACGCGCCGCTCGGCGCGGTGAGTCTAGTGGCACAGGTGATCTTCGTGGGACCCGCCGGCCGCGTGCGGCGGGGCGACGCCACGGACCGTGGCTCACACCAGCGAGTCGCGCCACTGCCGGTGCAGGGCGGCGTAACGGCCGCCGGCGGCGGCGAGCCGGCCGGGCGGGCCGTCCTCGACGATCCGGCCGCCGTCGAGCACCAGCACCCGGTCGGCCGTCTCCACCGTGGAGAGCCGGTGCGCGATCACCAGGGCGGTGCGGTCGCGCAGGACGGTGCCGAGGGCGCGCTGCACCAGCCGCTCGGTCGGCACGTCCAGCGAGGAGGTCGCCTCGTCCAGGACCAGCACCGCCGGGTCGGCCAGGAACGCCCGGGCGAACGCGACGAGCTGCCGCTGCCCGGCGGAGAGCCGGCCGCCGCGCCGGTGGACCTGCGTGGCGTACCCCTCGGGGAGGGCCGCGATGAAGTCGTGCGCGCCGATCGCCCGGGCGGCGGCCTCCACGGCGGCGTCGTCGGCGCCGGGACGGCCGAACCGGATGTTCTCCGCGACCGTCCCGCCGAAGAGGTGGGTCTCCTGGGTCACCAGCACCACCGCGCGGCGCAGCTCCGCGTCGGCGACCTCGCGCAGGTCGACGCCGTCCAGGCTGACCGTGCCGGCGAGCGGGTCGTGGAACCGGGCGAGCAGCTTGGCGACGGTCGACTTGCCGGCGCCGGTCGGCCCGATCAGCGCCACGGTCTGCCCGGCCGGGACGGCGAGGTCGAGCCCGGCGAGGATGGGCGCGTCCGGCCGGTAGCCGAAGGTGACCGCGCGGAAGGCGACCGCCCCGCGCCCCGGCCCGGCGGGCAGCGGCACGGGCCGGGCCGGCTCGGCCACCGAGGGCCGCTCGTCGAGCACCCCGGCCAGTTTCTCCAGGGCCGCCGTGGCCGACTGCAACGAGTTGTAGAACTGGCTCAGCTCCTGCATCGGCTCGAAGAACCGCCGCAGGTAGAGCAGGAACGCGGCCAGCACCCCGATCTCGGTCGCCCCGCCGAGCACCCGCCAACCGCCGTAGCAGAGCACCACCGCCACGGTCACGTTGCCGATCACCTTGATCCCCGGCGAGTACGTCGCCATCAGCCGGAACGCGTGCCGGCTCGCCACCCGGTAGTCGTCGTTGACCGCCGCGAAGATCCGCTGGTTGCGCGGCTCCCGACGGAACGCCTGCACCGCCCGGATGCCCCGCATCGACTCCACGAAGTGGACGATGACCAGCGCCACGGTCTCCCGGGTGCGCCGCCACGCGTCCGCCGACGCCCGCGCGAACCAGCGGGACAGCCAGAACAGGAACGGGAACGCGAGCAGGGTCACCGCGGCCAGCGGCGGGTCCAGCCAGAGCAGGATGCCGGCCACCGACAGGATCGACAGCACCGCCAGCACCAGGCCGTCGATGCCGCCGCCGACCAGTTCCCCGATCGAGTCCAGGTCGCTGGTGAGCCGGGAGACCATCCGGCCGGAGGTGTACCGCTCGTGGAACGCCACCGACAGGCGCAGGAAGTGGCCGTACACCCGCTGGCGGAGGTCGAGCAGGATGGCCTGGCCGATCCGCGCGGAGAGGGTGAGGAACCCCCGGCGGGCGGCGTACTCGACGACGGTGGCGGCGGCGAACGCGGCGGCGACGGCCAGCAGCGGGCCGGGCTCGCCGGCCCGCAGCGGCGCGATGGCCCGGTCGATGCCGAGCATGACGAGGTACGGCCCGGCCATCGCGGCGGCGTTCTGGCCGAGCAGCAGCGCGACGGCCAGCCCGAGCCGGCGCCGGTGCGGGCGCACCAGGTCGCGCAGCAGCACCCGGCTGCGGGCCCGGAGGCGGGCCACCGCCTCCGGCGTGGTGTCCTCGGCGTGGCTGCGGTCGGCGTCGGGGTCGGTGGCGACGCCGCGCCACCGGGCGAGGTCCGCCCCGCCCGGGTGGGCGGCCCCGCCGGTCACGACCGCACCAGGCCGCGACCGTCGGGCGGCGCCGGGGCCGGCTCGGCGGAGAGCACCGCGCGGTACGCCGGCACGTCGGCGAGCAGCTCGGAGTGCCGCCCGACGGCGGTGATCCGGCCCCCCTCCAGCAGCGCCACCCGGTCGGCGAGGGCGATCGTGGAGGGCCGGTGGACCACCAGCAGCGCGGTCGTGCTGCGCAGCACCCGCTTCAACGCGGCCTCCACCAGTGCCTCGGTGTGCACGTCGAGCGCGGAGAGCGGGTCGTCCAGCACGAGCAGCGCCGGCCGGCCGAGCACCGCCCGGGCCAGGGCCAGCCGCTGGCGTTGCCCGCCGGAGAGCGACAGCCCCTGCTCGCCCACCCGGGTGGCCAGCCCCCACGGCAGCTCGTACGCGAAGTCCGCCTGGGCGAGCGTGAGGGCGGCCCGGACCTCGTCCTCCCCGGCCTCCGGCCGGCCCAGGGTGAGGTTCTCCCACACCGACATGGAGAACAGCGTCGGCTCCTCGAAGGCCACCCCGACCAGCCGGCGCAGCGAGGACAGCCGCAGGTCGCGCAGGTCGTGCCCGTCCAGGGTGATCCGGCCACCGGTCACGTCGTGCAGCCGGGGCACCAGGGAGAGCAGTGTGCTCTTGCCGCAGCCGGTCGCCCCGACCAGCGCCACGGTCTCGCCCGGCTCGACGGTCAGGTCGACCTCCCGCAGCACCGGCGTCGTGGTGCCCGGGTAGCGGAACGAGACCCGCTCGAAGCGCAGCCCGCCGCGCACCTCGCCGCGGCGCAGGGCGACCGCGCCCGGGGCGTCCACGATGGCGGGTGGGCTGTCCAGCACCTCCAGCACCCGGTCGGCGGCGGTCGCCGCCTCCTGGCCGTTGGCGACGATCCAGCCCAGCGACTGCACCGGCCAGATCAGCATCAGCTGGAGGCTGACGAACGCGACCAGCTCACCGATGGTCAGCACGCCCCCGGCGGTGGCCGCCGCGCCGGCCACCAGCACCACGCCCAGGGTCAGGTTCGGCACCAGGTCGAGCAGGGCGGAGGTGCGGGCCAGCAGCCGGCCCTTGCCGACCCCGGTGTCGTGCAGCGCCCGGGCGTCGGCCGCGAACCGGGCGGCCAGTTCCCGCCCCCGCCCGTACGCCTTCATCGTGCGCAGCCCCTGCGCGGTCTCCTCGACCAGCGTGGCCACGTCGCCCTGCTGGTCCTGCATCCGGCGGGAGGCGGCGTGGTAGCGCCGGGCGAAGCGCCGGGTGATCAGGAACAGCGGCACCGCGCTCGCCGCCACCAGCAGCCCCAGCGCGGGGTGCAGCCGGATCAGCAGCGCCACCACGGCCAGGTAGGTCACCAGATTGAGGACCAGGAAGAACAGGCCGAAGGAGAGGAACCGGCGCAGCACCGACAGGTCGCTGGTGATCCGGGACAGGAGCTGGCCGGACTGCCACCGGTCGTGGAAGCTGGCCGGCAGCCGCTGCAGGTGGGCGTAGACGTCGGCGCGGATCGCCGCCTCGATCCGCATCGAGGACGACGACTGCACCCAGCGCCGGATGAAGATCAGCAGCGCCTCGACCAGGCCGAGCAGCAGCGCCAGCCCGGCCAGCCGGAACAGCCCGGCCGGGTCCTGCCGGGCGACCGGGCCGTCCACCACCCGCTGCGTCACCAGCGGTACGGCGATGCCCGCCCCGGTGGCGGCGAGCCCGGCCAGCAGCAGCCAGCCGAACTCGGCCGCGTGGGGGCGCAGGTAGTGGCGCAGCCGCCAGAGGTTGCGCAGCGGGTGCGGGCCGGCCTCGACCCCCCGGGGAGCCGGGTTGCCGTCGCCGTCCGCAGGCACTACCCGACGGTAGCGGCAAACGGGTGCGGCGCCGCTGTCAGCTTCCCGTCACGACCGCTCGTGCCCGAGAAGCCACTTCTTCACGTCCAGCCCCCAGCGGTAGCCGCCGAGCGTCCCGTCGGTGCGCAGCACCCGGTGGCAGGGGACGAACAGGGCGACCGCGTTGCGGGCGCAGGCCGCCGCGGCGGCCCGTACGGCCGCGGGGCGGCCGGCCAGCCCGGCGAACCCGGTGTAGGTCACCGGATCACCCGGCTTCACCTCGCGCAGCACCTGCCAGGCGTGCGCCATGAACACGCCGCCGGTGTGCTGCTCCACCGGCACGGTGTCGATCGCGGTCAGCTCCCCGTCCAGGTAGGCCGCGACGGCGGCGGTGACCGGGCCGAGGTCGGCCCGGCGTCGCAGCGGCGCCCGCAGCGTCGGGTGCACCAGGGGGAGCAGGTGCTCGGGTTCGCCGGTGAAGCCCGCCGCCCGGACCGCCCCGTCCGGGCCGGCCACGATGCTGAGCGGTCCGGCGGGGGTGTCGACGACGGTGCTGTCGTTCATGCTCATGCTGCTCTCCAGAGTCGGATCACCGCGTACGAGCGCCAGGGGCGCCAGCGGTCGGCGTACGCGTCGAGGGTCAACGGGGCGTCGGGCAGGCCGAGGGCGGCGGCGCCCCGGCGCACCGCGAGGTCGGTGGGGAGGAGGACGTCCGGGTCGCCGAGGGCGCGCATCGCGACGTAGCCGGCGGTCCAGGGGCCGATCCCGGGCAGCGCCAGCAGCCGCCGGACGGTCTCCTCCCGGTCCCCGCCGGGCGCCAGGTCCAGCGACCCGTCGGCGACGGCCCCGGCCAGGGCACGGATCGTCGCCCGCCGCCCCGCCGGCATCCCGAACACCTCGTCCGGCGCCCCGAGCACCTCCTCCGCGGTGGGGAAGCCGGCCAGCCACGGCCCGGGCCCCTCCCCGGTGTCGGAGGGGCCGGGGACGGGCGGACGGAGGTGGTCCAGCAGGCGGGTGAGGGTGGTGCGGGCCGAGCGGACGGAGACCTGCTGGCCGACGATCGCGCGCAGGGCCATCTCGAAGCCGTCGACCGAGCGGGGGAGACGGATGCCCGGCTCGGCGGCGACCGCCCCGGCCAGGGCCGGGTCGGCGGCGAGGGTGCCGTCGACGGCGACCGGGTCGGCGTCGAGGTCGAGCAGGCGGCGGCAGCGGGCCACCGCGGGAGCCAGGTCGCGCATGTCGGTCAGCCGCAGGGTGGCGGTCACGTGCCCGTCCGCCGGGGTCAGGGTCGCCTCGCCCGGGCCGTGCGGCAGCCGCAGGCCCCGGCGGTACGTCCCGTCGCGCACCTCCTCGACGCCGGGCAGCGCGCGCAGCGCGAGGAAGTCCAGCAGCGCCCCCGCGTGCAGCGGCGGGCGGTACGCGAGCCGCAGCGTGATGGTGCCCGCCCCGCCCGGCGCGGCGCACCGGCCGCGGGCGGTACGCAGCTCGGACGGGGCCGTCCCGTACACCTCGCGGACCGTGTCGTTGAACTGCCGGACGCTGCCGAACCCGGCGGCGAACGCGATCTCCGCCATGCCCAGGCCGGTGGTCTCGATCAGGGTGCGGGCGGTCTGCGCGCGCTGCGCCCGGGCCAGGGCGAGGGGGCCGGCGCCCATCTCCGCCCGCAGCATCCGGTGCAGGTGCCGCTCGGTGTAGCCGAGCCGGGCGGCCAGCCCCGGGATGCCGTCCCGGTCGACGACCCCGTCGGCGATGAGCCGCATCGCCCGGCCGACCACGTCCGCCCGGACGTCCCAGTGCGGGGAGCCGGGGGCGGCGTCCGGCCGGCACCGCCGGCAGGCGCGCAGCCCGGCGCCCTGGGCCGCCGCGGCGGAGGGGAAGAACCGGACGTTCTGCCGCTTCGGCGTCATCGCGGGGCAGGACGGCCGGCAGTAGATCCCGGTCGAGGTCACGCCGGTGTAGAACCAGCCGTCGAACCGCTGGTCGCGGCTGTCGACGGCCCGGTAGCACCGCTCGAAGTCCAATTCCACGTCACCGATGATGCCCCTGCTCGGCGCCCCCGGCTCGCGGAAATCGGACGCGGCCGTGCGGGTGGGAACGGGACGTCCGGCGCGGAAAGTGTCGGTTGTGGTCGGTACCGTCCGGGCCACCAACTCAAGAAGGGGTGCGGCAATGGCGAGCGTGGCGGGTCGGGAAGCGGCGTCGACACGGGACGGGCACCCCCCGCTGGACGACGCGGTGGTGCAGGGCTTCTACGACCGGATGCGCGCGGTCGCCCCGTCCGCCGTCGGCGCGATCGAGCGGGACCGGGCCGGTGACCCGGGTCGGGCGTTCGGCGACACCGCCTGCGGTCGGCTGGTGCGTTCGCTGGACGCCGACGGGCTCCGCGCGCTGGGCATGTGGGTGCACCACTGGTGCATGCGCTTCTACGACGACGACACCCGGGTGGCGCTGCGCCTGGTCCGGGAGATCGCCGGCCGCCCCGGGCTGGGCTGGACGGCCGACGAGGTGCGCTGGATGCTCCGCGAGTCGTACGCGGCGGGTCCCGCCGCCGAGGCCCGCTTCACGTTGCCGCTCGCCGCCGCCGGGGCACTGGCCCCGGGCGCCCTGCGGATCGAGCCGGTCGTCCCGCGCCAGCCCGGCCCCCGCGACTGACCGACGGCGCGGCAGGATGGGCGGCGCCGACACCGACGGAAGGACGACCGTGCCCGCCAGCGAACCGACCATCCTCGCCACCAGCATGGGCATCTACGCTCCCCGCCGCGAGGGCGGGGCCCGGCGGGTCAACCCCGTCTTCGACCTCGCCGCCGAGCTGGCCGGGGCCGGGCCCGAGCCGAGGCTCTGCTTCCTCAACCAGGCCGAGGGCGACCAGCCGACCACGCTGGCCCGGGTCTACGAGGCGTTCGCCGGCAGCCGGTTCCGGATGACGCACCTGGCGCTCTTCCCGATGCCGAACGTCGACGAAATCCGCGCCCACCTGCTCGCCCAAGACGTGATCTGGGTGGGTGGCGGCAGCGTCGCGAACCTCTGCGCGGTGTGGCGGGTGCACGGCCTCGGCGAGATCCTGCGGGAGTGCTGGGAGGCCGGCGTCGTGTTGGGCGGCGTCTCCGCCGGCTCGATCTGCTGGCACGCCGGCGGCGCCACCGACAGCTTCGGCACCACCCTGCGCGGCTTCACCGACGGGCTGGGCTGGCTGCCCTACGGCAACGGCGTGCACTACGACAGCGAGGAGCAGCGCCGGCCGCTGATGCACCGGCTGGTCGGCGACGGCACGCTGCCGACCGCGCACTGCACCGACGACGGCACCGGTCTGCTCTACCGGGGCGAGCGGCTGGTCGAGGCGGTCGCGGACCGTCCGGGCGTCTGCGCGTACGAGGTCAGCCGCGGCCCGGACGGCAGCGTGCGGGAGACCCCGATCGGGCCGCGCCTGCTCGGCTGACTCCTACCGCTCCCGGCCGCGGCGGCGCAGGGCCGCGTCGAAGACCTGCGCCAGCTCGGCGGCGTCCTCCCCGGCGTGGTGGGTGTGCGGCACGTCGGTCAGGCCCAGCTCGTGCTTGATCGTGCCCTTGCGGGTCCGCACCCACTCGCAGCCGGTCAGCCCCATCCAGTAGCTGCGCAGGTCGACACCGGAACCGGTGGCGCCGAACGGGCTGTGCCCGACGAACCGGGTGAAGTACCAGTGCACGAACATGCCGTCCCAGACGGCCGGGGCGGCGAGGAACACCGGGCGGCCGATCTTGCGCAGGCCGTTGACCCATCTCGCGGCGGCGCCCATCGCCTCCTCGGCCGGGGGCGCCTCCCGCAGCAGCCGGTCCCGGTCCAGGCCGGAGACGGCGAGCGCGGCCGGCACGAACTCGTCGGAGATCGGCTTCAGCTCGGTGTAGAAGGTCAGCTCGGGGTGGCCGGCGACGGCCATGCCGAGCGAGATCATGCTGTACGGCCCGGGGATCGGCCCGTCCGCCTCCACGTCGACCGCGACGTACAGCTCCGGCAGCCGGCTCATCCCGCCTCCTTGGGGTCGCTCGCGCGGAACCGTGGCACCGTAACAACGGTCGGGCGCTCTCCGGCGGCCGTTTTCCGCCGGGGTGGAACCTGCCTCTCCAAGGGCGGCGGCGAACGGCGTAAGCTGGCTCGTCGTGAGTCTCACCATCGGCATCGTCGGCCTGCCCAACGTCGGCAAGAGCACCCTGTTCAACGCGCTGACCAAGAACGACGTGCTCGCGGCGAACTACCCGTTCGCCACCATCGAGCCCAACGTCGGCGTTGTCGGGCTGCCGGACGAGCGGCTGCACAAGCTCGCCGAGATCTTCAGCTCGCAGAAGGTGCTGCCCGCCCCCGTGTCGTTCGTCGACATCGCCGGCCTGGTGCGCGGCGCCTCCAAGGGGCAGGGCCGGGGCAACGCGTTCCTGGCGAACATCCGCGACGCCTCGGCGATCTGCCAGGTGGTGCGGGCCTTCTCCGACCCGAACGTGGTGCACGTCGACGGCAAGGTCTCCCCGGCCGACGACATCGAGACGATCAACACCGAGCTGATCCTCGCCGACCTCCAGACCCTAGAGAAGGCGGTGCCGCGGCTGGAGAAGGAGGCCAAGCTCCGCAAGGACCGGGCCGCCGCGGTGACCGCCGCCAAGAAGGCCGTCGAGCTGCTCGACACCGGCGTCACCCTCTACGCGGGTGCCAAGGACGCGGGCATCGAGCTGGAGCACCTGCGCGAGCTGCACCTGCTCACCACGAAGCCCTTCCTGTACGTCTTCAACGTCGACGAGGCCGAGCTGGGCAACGCCGAGTTCCTCGACGAACTGCGCGCCCTGGTCGCCCCGGCCGAGGCCGTCTTCATGGACGCCAAGATCGAGTCCGAGCTGGTGGACCTGCCCGAGGAGGAGGCCCGCGAGCTGTTGGAGTCGATCGGTCAGCAGGAGCCGGGCCTGGACCAGCTCGTCCGGGTCGGCTTCCGCACGCTCGGGCTCCAGACGTACCTCACCGCCGGCCCCAAGGAGGCGCGGGCCTGGACCGTCCCGGTCGGCGCGACCGCGCCGGAGGCCGCGGGGGTCATCCACTCCGACTTCCAGCGCGGCTTCATCAAGGCCGAGGTGGTCTCCTACGCCGACCTGGTCGCCGCCGGATCGATGGCGGCGGCCAAGGCGGCGGGCAAGGTCCGCATCGAGGGCAAGGAGTACGTGATGCAGGACGGCGACGTCGTGGAGTTCCGCTTCAACGTCTGATCCGGCGCGTTTCCCCAGGTCAGGAAGGTGTGCCCGCGCTCTGGGGCACACCGGGGGCGCAGCCCCACGCGTCAAGGTCCGCTCCTCGCTGACGGCCGCCGGCGCACGTCCGGCGAGATCGCCGCTGCAGCCGGCGTCATCGAGGCGTACGGCGTGGTCCAGCTTCTCGTGCAGCTCGCCCAGGTCAGGCCCGCCTGACCTGGGCGCCTCAACCTCCTCGCGGCGACGGCTCAGGTCAGCGCGGCCCCCGGTGCCGGGACCGCCTTCTCGGCGGCGCGACTCACCTCTTCCCACCCCGCCCAGGTGTCCATGCGTCGCTTCGAGATGTCGAAGGCGAGGTCGTAGACCATGCTGCCGAGCAGCAGTCGCAGCGGCGGGTCGTCGCTGGCGACCAGCGTCATCAGGGCCTCGGCCGCCAGCCGTGGCTCGCTGTCGATGGACCCCTCGGCCCACCGCTTCGCCAGTTCCGCCCGCAGCGAGTCGTAGGCGGGGTGCGGGGTGGTCGCCCTGCTGCTGGTGTAGAGGTCCGTCCAGTAGCCGCCCGGCTGCACGATGGTGACCTTGACACCGAACGGGGCGGCCTCGGCGGCCAGCGCCTCGCTCATGCCCTCCAGTGCGAACTTGCTCGCGCTGTAGAGCCCTGTGCTGGGAAAACCGCCGAGCGCGCCGATGCTGGAGATCTGCACGATGTGCCCGGCGCCCTGGGTGCGCAGGTGCGGCAGGACGGCCTGGCTGACCCAGAGCGCGCCGAAGAAGTTGAGGTCCAGTTGCGCGCGGGCCTCGGCTTCGGTGAACTCCTCCACCATGCCGGCGAAGAGCGCCCCGGCGTTGTTCACCACGATGTCGAGCCGGCCGAAGTGCCGCACCGCCCGGGCGACGACGTCGACGACCGCCTCGCGGTCGGTGACGTCGAGGCGCAGTGCCAGCAGCCGGTCGGGGTGTCGGGCGGCGAGGTCGTCGAGCGGCGAGACGTCGCGGGCGGCACCGACGACGCGGTCACCGGCGGCGAGCGCGGCCTCGGTGAAGGCGCGGCCGAGGCCACGGCTGGCCCCGGTGATGAACCAGACCCGGGACGCGGCGGTGCCTGAGGTTTCCATGGGGGAGTCCTTCCCGTCGAACGAGACGGACCGTCTCGTCTCGCTGTTGGGGCGACCCTACCCGATCGGGCCCGACTGTCAAGACGGACCGTCTCGTCTCTCTTGTTAGATTGGACCCGTGCCCACGCAGAAGGTCGCCCCCGACGCCAGCCGCCGCAGCCAGACCGCGCGGCGAGCCATCCTTGCCGCCGCCTTCGACCTCGTCGGCGAGGTGGGGTACGCGAAGCTCAGCATCGAGGGCATCGCCGCCGCCGCCGGCGTGGGCAAACAAACCATCTACCGCTGGTGGCCCTCGAAGGGCGCGCTGCTGTTCGACGCCTTTCTCGCGCTCACCACGGAGGGGCAGGACGGCCAGGGTGGCGCGCTACCCGACACCGGCGACCTGGCGGCCGACCTGAAGGTGGTCCTGCGGGCGACCGTCGCGGAACTGAACGACCCGCGCTACGACCAGCCCATGCGCGCCCTGCACACCGAGATCGTCCACGATCCCGCCCTGGCCGCCGACTACGCGAAGCGGTTGGACGAGCCCATGCGGGAGCTGAAGAAGGAGCGCCTGCGCGCCGCCCAGCGTGCGGGGCAGTTGGCCGAGGACGTCGAACTCGACGTGGCCGTCGACATGTTGTTCGGGCCGGTCCTCAACCGGTGGCTCCAGCGCACCGGCCCCCTGACCCCGGAGTACGCCGACCGGGTGGTGGACACGGCGCTGCGCGGCCTCCGGCCACGCGACCGGTAGCCCCCGCTGTTCCCTCCCCTTGGGGAGGCGGATCCCCCCGGAACGGGAGTGGGACGGGGGTCGGCCGCGGCTACGGTCGCAGCCATGGTCGACAACGTTCACTCCCGGCGATGGCCGGCGTACGCCCTGGCCGTGCTTTTCCTCGGGTACGCCGCGGGAAAGGCCGTCTTCGCCGCACAGTCCCGGCTCGGGTTCCCGGGTGGCCCGGTCGTGTCCGCCGCCGAGCACGAGAGCTACGCCCGCGACGTCATGGGCGTGGCCACCGCGCAGTGGTCGGCGACCGCTACCGGGTTGTTGGCCGCGTGTCTCGCCGTCGCCACGGTGACGACGCTGGGGCGTCGGGTGCCGAGGACGATGATGCTGCTGGCGCTCGCCGGCATGCTGCTGGCCGTCGGAGCCGGCGCGATGATCATGGTCGTGGACGGCTTCGTCGGCATCGGTGTGGGCTGGCAGTGGTACCACGCGGTCCTCGGGCTCGTCGTGATCGGGCTGCTCCTGGAGACGATCCGGTCCTACGCGACGGCGACGAAGCATGTCGCGGCCTGATCGCGCGCGCTGGGGCGCGTTCGGGGCGGCGGCCTGCGCCGCGGCCTACGGCTCGATGAAACTCGCGCAGGCGCTGGGGGCCAACGCGCTCGCCGACAAGGACCCGCTGCCCCCGGAGATGCGGGAACGGCTGCTCGCGCGAGACCCGCTGTTCGTGGCGAGCCACTGGGTGCTGGCCACCGCCGCCGTGGTCGGCGTCGTGGTCGCGCTGGCCACGCTGCGGCCCTGGCGGGCGGCCCTCCCGCGCCGCCTGCTGCTCGCGATCGCCGGGACGCTGGGGGGCTTCATGATCGCCCGGTCGATCGGGGTGCTGGGGTTCGGCTTCGTCGGCGACACGCTGCTGCTGACCGGAGTCCGCCCGCCCCCGGCCGGGCACGCCGCGCTGGCCCGCGAACTGGCACGGTGGGACCTGCTGCTGTGGTCGCCGTTCTTCCTGCTCTGGGGGTTGTGCTGGACGGCAGCGGGATGGCGGCTGCACCGGAGGTCCACTGTGACCGGTGGTCCGGCGTCGGCGGTGGGTGCGGTGAGCCCTACCATCTCGCCATGATCACTGCGCCGTTGGCACCCGACGTACTCGCCCGCTACCCCGGGCTGGAGAAGCTCGGCCGCACGGCCACCCGGCTGCACCCCCGCCGCGGGACGGTCACAGCCACGGAGAGCCACGTCGGAGGGCCGCTGCTGTGGCCGGCCGACGAGCCCTGGCCCACCTGCGCCACCCCGTGCATGGTGCAGGAGGAGGTGCCGATCCCGGCCGAGCTGTTGACCCGGATGCGCGAGGCGGAGAGCCGCCGTACGGTGGCCCACGTGCTGGCCGACGGCGAGATCGAGCTGCACGAGGAACTCGCCCGGCTGGTCGGCCCGGGTTTCAGCGGTTGGGGCTCGGTGAACGGCGGCCCGACCGTGGGCTACCGGTACGGGCCGCGATCCCACCCCCGGCCGAACCCGATGGTGGCGCTGGCGCAACTGCGCGCGGCGGACGTCCCGGACCTGCCCCGGCCCGGCGGGGCGGACCTGTTGCAGGTGCTGTGGTGCCCGTTCGAGCACGACACGCCGCCGTGGGGGCCGATCGTGGAGCTGCGGTGGCGGCGGGAGGCGGACGTCACCGCCACGCTGACGGAGCCGCCGCGCGGTGAGACCGGGGCGGAAGGGTACGTGCCCCAGCCGTGCCGGCTGCACCCGGAGCAGATCGTCGAGTATCCGTACATCGAGGAGCTGCCGGCGGACCTGCGGGAGCTCGCCGAGGCGGACGAGGAGTACCTCGACACCTTCATGGCGCCCGGATGGAAGGTCGGCGGGTACGCCCGGTGGAGCCTCACGGACCTGCTCCCGACGCCGTGCCCTCGCTGCGCCGGTCCCACCACGCTGGCCCTCGTCATCGACTCCTCGGAGCACGGGGCCGACCGGTGGCGCCCGACCCGGGCGGACGGCGCACCGGACGACGACGACCCGTACGAGCCGACCGGGGTGGTCGTCGGTCGCTATGGCGCGCTGCGCATCTTCGTGTGCCTGGCCTGTCCGGACGTGCCGTTCCTGCTCGACCAGCAGTGAGGCCTGTGGTGTCGACGAATCCGTGACTGTCCGGGCCGACCCCCACGGTCCCTGATCGGGCACGGCGTGGACCGCTGCCATGCCGCCGTCCCCCCCGTCACCCCCCGTCGCCGGCGAGTGGAACACCAGGGGTGTCAAACACGTGCGTTGACAGCCATGGTGTTCCACTCGCGGGCGTAGCGGGTCAGGCCCCCGGTGTCGAGCCCACGGTCTCCGCCGGGGACGCCCAGCACCTGCGCCACCGGGTCTTCTGTGACCACGCTGCCGCCGGACGGCCGACGCCGCCTGCTCCGGGCCGACCACGACGGCCCCTGTACCCGCCGCCCGCTCAGGCGCTGAGAACTTCGGCCGCGCCGAGCAGCTCAGCTGATGTGGTGCAGGATCACGTTGTGCACGTGGTGGCTCTTCTGGGCGCCGCGGAACTCCACCTCGTAGGTGTGCGTGCCGACGTGGATCGCGATCGCGCCGGTGGAGAAGAACGAGCCGCCCCAGGACTTGTTGCTGACCACGCTGACGCTCGTGATCTTCGAGTACGGGATGCTGGTGATGGCGTACCGCTTGCCGACGAAGGAGCGGTCCTGGATGATCACGCGCCGGTCGGTCAGGCCGATGAAGCCCGTGCCCGTGCCGACGGCGTCGTAGACGGCGATGATCTGTTCCCCCTGGAGCAGGCCGCTCTGGATCTGCTGGAACTGCTCCTTGCGGTCGTACGTCGCGTTGGCCATGACCCCCACGGTAGGCCGGGTGCGCCAGCCCAAGATCAATGAGACGGCCGCCGGGGCGGAACCTCGTTGGTGGCGCGGGTCAGCGTACGTTCGCGTCGGTCGCGGCCCGGACGAACTCGCGGACCCGGGCCGTGGTGTTGCTCTCCCGCCAGACCAGGCCGCGCCGGATCGGCGGCGCGTCGCGGATCGGCACGTACGCCACGTCGGGGCGGGGGTAGTAGCGCCGGGTGTGCTCGCCCACGGGCAGCACGCCCCGCCCCATCGCGACCAACGTCAGCATCTCCGAGAAGGTGTTGCCGGCCGGCCCCTTCGGCACCGGCCGCCCCGACGGGGTGTGCTCGGGCGTGCGGTCGCGCTTGAACTCCGCCGAGGTCACCGCCGGGTACTGCACCACCGGGTGGTCGCCGAGCACCTCCAGGGAGACGGACTCCTGCCGGGTCAGCGGGTGCCCCGCCGGCACCGCGAGCACCCGCTCCTCCTCCAGCAGCGCCGGCCCGCAGGCCATCCCGTCGAACGGGTACGCGGCCATCAGGATGTCGATCGAGCCGTCCACCAGGCTCGGCCGCGAGTTGAAGAGCTGGACCTCGTGCACCTCGACCTGGCAGTCCGGGTGGCGCTGCGCGAACAGGGCGACGGCCTTGAGCAGCGCCGGGGCGGTCCACTCGCCGAGGAAGGCGACCCGCAGCCGCCCGGTGACGCCCCGCCCCGCCTCGACGGCCCGGCGTACCGCCTCGTCCATGCCAGCGACCAGCGGCGCCAGGTCGTCGGCGAGCTGCCGGCCGATGGGGGTGAGCTGCACGACCCGGCTGGTGCGGGCGAACAGCGGGGCGCCGATGCGACGTTCCAGCTTCTTGACCACGTGGCTGATCCGCCCGGTCGTCACCCGCAGGCGTTCGGCCGTCCGGCCGAAGTGCAACTCCTCGGCGAGCGTCAGGAAGGTCTCCAGCTCGTGGCGTTCCAGCACGTCGGTGTCCCGTCGTTGAATCCGGCTCAACGATCGTAGTGCGATCGCGTCTTGGTCAGCCGGGCCGGGCGGCGCATCGTGGGGGTCATGGAAACGACGACAGTGACCGACTACCTGGCGGGCCTCGACGCCCCGCTGCGGGAGATCGGCGAGAAGCTCCTCCCCGTCATCGAGGCGGCGCTGCCGGGCGCGACCGGGGCGGTGTGGCACGGCCACCCGGTCTGGGGCCTCGGCGACCGGCCGGGCCGGCGACCCGTCTGCCTGGTGAAGGCGTACGCCGCGTATGTCACCTTCGGGCTGTGGCGCGGGCGGGAGATCACCGATCCGTCGGGGCGGCTCGTCCCGGGCGCCCGGCAGATGGCCGCGGTGAAGCTGCGGAACCTCGCCGACGTCGACCCGGCCCTGTTCACCGACTGGCTGCGCCAGGCCCACGACCTGGAGGCGAAGTGAGCGCGGTGCGGGTCACGGGCTTCGACCACCTGGTGCTCAACGTCTCCGACGTCGAGCGGGCGCTGGGCTTCTACTGCGACGTGCTGGGCCTGGCCCCGGTGCGGGTCGACGAGTGGCGGGCCGGCAAGGTCCCGTTCCCGTCGGTACGCGTCAGCCCGGAGACCATCATCGACCTCGTCCGTCGGGACCGGGGCGAATCCAACGTGGACCACTTCTGCCTGGTGGTGGAGCCGCTGGACTGGCAGCACGCCGTCGACGCGGGGGTGTTCACAGTCCTGGAGGGGCCGGTGGGCCGGTTCGGCGCGCGCGGCAGCGCCACCTCCCTCTACGTGCGGGACCCGGACGGCAACTCCGTCGAGCTGCGCTGGTACCCCCAGGATGCCGCGTAGCCGGCGCGTGGATCAGGGCTGGGTGACGGCGCGGTACGCGTCCTCGATGCGGGCGGCCAGCAGCACCTCGCGCTCGGTCAGTGGGGCGTTGCCGTGCCCGACCTTGATGTGCGTGTGGTCGGCGCGGCGGCTGATCTCGGGCCGCAGGTGCAGCGCGTCGGCGACCACCTTCACCCGCTCGGTGAGGGCCGCGTGCTGCGTGTCGTCGATCACGAGGGTCCGTCGGATCTGCTCACCCTCCCGGGTCCAACCGGTGAGCAGGGTGAGGGCGTCGCTGAGGTAGTCGTGCTTCGCCCGGCCGTTGAACAGCACGCGCATCACCGCACCTCCCAGGCGCCGTTGCCGGCTTGTGGCCAAATCGTCGCCGTCCCGTGTCTTGTCGGTGCCCTCTAGTCTGTCGTCGCACGGTGGGTGTGTCCACGCCCACACTTCCGTGTTCTCCTGCCCTGACGGTCGGCCACGCTACCCAAACCGCCGATTGATCTGGCACGCTGGACGCCCGTGCGGACCGAACGGGCTAACGGCGGCGGGCAGGCCGAGCGACGGGACCTGAGGGTCGTCGTCGGGGCGGCGATCATCAGGAACGGCAGGGTGCTCGCCTGCGCCCGGGCCGCCCCGCCCGAGGTGGCGGGCATGTGGGAGTTCCCCGGCGGCAAGGTGGAGCCGGGCGAGAGCGAGACCGCCGCGCTCGTCCGCGAGTGCGCCGAGGAACTCGCCGTACGCGTGGAGATCGGCGACCGGGTCGGCCGTAACGTCCGGATGGCGCACGGCCGCTCCGTGCTCAAGGTGTACGCGGCCCGCCTGCTGCACGGCGACCAGCCGCGGGCGCTGGAGCACTCGGCACTGCGCTGGCTCTCCGCCGACGAGTTGGACAGCGTCACCTGGCTGCCTGCCGACGCCCCCATCGTCGCCGCCCTCCGCCCGATCCTCGCGCCCGGCTGAGCCGAAGCGGACACTCGGGCGAAAACGGGACGGGGGCCGGCGGCAACAGCCGCGGCCCCCGTCATCGTCGACGCCCTCAGTGCTTGTCCTGCTCCGGGTGGGCGAAGTTCAGGTGCTCCGGCGGCAGCGGGAAGGTCACGTCCTCGCCGAACGGCGACGGCGCCGCCGCCCGGTCGAAGGTGAGCTCCGTCAGCGGAAGCCTGCCGTGGGTGTCCACGGCCGGCGCCGTCGGCTTCGGCACCTCGCGGTGCCAGTTGACGCCGCGCTGCGCCTGCACCTCGGACTGCGAGTCGTGCGAGCCGCCAGCGTGCGAGTGCACGCCCCCGTGGGCCACGCTGCCGTGCACCGCACCGCTGGCGTGCCCGCTGGTCACGATGGTCTGAGGCACCTGACCCCTCCGGAAGATCTTGCTACCAAGCCACACGAGGGGATCGTACCTGCGGTCGACGACCCGCTCCTTCATGGGGATGATCCCGTTGTCCGTGATCTTGATGTGCTCCGGGCAGACCTCGGTGCAGCACTTGGTGATGTTGCAGAATCCGAGGCCCTGTTCGGCCTGCGCGTACTCCTTGCGGTCGGTCTTCGCGTCGAGCGGGTGCATGTCCAGCTCCGCGGCCCGGATGAAGAACCGCGGCCCGGAGAACGCCTGCTTGTTCTCCTCGTGGTCCCGGATCACGTGGCAGACGTTCTGGCACAGGAAGCACTCGATGCACTTGCGGAACTCCTGCGAGCGCTCCACGTCGACCTGCTGCATCCGGTACTCGCCCGGGGCCAGGTCGGCCGGCGGCGCGAACGCCGGGGTCTCCCGCGCCTTCTCGTAGTTGAACGAGACGTCGGTGACCAGGTCCCGGATGACCGGGAAGGTGCGCAGTGGGGTGACCGTGACCGTCTCGTCCTCCGTGAAGGTGGACATCCGGGTCATGCAGCTCAGCCGCGGCTTGCCGTTGATCTCCATCGAACAGGAGCCGCACTTGCCGGCCTTGCAGTTCCACCGGCAGGCCAGGTCCGGGGCGTCGGTGGCCTGGAGCCGGTGGATGACGTCGAGGACCACCTCGCCCTCGTTCACCTCGACCATGTAGTCCTGCAGGTCGCCGCCGTTCTCGTCGCCGCGCCAGATGCGGAACTGGCGCTTGGCGCCGGGCTTGCCGGCCCCGGGGGACTTCTGCTCCGCCATTACTTGCCCGCCTCCTCGGCCTCGGCGTCGGCGACGAGGGCGTCGAACTCGGCGAGCTCCTCGTCCGTGAGGTACTTGGCCAGCTCCGCGCGGTCGAAGAGGCCGATCAGCTCCGCGCGCATCTTCGGCAGCGGCTTGCGCTCCAGGCGCACGGTGTCGCCGTCCAGCGAGCAGACCAGGTTGACGCGGCGCCACATCGGGTCCATCGCCGGGTAGTCCTCCCGGGTGTGGCCGCCGCGCGACTCCTGCCGCTCCAGCGCCGCCTTGGCGGTGCACTCCGAGACCACCAGCATGTTGCGCAGGTCCAGCGCCAGGTGCCAGCCCGGGTTGTAGCGGCGCCCGCCGCTCGCGCTGACCTTGGCCACCCGCTCGCGCAGCTCCGCCAGCCGGGTCAGCGCGTCGGCCAGCTCGCCCTCGCGCCGGATGATCCCGACGAGGTCGCCCATCACCGCCTGGAGGTCCTGCTGGAGGGTGTACGGGCTCTCGCCGGTGTCCCGCTGCAACGGTGCCAGCGCGGTCTCCACCGCGGCCTCCACCGCCGCGACGTGGACCTTCGGGCGGGCCGGCAGGCTGTCGGCGTACGTGGCGGCGTGGCCGCCCGCGCGCTTGCCAAAGACCAGCAGGTCGGAAAGCGAGTTGCCGCCGAGCCGGTTGGAGCCGTGCATGCCGCCGGAGACCTCACCCGCGGCGAAGAGCCCCCGCACGGTGCCGTACGCGGCGCCCGAGTCCGGGTCCACCTCCACGCCGCCCATCACGTAGTGGCAGGTCGGGCCGACCTCCATCGGCTCCTTGGTGATGTCGACGTCGGCCAGCTCCTTGAACTGGTGGTACATCGACGGCAGGCGGCGGCGGATCTCCTCGGCCGGCAGCCGGGAGGCGATGTCCAGGTAGACGCCGCCGGCGGGGGTGCCCCGGCCGGCCTTGACCTCGCTGTTGATCGCCCGGGCCACCTCGTCGCGGGGCAACAGCTCCGGCGGACGCCGGTTGTTGTCCGGATCCTTGTACCAGCGATCCGCCTCGGCCTCGTTGTCCGCGTACTGCTTGCGGAAGACGTCGGGGACGTAGTCGAACATGAACCGCTTGCCGTCGGAGTTCTTCAGCACGCCGCCGTCGCCGCGCACCGACTCGGTGACCAGGATCCCCTTCACCGACACCGGCCAGACCATGCCGGTCGGGTGGAACTGGAGGAACTCCATGTTGATCAGCGTCGCGCCGGCGCGCAGGGCCAGCGCGTGCCCGTCCCCCGTGTACTCCCAGGAGTTCGAGGTGACCTTGTAGGAGCGGCCGACGCCGCCGGTCGCCAGCACCACGGCCGGCGCCTCGAAGAGGACGAACTCGCCGGACTCCCGGTAGTAGCCGAACGCGCCGGCGACCCGGTCGCCGTCGAGCAGCAACTCGGTGATGGTGGTCTCGGCGAAGACCTTGATCCGGGCGTCGTACGAGCCGTGCTCCCGCTTGTCCTCCTGCTGGAGGGAGACGATCTTCTGCTGGAGGGTGCGGATCAGCTCCAGGCCGGTTCGGTCACCGACGTGCGCCAGGCGCGGGTACTCGTGGCCGCCGAAGTTGCGCTGCGAGATCTTCCCGTCCTTGGTGCGGTCGAAGAGCGCGCCGTACGTCTCCAGCTCCCAGATCCGCTGCGGCGACTCCTTCGCGTGCAGCTCGGCCATCCGGAAGTTGTTGAGGAACTTGCCGCCGCGCATGGTGTCGCGGAAGTGCACCTGCCAGTTGTCCCGGCTGTTCACGTTGCCCATCGCGGCGGCGGCGCCGCCCTCGGCCATCACCGTGTGCGCCTTGCCGAAGAGCGACTTCGAGATGATGGCGGTCTTCTTGCCGGCGAGCCGGGCCTCGATCGCCGCGCGCAGGCCGGCGCCGCCGGCCCCGATCACGACGACGTCGTAGTGGTGCCGTTCGATTCGCGTGGTAGAGCTCGGGTGGTGGTGAGGATTGGTCATGTCAGGGGCCCTCTAGTTGATGAACCGCAGGTCGTTGAACCAGCCCGCCGCGACCGCCATGACGTAGAAGTCCGTCAGGGCCAGGGTGCCGAGGGTGATCCAGGCGAGCTGCATGTGCCGGACGTTCAGGGCGGAGATGAAGGTCCAGGCCCGGTAGCGCACCGGGTGCTTGGAGAAGTGCTTGAGCCGCCCGCCGATGATGTGCCGGCAGGAGTGGCAGGAGATCGTGTACGCCCACAGCATGACCACGTTGCCGAGCAGGATGATGTTGCCCAGACCGAACCCGAAGCCCTTCGGCGAGTGGAAGGCCAGGATCGCGTCCCAGGTGTTGATCAGCGAGATGACGGCGGCGGCGTAGAAGAAGTAGCGGTGCAGGTTCTGGCCGAGCAGCGGGAACCGGGTCTCGCCGCCGTACGACTGGTGCCCGTCCGGCACCGCGCACGCGGGCGGCGACAGCCAGAACGACCGGTAGTACGCCTTGCGGTAGTAGTAGCAGGTGAGGCGGAACAGCAGCAGGAACGGCAGGGTCAGCGCGGCGTCCGGAATGATCCACCAGCCGGGCAGGAAGCTGCCGAAGTGCGAGGAGCCCTCGACGCACCGTTCGGTGACGCAGGGGGAGTAGAACGGGGTCAGGTAGTGGTACGCGTCGACCCAGTAGTAGTCGTGCATGAAGACCCGGACCGTCGCGTACGCGACCCACGCGCCGAGCCCGATCACGGTGAGCAGTGGGGCGAGCCACCAGCGATCGGTACGCAACGTCTTCGCCGCGATGGCGGCGCGTGCCCGCGCTCCCCGCGGCCTCGTTGCCGTTGATGTCATTCGAGTCGTCTCCCTGACGGGGCCCGCACGCGCGGGCGGATCAGTTTCCGGTCGGCACGCGGACCGGCGAACCCGCACCCGCTTGCCACGTCATGCGCACACCAACGACCGCGCCGGCGATACGGCGCAGCTAAGTGACACACGTTACGCCGATCTTTGCGGGCCGTCCGCGCAAGGCAGTGTCCCGTGTGTCCCGGCCGGTGGAAAGCCCCGAACGATGATCGATGTCCGGATGTTAAGAACCTCACCGGTTGCCTGTCCGGCGTACGCGCGCGACTCACCCGGAAGCGTCGCCGGCCCGGAGTCCGTCGTGGAGCGGGCCGCCGGGCTCCGTCGTGGAGCGGGCCCGCCGGGTCGGGCTCCGATCCGTGCAGCGGGCCGTGGGGTCAGCCGGAGGCGCCGCCCGTGAAGTTCCAGGAGGCCAGTCGCAGCGGCGGGGCCTCCCACCAGACGCCGTCCGTCCGGTCCGGCTGGCGTACCGCCCGGCTGCCGACGCCGAGCACCACGCCGGGACCGAGGGCGCGGGGGTAGGACTCGGTGAAGCGCAGGTCGCGGACCGCCCGGGTCACCACGCCGTCCTCCACCAGCCAGACGCCGTTGCGGGTCAGGCCCGTGACGACCAGGCTCTTCGGATCGAGCACCCGGGTGTACCAGAGGTCGCTGACCAGCAGCCCCCGCCGCACCCGACCGACCAGCCCGGTGGTGTCCCCGTCGACCACCGCACCCGGCACGCCGCCGCCCGCGCCGGCCGTGCCCGGTACGGCGGAGCCCGCCGCGTCGGCGCCCGACGTCGCTGCCGGCCCGCCGCCGGTGGCTCCGGCGCCCGTCGGCCCGGCCGCCTGCAGGCGCAGGTTGCGGGGCATCGGGCCCCACGTCGCGGCGCCGGCCAGCGCGTGTCCGGTCGAGGCCGCGCCGGCCTCGGCGGCGGTGCGCCGGTCGTGCGCCACCGCCCGGGTGGTGCCCGCCTCGACCAGGGTCACGGCGTGCCGGGGCGTGCCCTCGACGTCGAACGGCAGCCCGGAGCCGCCGAGCGGATCGTCGACCAGGGTGACCGCCGGGTCGAACTGGGCCGCCCCCGGCTCGGCGAAGGACTGCCGCTCGGCGTACCGCTTGCCGTTGAAGCCGAACCAGGAGAGGTTCTGGAGCAGGTCGGCGACGGCGGCCGGCTCCAGCACCACCTCGTAGCGGCCGGGCGGCAACTCGACCGGGTCGGCCGCGGCGCGCGCCTTGGCCGCGGCCCGGGCGCCGAGCGCGGCACCGTCGACTTCGGCCAGCCGGTCGGCGCAGAACCGGGCCACGCCGTCGGAGCCGCCGGTGCGGGCGATGCCGTCCATCGCCGCCTCGGCGGCGCGGCCCGACGTCGAGTGCCCGGCCGAGTTGGCGAACGCGGAGGAGCGGTGCGCCGTGCGGCAGTAGCCGGCCGCCTCCAGCCCGCCGGCCGCCGCCACGAACGCGCGCACCAACTCGGCCCGCTCGTCCGGCTCGGCGTACGCGGTGGCCTCGTCGAAGGCCGCGGCGGTCGGCGCCGGCGCCGGCGGGGCGAGGCCCGGCCAGGCCGGGTCGGGCGGGCAGAGCCGCGCCGCGGCGAGGGTGCGCTCGACCAGCGCGCGCAGCCCGTCGGCGGTGACCACGCTGCCGCTGCCGGCGGCCGTGCGCCCGCCGACGTGCAGCCGCAGCCGGACCTCGACGCTGGACTCGGCCACGTTCTGGTGGATGAACGAGTTGGCGAACCGGGTCAGCGCCAGGTCGGCTCGGGTGACCACCGCCTCGGCCTGCGCGTCGGGCCCGCCGAGCCGGCGGACCAGCTCCACCACCTGACCGGCGATCTCCAGCTCACTCATGCTGCACCCCCTTCGCTCGCGACTGCGGGACTCGGTCTCTGCGCTCGCTCATTCCTCGCGCTCACCGCATCCCTCTTCGTTCGCGACTGCGGGACTCGCTCGCTGCGCTCGCTCATTCCTCGCGCTCACCGCATCCCTCTTCGTTCGCGACTGCGGGACTCGCTCGCTGCGCTCGCTCATTCCTCGCGCTCACGCACGAACTCCTACCCGGACGTTGCGGAAGCGGGCCGGCGCGGCCGGGTGGCCGGTGTGGCCGACCTGGCCGGGCTGGCCCTTGCCGCAGTTGGGCGTGCCCCAGGCGACGGTCTCCGAGGAGAGTATGTCCATCGAGCGCCAGAAGAGGGGACCGATGCCGGTGTAGGTGGGGTTGCGCAGCATCCGCCCGCGCCGGCCCTTCTTCACCTCCCAGCCGATCTCGCAGCCGAACTGGAAGTTGAGCCGCTTGTCGTCGATCGACCATGAGCGGTTGACGTCCATCAGCACCCCGTCGTCGGTGGCGGCGACGATCTCCTCCAGGGTGTGCGGGCCGGGCTCCAGGCCCACGTTGGTCATCCGCACCATCGGCAGCCGGGCCCAGCCGTCGGCGCGTACGCTGCCGCCGTGGTCCAGGCCGGCGACGGCGGCCGAGTCCCGGCCGGCGAGCACGCCCACCCAACGCCCCTCGCGCACCGCGTCGCGCCTGATGGCCGGGGAGCCCTCGTCGTCGAAGCCGAAGCTGCCGAGCGCGCCGGGGATGGTGGGGTCGATGGTGACGTTCATGAGCTCGGAGCCGTAGCGCAGAGAGCCGAGCTGGGCCAGGTCCAACCAGGAGGTGCCGGCGAAGGCGGCCTCCCAGCCGAGGATCCGGTCCAGCTCGATGGCGTGCCCGACCGACTCGTGGATCTGCAGGGCGAGTTGCTCGCCGCCGAGGATGAGGTCGGTCTCGCCGGCGGGGCAGGGCGGCGCGGTGAGCAGCGCCCGGGCCTCCTCGGCGATCCGCGCCGCCTGCGCGGCCAGGTCGAGCGAGGTGACCAGCTCCCAGCCGGTGGTGCCGTATTGACCTCGGTAGCTCGGGTAGGAGCGGCGCTGGGTCTCCCCGTCACCGACAGCGGTGGCGGAGATGCCGCCGCCGCACTCGCGGATCCGCTGGTCGATCCGGTGCCCCTCGCTGGAGACGAACCACTTGGCCGTGTCCCAGACCTGGTAGAGGCCCTCGGCCACGTCGGCGCTGTGCTCCGCCATCGTCCGCGTGGCACCGACCAGCAGGTCGCCCTTGTCGGAGAGCGGCACGCCGAGCGGGTCCACCACGCAGGGGGACGCCCAGCTCGCGGTCACCGCCGGGGCCGGCACCAGGTCGATCGGCGGCCCCGGGACCCGCGCGCTCGCCGCGGCGATCCGCGCGGCGCGCCGGCCGGCCTCGCGGGCGGCGGCGTCGGACAGGTCCGGTACGGCGTGGAAGCCCCAGCTCGACCCGACCAGCGCGCGGACGCCCAGCCCGATGCTCTCGTCCTGGGTCAGCTCCTCGATGTCGCCGTTGCGGGCCGACATGGACTCGTAGCGGCGGTGCATGACCCGGGCGTCGGCATACCGGGCTCCCGCGTCGAGCGCGGCCTGCACCGCGGCGGCCGCCGCGTCGAACTCGGTCACGACGTCACTTCGCCGTGTTCCGTGCCGTCATGAGGCACCACCGGGCTGCGTCGATGATTCGCTCGCTGGAGCTCGCTCATGCGCCCGACCCTAGGCGAGCCCACCGACATCCGTCAGGTGAGCAGGTCCGCCGGCCGGATCGTGACCCGTACGGGCTCGGTCAGCTCCAGTTCGTCGCCGGCCTTGGTCACCGACCGCTCGACGTAGTGGGCGCCCTGCCGCTGGTACAGGTGCATGGTCAGGTTCTCCTGCTCCACGAGGAGGTACCACTCGATGCCGGCCGCCGCGTAGTAGTGCATCTTGAGCACCTTGTCGGTCGCGGCGTTGCTCGGTGAGATGATCTCGCACACCAGCCGCACATCGCGGGCGTCGATGACGAGCACGCGGAGATCGACGTCGTTGGTGATCACAAGGTCGGGTATCGGGATGCGTCCCGGCCGGAGCCGGACGTTCACCGCTTCCAGCACGCGTAGGCCGGCTGCCCGGACCGGTGCCCGGAGCACGGCGCGCAACTCGCCGGAGATGTTCTGGTGAAGAGGGGTGGCTCCTGGGGTCACGTGAAGGCTCCAGTCGAAGAGTTCGACGCGGTCCTGCGTCTCGCCGAGGGCGAGGTACTCCTCTTCGGTCCATGGGCCGTCGTGGCCGAACACCGCTGCGGTCATGGTCATCTCCACCTCATCGACGGGATCCTCCCGTGACTGACGCAGCCATGGTCGCACCTGAGGTGCGTCGGATGTCCCAGTTGTGGCGGTGGATGTGCTGGTGGGGGTGTCGGAGCCCGTTGCAGAGTCGTTACGCTGTGGCCCGCTGACAGCCCTCGGTTATGTAGCTTATTTTCACCCTCAGTG
Organism: Micromonospora sp. NPDC048040; assembly: GCF_055587185.1. Classification (NCBI taxonomy): domain Bacteria; kingdom Bacillati; phylum Actinomycetota; class Actinomycetes; order Micromonosporales; family Micromonosporaceae; genus Micromonospora; species Micromonospora sp. NPDC048040. The sequence continues at coordinate 45,024 of NZ_JBVJGT010000008.1, read as the reverse complement.
ATTTCCTGTAGGTTCTCTTCGTCACTGAGGGAGGCGGTCGTGGGCAGTCCGGAGTCGGCGTCGTCCGGGGAACCGGGCCGCCCCAGCGTGCCGGAGCAGCGCTCCGGCCAGGACCCGTACCTGCGGGTGAGCGACCTGCGGGTCCGTTTCGACACCGAGGACGGCGTGGTGCGCGCGGTCGACGGGGTGTCGTTCGCGGTGGAGCGGGGGCGCACGCTCGGCATCGTCGGTGAGTCGGGCTCGGGCAAGAGCGTCACCTCGCTGGCCATCCTCGGCCTGCACAACGCCAAGCGGACCACCATCACGGGGGAGATCTCCGTCGGCGGGCGCCAACTGGTCGGCCTGCCGGAGGAGGAGGTACGCCGGCTGCGCGGCCGGGACATGGCGATGATCTTCCAGGACCCGCTGTCCGCGCTGCATCCGTACTTCACGGTGGGCAGGCAGATCGCCGAGGCGTACCGGGTGCACCACCCGAAGGCCGGCAAGCGCGAGGCCCGCCAGCGCGCGGTGGACATGCTGGGCCGGGTCGGCATCCCGCAGCCGGCCCGCCGCTTCGACCAGTACCCGCACGAGTTCTCCGGCGGCATGCGGCAGCGGGCGATGATCGCCATGGCGCTGGTCAACGACCCGGACCTGCTGATCGCCGACGAGCCGACGACCGCCCTGGACGTGACCGTGCAGGCGCAGATCCTCGACCTGCTGGCCGACCTCCAGGCCGAGTTCCACTCCGCGATCATCATGATCACGCACGACCTGGGCGTGGTCAGCCAGGTCGCCGACGAGGTGCTGGTCATGTACGGCGGGCGGGCCGTCGAGCACGGCAGCGTCGAGCAGGTGCTCCGGCGGCCGCAGCACCCGTACACCTGGGGCCTGCTCTCCAGCGTGCCCTCGCTGCACGGCGACGCGGACGCGGACCTGGTGCCGATCAAGGGCAACCCGCCCAGCCTGATCAACCTGCCGCCCGGCTGCGCCTTCCACCCGCGCTGCCGGTACGCCGGCCGCAACGGCGACCGCTCGCGCACCGAGGTCCCGGAGCTGCGCCCGGCGGGCGCGCCCGGCCACCTGGTGGCCTGCCACCTCTCCGCCGACGACCGGACCCGGTTGTACGCGGAGGACATCGCCCACGTGGGGGTGGCTCGGTGAGCGCGAGGAATGCAGCGGAGCGGAGTCCCGCAGTCGCGAACGAAGGTGGGACCCGATGAGTGTCGAGACGGTCGAGCCGCTGCTGCGGGTGCGCGGGCTGGCCAAGCACTTCCCGGTGCGCAGCGGGCTGCGGAGCACGGGCCTGGTGCGGGCCGTGGACGGGCTGGACTTCGACGTGCGCCCGGGCGAGACGCTCGGTCTGGTGGGGGAGTCCGGCTGCGGCAAGACGACGACCGGCCGGATGCTGGTCCGCCTGCTGGAGCCCAGCGCGGGGAGCATCGAGTTCGCCGGGCGGGACATCACCAACGCCGGCCGGCGTGAGCTGCGCCCGCTGCGGCAGGACCTTCAGATCATCTTCCAGGACCCGTACGCCTCGCTGAACCCCCGGCACACCGTCGGCCGGATCGTCGCGATGCCGTTGCAGGTCAACGGGATCGACCCGCCGGGCGGGATCAAGGCCCGGGTGCAGGAGCTGCTGGAGCTGGTCGGGCTGAACCCGGAGCACTACAACCGGTACCCGCACGAGTTCTCCGGCGGCCAGCGTCAGCGCATCGGCATCGCCCGCGCCCTGGCGCTGCGGCCGAAGCTGATCGTCGCCGACGAGCCGGTCTCCGCCCTGGACGTGTCGATCCAGGCGCAGGTGGTCAACCTGCTCCGCGACCTGCAGCGCGACCTGGGCCTGGCGTTCGTCTTCATCGCGCACGACCTGGCCGTGGTGCGGCACTTCTGCCAGCGGGTCGCCGTCATGTACCTCGGCAAGATCGTCGAGATCGGCGACCGGGACGACATCTACGAGCGCCCGCAGCACCCGTACACCCGGGCGCTGCTCTCGGCGATCCCGGACGTCACCAAGCTCGGCCCGGCCGGCCGGATCCGGCTGGCCGGCGACGTGCCCACCCCGCTCAACCCGCCGTCGGGCTGCCGGTTCCGCACCCGTTGCTGGAAGGCGCAGGACATCTGCGCCACCGAGGAGCCGGCGCTGGTGTCCCGCGACGGCGGGGGCCAGGCCGCGGCCTGCCACTTCCCGGAGCGGGGGCCCGTCGAGGCCGCCCCGGCGACGTCGGCCGCCGAGCCGGCGGACGGCGCGGGCGGCGAGCCGGCGGACGCGGGCGGCGAGCCGGCGGGCACGGGTGCGGGCGTCGAGGAGGTGTCGAGATGAGCATGTCCCCGGTGGAGGGCGTGGCGCTGGCCGAGATCGACTCGGGTGGCGGCGCCGACGCGCCGAAGGAGAAGGGCTTCGTCGGCCGATCGCCCGGCCAACTCGCCATGCTCCGGCTGCGCCGCGACCGGACGGCGATGGTCAGCGGGGGGATGCTGGTCTTCTTCGTGCTGGTGGCGCTCGCCGCGCCGCTGATCGAGGCGTTCTACGGGATCAGCCCGCGCGACCAGTTCCAGGCCAAGCTGGACGGCTTCGGCATGCCGCTGGGCTACGCCGGTGGCGTGTCGGGGGACCACTTCTTCGGGCTGGAGCCCAACCTCGGTCGGGACATCTTCATCCGGCTGGTGTACGGCCTGCGTACCTCACTGCTGATCGCCTTCGCGGCGGCGGTGATCACGGCGGCCATCGGCATCGCGCTCGGCGCGCTCGCCGGCTACCTCGGCGGCTGGCTCGACGCGGTGATCAACTGGATCACCGACCTGACCCTGGCCATGCCGTTCCTGATCATCGCGCTGGCCCTGACCCCGACCCTGACGCTGCGCTTCTACGGCGAGCGGGACGCGGTCTCGCCCGCCTTCGGGGTCGGGGTGCTGATCGCCGTCTTCGCGATCTTCGGCTGGACCGGCACCGCCCGGCTGGTCCGCGGCCAGGTGATCGCGCTGCGCGAGCGGGAGTTCGTGGAGGCCGCCAAGGCCAGCGGCGCCGGGTTGGCGCACATGCTCTTCCGGCAACTGCTGCCGAACATCTGGGCGCCGATCCTGGTGTCGTTCTCGTTGGCGGTGCCGCAGTTCATCACCAGCGAGGCCGCACTGTCGTTCATCGGCGTCGGGCTGACCGAGGAGACGCCGAGCTTCGGTCGGATGATCTACCAGAGCCTGGACTACCTCCAGACCGACCCGGCGTTCGTCTTCTTCCCCGGCATCACGATCTTCGCGCTCGTGTTCGCGTTCAACCTCTTCGGCGACGCGCTGCGCGACGCGCTCGACCCGAAGTCGTCCCGGTAGGGGGCATCCGATGGCGCGCTTTCTGATCAAGCGGATCTTCTCCGCGGTGCTCACCCTGTTCGCGGTGAGCGTGCTGACCTTCCTGATGTTCTTCGCGCTGCCCCGCGACCCCGTCAGCGGCATGTGCCCGAAGAACTGCAACCCCGAGCGGCTGGAGCGGGTCCGTGAGGAGTTGGGCCTGCGTGACCCGCTGATCACCCAGTACGCCGGCTACATGAAGGGCATCTTCACCGGGCGGGACCTGGGCAGCGCCCAGGGCGGCCGGTGCGACGCGCCCTGCCTGGGCTGGTCGTACGTCAACAACGAGGCGGTGCTGGACACCATCGCCCGGGTGCTGCCGGTGACGCTGAGCATCGTGATCCCGGCGGCGATCCTCTGGCTGCTGCTCGGCGTCGGCCTCGGCATGGTCTCGGCGCTGCGCCGCGGCACCTGGCTCGACCGGGCCGCGATCGGCTTCTCGCTGACCGGCGCCTCGCTCCAGCTCTACTTCGTCGGCGCGGTGCTGCTGCTGGTCTTCGTCTACAACCTGCGCCTGCTGCCCGTGCCGAGCTACACGTCGATCTTCGACAATCCCCTGAAGTGGGCCAGCGGCCTGGTGCTCTCCTGGGTCGCGCTGGCCTTCCTCTTCTCCGCCATCTACGCCCGGCTGTCGAGGGCGCAGATGCTGGAGACGCTCTCCGAGGACTTCGTGCGCACCGCGCGGGCGAAGGGCCTGGCGAAACCGAAGGTGTACGGGCGGCACGCGCTGCGCGCCGCGATCACTCCGGTGGTCACCATCGCCGGCCTGGACGTCGGGGCTGCGCTGGGCGGCACGGTGATCACCGAGACCACCTTCGGCATCCAGGGGCTGGGGCGGACCGCCGTCGAGGCGGTGCGCGCCGGCGACCTGCCCACCATCATGGCGACCGTGCTCATCTCGGCGGTCTTCGTGGTGCTCGCCAACGTGCTGGTCGACCTGCTCTACGCCGCCATCGACCCCCGCGTACGGCTCGGGTGACCCGCCCGTCCCGGCCGGCGCGCCCGCCCCGGGCGTCCGCCGGTCGGACGGCGGTGAAATTTATCGACAACTGTTACACAACTCGTAGGTTTTCTTCTTTACGATCCTCGGGACGTCGGCGTTCACGCCCGGCGGCACCTGGGTGGAGGAGGTAGGAGATGCGACCACGCGTGGCGGCCGCCGCAGGCGGCGCGATCGCACTGGTTGTGGCATTGGGTGCGTGCTCGGAGAACACGGGCGAGGGCACCACGGTGGACACCAACCGGCAGCAGACCGGGGTCATCGCGACCGACCCGAAGGACTCCATGGGTCCGGCGGCCGAGGTGCCGGGCGCCCAGAAGGGCGGCACCTTCACCATCATCCGGGAGACCCCCATCTCCCACCTGGACCCGCAGCGGACGTACTCGTTCGCCGGCCTGATGACGTCGCCGCTGTTCTCCCGTTACCTGACCACGTGGAAGGACGACGGCAAGGGCGGCCTGGTTCTCGTCGGCGACCTGGCCGAGACGCCGGGCACCAACGTCAACAACGACTGCAAGGTCTGGGAATTCAAGATCAAGGACGGGGTCAAGTTCGAGGACGGCCGCCCGATCACCTCCAAGGAGATCGCGTACGGCATCGCCCGATCCTTCGACCCGGACCTGTCGGGCGGCCCCACCTACATCCAGGAGTGGCTGGCCGACAGCCCGCAGTTCGACACCAAGTGGGACTTCAAGAAGAACAAGACCTCGTTGCCCCCGGGCCTGAGCACCCCGGACGCGAAGACCCTGCGCTTCGAGTTCGCCAAGCCCCGCTGTGACCTGCCGTTCGCGGTCTCGCTGCCGACCACCGCGCCGCTGCCGGCCGACAAGGACACCGGCGTCAACCTGGACCACCAGCCGTTCTCGTCCGGTCCCTACAAGATCGCCAAGAACCAGGTCGGCGTGCAGATCACCCTGGACCGCAACCCGCACTGGGACCCGAACACCGACCCGGTGCGGCACCAGTACCCGGACCAGTTCGTCTGGAGCTTCGGCGCGACGGCCGACGCCGCGAACAACCGGGTGATCGCTGACAACGGCGCCGACCAGAGCGCCGTCGCCTTCAACTACGTGCCCGCCTCGCTGGTCGCCAAGGTCGCCAACGACCCGGCGCTCAAGGAGCGGACCATCCTCTCCCCGACGCCGAGCTCCAACCAGCTCGTCATCAACAACCAGCGGGTCAAGGACCTGAAGGTCCGCCAGGCGCTGAACTACGCCATCGACCGCGAGGGCCTGATCAAGTCGGTCGGCGGGCAGACCGTGGCCTCGCCGATGACCACGCTGATGCCGCCGTCCACGATCGGCTTCAAGGCGTACGACGCCTACCCGGCCGGCGCCAACGGCAACGTCGACAAGGCCAAGGAACTGCTCGGCGGCCAGACGCCGGAGCTGGTCCTCGGCGTCGCGGACAACACGAGCGAGCAGCAGATCGCCACCCAGCTCAAGGGCAACCTGGAGCGGGCCGGCTTCAAGATCACCGTCCGGAACATCCCGGACGACTCGAAGCTCGACGAGGTCAAGAAGAAGGACAACCCCTGGGACCTGTACATCGGTAACTGGGCGGCGGACTGGCCGAGCGGCGCCTCGATCCTGCCGGTGCTCTACGACGGCCGTACCATCAAGCCCGAGGGCAACAGCAACAGCGCGTTCTTCAACGACCCGGCGATCAACGCCGAGTTCGACCGGATCCTGGCCCTGCCGCCGGGTGAGCAGGGCCCGGAGTGGGCCAAGCTCGACGAGCGGATCATGAAGGAGCACGCCCCGGTCGTGCCGCTCTTCGTCGACGTGGCCTACCTGGTGCACGGCTCCAAGGCCGGTGGGGTCTTCGTCTCCAGCGTCTTCGGCTACCCGGCCTTCGTGAACGCGTACGTCAAGCAGTAACCCTCAGGCACCAACCCCACGGACGGGCCCCGGTCGACAGCGTCGTCGACCGGGGCCTCCGCGCGTTCGGCGCCGCCTGCCACGCCGCTGGCCCGCCGGCACCGGTCCGGCCGTCCCGGCCGGGTGGGGCGGCCGTCAGAGGTGTTGGCGGACGAAGTCCAGCTCCAGCCTGAGCAGGCGTTCCGCCGTGCCGCCGGCGGCCATGTGGGTGGCCCCGGTCAGCGGGAGCACCGAGTGCGGCCGGCCGGTCGCCAGCAGCGCCGCCGACAGGCGCAGGGTGTGCGCGGCCACCACGTTGTCGTCGACCAGGCCGTGCACCAGCAGCAGCGGCCGGGCCGACTCCGGATCGGCCACCGGCTCGCCGGCCAGCTCCACCAGCGAGTGGTGCGCGTAGACGTCCGTGCCGTCCTCCGGCAGGCCCAGGTAGCGCTCCGTGTACGCGGTGTCGTACAGCGCCCAGTCGGTGACCGGCGCCCCGACGATGCCACACCGGAACAGCTCCGGGTGCCGCAGCACCGCCAGCCCCGCCAGCCAGCCGCCGAACGACCAGCCGCGCACGGCCACCCGGCCGAGATCGAGGTCGGGGTGCTTGCCGGCCAACGCGGTGAGCGCGTCCACCTGGTCGAGCAGCACGACGTCGGCCACCCGCCGGTGGATCGCCTTCTCGAAGGAGGGGGCCACGCCCGGGGTGCCGCGGTTGTCGACGGTGACCACCGCGAAGCCGGCGTCGGCCCACCACTGGCGCTCCAGCCAGGCCGAGCGGGCGGCGAGCACCTCCTGGTGCCCCGGGCCGCCGTAGACGTCCAGCAGCACCGGCAGCCGCCGCCCGGTGACGTAGTTGTCCGGGTAGAGCACCGCCGTCGGCAGCCGCCGGTCGGTGACCCGCTCCAGCAGCGGCAGCGGCGAGTACGGCGGGGTCGCGGCGAGCGAACGCAGCACGGCCACCTCGCGCTCGCCCTGCCACACCGTCCACCGGGTGCCCGGGTGGTCGAGCGAGGCGCTGCCCACCACCAGCACGTCCCCGCCGACGGCGGCGGTGTGCCAGCCCGGGTCGGTGGTGATCCGGCGGGCGTCGACGCCGCCGCCGATCGTGGTGCGCACCCGGAACAGGTGCCGCTCGCTCGGCTCCCCGTCGCTCGCCTCCACCAGCAGGTCGGCCGGGCCGGTGCCGCCGGGCAGCCGCCCCACCACCCGTCGCACGTAGAGCGACGGCGGGGTGAGCAGGGTCCCGTCGGCGAAGAGGCAACGGGCGTCGTACCCGTCGTGGGCCAGTTCCCCGCCGACCAGCACCCGGCCGTCCGGCAGGTGCGCCGGGGTGCCGGGGATCGGCTCCACCCAGCGCGGGTCGGCCAGTTCGGCGTGCACCTGCGTCTCGCCGGTACGCGGGTCGACCGCGAGCACCAGGCCGTGCTGCTGGGAACGGCGCAGCACGGTGATCAGCGGCCCGCCGTCGGCCCAGTGCACCGCGGTCAGGTACGGGTAGGTCTCCCGGTCCCAGTGCACGTCGACCCAGCCGTCGTCGAGGTCGAGCAGGTGCAGGCTGACCTCGGCGTTCGGGCCGCCCGCCCGGGGGTACGCGACCGTGGTCGGCGGGCTCGCCGGGTCGGCCGGGTCGTGCAGGTGCCAGCGGTCCAGCCGGGAGTCGTCCACCCGGGCGGCCAGCACGGAGCGCCCGTCGGGCGCCCACCAATAGCCGCGGAACCGGTCGAACTCCTCCGCCGCGATGTGCTCGGCCAACCCCCAGGTCACCCCGGAGTCCTCGCCGGCGAGCAGGCTGTCCGTGCCGTCGTGTTCGACCACCCGCAGCTGACCCCGGCGGACCCCCTCGGCGGCGTCGGTCACGTACGCCAGGCGCTGCCCGGTCGGGTCGGGCCGGGGGTCGAGCACCGGGCCGACGGTGGCCACCTCGACCACGTCGCCGTGCACCAGGTCGGCCCGGAACAGCCGCCCGGCCAGCGCGAAGACCGCCACCCGGCCGGCGGCGTCCAGCGCGTACGAGCCGATGCCGGAGGCGCTCAGCCGCAGCCGCTCGCGCAGCGCGCGCTCGCCGGGGCTGAGCGCGTCGACGTCCGCGTCCGCCCCGAGCAGCGCCGCCGGGTCGGCGACCAGCCGCTCCTCGCCGGTCGCCACGTCCAGCAGCCAGAGCGCGTCGGCCGGGTCCTCCGGGCCGGCCGAGCGCAGGAAGACCACCCGGGAGCCGTCGTCGGCCACGGCGACCGCGCGCGGCGCTCCGCGGCTGAACCGGCGGGTGCGGGCGGCCAGCTCCGGAAAGTCCACAGGCCAGATCGTAGATCGGCGCCGGGGGTGATGTGGCCGACCTGCGTGGACGCGTCACGGCCGGCGGAGGAGAACCGCCGGATAGAGTGACCACCGTGACGACGCTGCCCGACCGCCGCCTCCTGCTGGTCCACGCGCACCCCGACGACGAGTCCATCGGCACCGGCTCGACGATGGCGCACTACGCCGCCGCCGGTGCCCACGTCACCCTGGTGACCTGCACGCTCGGCGAGGAGGGCGAGATCCACGTGCCGGCGCTGGCCCAACTCGCCGCCGCCGAGGCGGACCAGCTCGGCGGCTGGCGGATCGCCGAGCTGAACGCCGCGTGCGCCGCGCTCGGCGTCACCGACCACCGCTTCCTCGGTGGCGCCGGCCGCTACCGCGACTCCGGCATGATGGGGCTCGCCACCAACGAGCACCCCCGGGCCTTCTGGCAGGCCGACCTCGACGAGGCCGCCGGCCACCTGGTGGAGATCATGCGGGAGGTACGCCCGCAGGTCGTGGTCACCTACGACGGCAACGGCTTCTACGGGCACCCCGACCACATCCAGGCGCACCGGGTGACGATGCGCGCCGTCGAGCTGGCCCGCGCCGAGGGCATCGCCCCGGCCAAGGTCTACTGGACGGCCATGCCGCAGAGCGTCCTGGAAGCCGGGATGGAGCACTTCGGCGGCTCGTCGGACAACCCCTTCGCCGGCATCGACCAGGCCACCGAGCTGCCGTTCTGCACGCCGGACGCGCAGATCGCGGCGCGGATCGACGCCACCGACCAGCATGCGGCCAAGGAGGCGGCGATGCGCGCGCACGCCACCCAGATCCCCGACACCTCCTGGCTCTACTCGATCGCCGGCAACTTCGGCAGCGAGTTCATGGGCGTGGAGTACTACACCCTCGCGGTGGGCGAGAAGGGCCCGGGCAGCGGGCCGTACGGCTGGGAGGACGACCTCTTCGCCGGGCTCGACGTCGCCGACGGCCCGGACCGGTCCCCGGTCGGGGCGGCCGGCCTCCGGTGACGCTGCCCACCGCGCCGATGCCGGTCGTCCCCGAGGAGAGCGCCCCGCCACCGCCGCCCGGCCGGTCCCGGCTGCTGCTCGACCTGGCCCTGCGGGTGGCCGGTGGGCTGGTCGCCGTCCTCGGCGGGGTGCTGACCGCGGTGCTGGAGCTGCTGCTCGCCACGCTCCGGGTCGGCGGGCAGCTGATCGGCGTCTCGGTGGTCCTCGCCGTCGCCGCCAACATCGCGCTGAGCTGGTTCGCCCACGAGGCGGTCGGCCGTCGCTGGGCGGTGGCGCTGCCCGCGCTGCCCTGGTTCGTCCTGATGGCGGTCGCGGCGGTCCGCACCACCGAGGGGGACCTGCTCGTCGCCGGCGACAACTGGGTCGGCCTGGCGATGATCGTGGCCGGCGCGATGACCTTCGCGGTGATGGGCTTCCGGCAGGTCCTGGCGCCGCCGCCGCCCGTCCGTCCGGGGGACTGACGACACCCAGGTTCCGGTGGTAGACATTCCTGCCAGGAAGCCCGCCGCGGAGGCGGGCGGTACGGCGGGAGGCGTGCGATGAGGGAGCGGTGGCGCGCGATCGGGATACTCGCGGTCGCGCTGTTCGGGGTCAACGTGGTCGCCCGGCTGGTCATCCGGTTCGGCTTCGACGGCGACGACACCACCGCCGCCGACCGGGTGTCGCTCGGGATGTTCGCGGTGATCGGGCTGGTGCTGGCCGTGGTCGCCTTCCTCTGGGGCAAACGTCGGCCGGTCGCCGCCTGGGGGTCCGACATGGCCGCCGCGGTCGGCGTCGCGCTGCTGCTGACGGTGCTGGTCGGGCCGCTGCTGGTCGGGGAGAACCCGTTCGGCGGGGGCGCGGGCACGTTCTTCGCCCAGATCTGGCTCTACCTCGCGGCCACCGGCGTCGGGGTGCTGCTCGGCTACCTGCTGCTCACGGCGCTCGGCCTCGACCACCGCTCGCAGTCCCTCAAGCGGTACGCCGAGCTGAAGGCCACCAAGCCCCGCAAGGTCGTCCGTCGCTGACCCGCACGCGGCCGCCGGTCCACGGGCGCGCGCCGGCCGCGCCGGGACCGGCCTGGGCGCTCGTGGCGACACCATGCCCTGTCCGGCCCTGTCGAGCTGCCCGCACAGATGGGGCACGGCACCCGCCCAGAGGGCGGGGCCCGAGGGCGGGCGCGACTCCGGCACGCGGCGGAGGGCGGTGCGGTCAGTGCGGGGCGGTGCGGGTGAGGTAGGTGTGGTGGGTGGTGAAGCCCAGGGTCCGGTAGAGGGCCACCGCCGGGGTGTTGCGCTGCTCGACCTGGAGGAAGGCGCGCGAGGCGCCGGTCGCGGCGCCCCAGTCCGCGAGCGCGCGGATGACCCGGCCCGCCAGGCCCTGCCGCCTCGCCTCGGGCCGCACCTCGATCACGCTGAGCCCGAGCCAGCGCCCCGACCCGGTGACCGTGCCGCGGCCGACGGCGACCAGCGCGCCGTCGGCGTACACGTGGGCGAAGCGGACCTGGCCCACGGCGGTGAGCACGTGCCGGGCGGCGTCCGGCAGGCCGCCCTTGCTGCCCGCGACGACGGCGAGCCAGTCGTCCGACGGCGTGGCAGCCAGCTCGACCGGCGGTGACCCGGCGGCTGCTGGCGGCAGCCCCGCCAGCGGCACGGTCTGCACCAGCACGGGCGGGCCGCTGCCCCAGCCCCGCGCGTCCAGTTCGGCGCCGACCGGGGCGGCGAGCGGCAGCGGGGTGTTGACCAGCGCCGGTTGGCCGAGGACGGCGTACCAGCGCTCCACCGCGTCGAGCGCGGCGGGCAGCGGCCGGTCCGGGTCGCCCACCGGCAGCGCCGAGTTGGCCCGGCCGGTCCAGCCGTCGGCGGCGCGCAGCAGCCAGTCCCCGAGCCGACCCCGGACGGCGGCGGGCCACGCCTCGTCGGCGGCCAGCTCCAACTCGATCACGGCCGCGGCGGTGGGCCGGCGGGTCGGCGGCACCCGCTTGGCCCGGTGCACCTCGGCCACCGGGACCCGGAGCCGGCCCTGCGTGGTGGCGAGAGTGAGATGAGTCTCGCTCAGCTCGACCAGCTCGCCGAGGGCGTCCGAGAAGAGGGGCCGGCCTTCGCGAATCCCCACAATCCGGCGAACCACGATCCGGTGTCCCACATCCTGCTGTCGGAGCACGATCGACCCCCTCCCCGGCGAGATACTAGGCTCTTACCGTCGCGGGTGATCGCGGCGTGTCTTGCGGAGGAGAAGACCGGTGACCTACATCATCGCCGAGCCGTGCGTGGATGTGCTCGACAAGGCATGCATCGAGGAGTGCCCGGTCGACTGCATTTACGAGGGCAACAGGATGCTCTACATCCACCCCGACGAGTGCGTCGACTGTGGTGCCTGTGAGCCCGTCTGCCCGGTCGAGGCGATCTTCTACGAGGACGACGTCCCGGAGCAGTGGAAGGACTACACCGGCGCCAACTACGAGTTCTTCGAGGACCTGGGCTCGCCCGGTGGCGCCTCGAAGATCGGCAAGGTGGAGAAGGACGCGTCCTTCGTCGCCGCGCAGCCGCCGCGCGGCGAGGGCCACTGAACCGCCCCGCGCCGGTCTCGTCGCGGCTGCCCGAGTTCACCTGGGACACCCTGGACGCCGCGGCCGCACTGGCCGCGGCGCACCCGGAGGGCCTGATCAACCTCTCCATGGGCACGCCGGTCGACCCGGTGCCCGAGGTGATCCGGCGGGCGCTCGCCGAGGCGTCCGACGCCCCGGGGTACCCGCTGACCGCCGGCACGCCGGCGCTGCGCGAGGCGATCGCCGCCTGGGTAGCGCGGGCCTGCGGAGCGGGCGTCGACGGCCTCGGCGTGCTGCCGACGATCGGCTCCAAGGAACTCGTCGCCTGGCTGCCCACCCTGCTCGGGGTGGGCCCCGGTGACGTCGTCGTGGTGCCGTCGGTCGCCTACCCGACGTACGAGGACGGGGCCCGGCTCGCCGGCGCCACCGTCGTGCGCGCCGACTCGCTGACCGCGGTCGGCCCGACCCCCCGGGTGCGCCTGGTCTGGGTCAACTCGCCGGGCAACCCGACCGGGCGGGTGCTGCCGGCGGCCCACCTGCGCAAGGTGGTCGACTGGGCCCGGGAGCGCGGCGCGGTGGTCGCCAGCGACGAGTGCTACCTGCCCCTGGGCTGGTCCACCGAGCCGGTCTCGGTGCTCTCGCCCGAGGTCTGCGGCGGGTCGTACGACGGCGTGCTGGCGGTGCACTCGCTCTCCAAGCGGTCCAACCTGGCCGGCTACCGGGCCGGGTTCGTCGCCGGCGACCCGGCGCTCGTGGCGGAGCTGCTCAAGGTCCGCAAGCACGCCGGCATGATCGTGCCCGCGCCCGTGCAGGCCGCGATGGTGGCCGCGCTGGGCGACGAGCGGCACGCCGACGAGCAGCGGGAGCGCTACCGGGCCCGGCGGGAGATCCTGCACGCCGCGTTCACCGGGGCCGGCTTCACGGTCGAGCACTCCGAGGCGGGCCTCTACCTCTGGCTGACCCGGGGCGAGGACTGCTGGGAGACGGTCGACTGGCTGGCCCGCCGGGGCATCCTGGCCGCCGCCGGCGCCCTCTACGGCCCGGGCGGCCGGCAGCACGTCCGGGTGGCGCTGACCGAGTCCGACGCGCACGTGGCGGCGGTCGCCGGCCGGCTGCGCGGCTGACCCCGCGCGACTGCGGCGCCCCCCGAAGCGCCCGCCGTACGACCGCGGCGCCCGCCGGGAGCGATGGGCTCGACGGGGTCGCCCGGGGTGCCCTCCGGGCGGTAGTCTGCCGCGGGCCTCGCATGTGATCTTGCGTCACGTCGCGGTCGTGCGCGCGCCCGGAGAGGTCGAGGTCGGGGGGCGTGGTGATGGACGGCGGTGCGCGGGTGGCCGGGAGCGGTCGGCCGGCCAGCGAGGCCGGGGCGTCCCGGTCCGGCGCGAGGGCGGGCTGAGGTGCGCTACCTGCACCCGCTGCTGCGGGACCGGAACATCGACGGCGTGCGGCAGGCGTCCCTGGCGACGGCCGCCGTGATCTTCGGCGTGCTGAACGTCGCCGTGCTCCGGCAGGCCGAGCTGCGCGACAGCGGGGCCAAGATACTGGCCGTGCTGGTGTCCGCGCTCAGCCTGGCCCTCATCGGTGGCGTGGTGCAGCGGCTGTTCCTGCTGATCTGGGCTCACCCGGTGCTGGGCCGGTGGGTCTACGAGTCGTCGTCGGGCACCTGGGGGGTGGCCCACATCGGCCTGCGCGGCGGTGAGCTGACCTACTCCGTCCAGCTCTACCGGACCGAGCAGGACGCCATGGCGGCGGTCCGCCGCGAGCCCGGGTTCGTCGCCCGCTGCTTCGCCACCGTCTCGTCCGTCGGCGTCACGTACGACAAGGGCCAGCTCGAACTCATCTACAAGATCGGTGACGCGCACGAGGACTACGCCCCGCGCAGCGGCATGCTGACCCTCACGCCGCTCGGCGAGCGGGAGATGAAGGGGTACTGGAAAAGCGATATCCTCGGCGCCGAAGCGAGTCGGGGCGTCCTCGACATGTACCGACCGAAACGCCGAGGTGCCTGATGCGTGAGAGACCCGGCGGGCCGTTGCGGGCCGCCGTGGTGGGCACCGGCCTGATCGGCGGGTCGATCCTGGTGCGGCTGCACGAGGCGGGCGTGGACGTCGCCGGCTGGGATCCCGACGAGGCCACCCGGGCGGAGGGACGCCGGCGGGGGATCGCCTTCCCCGACGAACTGGTCGAGGCGGTGCGGGACCGTGACCTGGTGTTCCTCTGCGGGCCACTGCCGACCCTGCCGGACGCCCTGGTCACCGTCGCCGCCCACACGCCCGAGGGCTGCGTGGTCACCGACGTGGGCAGCACCAAGGGCGGGTTGGCGGCCTTCGCCGTCGAGCGCGGCCTGACCGGCCGGTTCGTCCCCGGGCACCCGATGGCCGGCACGGAGCGGTTCGGGCTGACCGCCGCCGTGCCGGCGCTTTTCGAGGGAGCGGCCTGGGTGCTCTGCCCGGCGCCGGAGGGCATCGACGCGTTCCGGCTCCTGGCCGGCCTCGTCGTGGACGTCTTCGCGGCCCGGGTGGTGCCGATGTCCCCGTCCGTGCACGACGCGGTGGTGGCCCTGTCGTCCCACGTCCCCCACCTGCTGGCCGGCAGCCTCGCCGGGGCGGTGGCCCGGTCGGACGTCCGGGACGCCGTGCTCGGGCTCGCCGCGGGCAGCTTCCGGGACGGCACCCGGATCGCCGGTACTCCCGCGAAGCGGACCGCGGACATGTTGTTTCACAACCGCGAGCAGGTGGTCCGGCAGCTCGACCGGGTGCGCGCCTTCCTGGACGAGTTGTCGGCGGCATTGGTCCGCGACGACCTGGACGCGCTTGTCGAGGGCTACCGGCAGGCCCGCGACCTGCGGACGGCCCTGCTCGACCGGGACCTGCACGCGTCCCGGCGGGAGTTCCCGACGAGCGGGGACCACGCCGACGAGATCGCGTACCTGCTGGCGCTGGGCGAGGCGGGCGGGCACCTCACCGGCTGCCGCGTCGGCCCCGGCACCGTCGCCTACACCGGCCACCTCCCGGAACCCGCCGGCCCCGCCTGACCGGGCCTCCCGCAGCGTCCCCTGCGCCTGCAAACCGGTGCCGAGGACGCCTCGGCGCGCCACGGCACGTCGGCCGGTGGTCGCCCGCGTCGCTTCCCGCGCGGGGCGGGCGGGCGGACTGGAGCGCGGTTAGGGTGAGGGCATGGTGGACGGGCCGGTGGTGGCGGTGCGCGGCGAGGCGTACCGGGAGGTCCCTCCCGAGATCGCCCGGTTCACGGTGACCGCCACGGCCCGCGACCGGGACCGGGAGGCCACCCTGACCCGGCTGGCCGAGCGGGCCGCCGCCGTCCGGGTGCTGCTCGACGGCTACGGCCCCGCGATCGACCGGCGGGAGACCGGCGAGCTGCGGGTCCGGCCGGAGACCCGGCGCTCCGGCGAGCGGGTGGTCGCGTACCACGGCAGCGTGGCGACCACCGTGACGGTCAGCGACTTCACCGCGCTCGGCGACCTGATGCTGCGCCTGGCCGACCAGGACCAGGTCGAGGTGGCCGGGCCGTGGTGGTCGCTGCGGCCGGACAGCCCGGCCCACCGGGAGGCCCGGCACGCCGCGATCGCCGACGCGCTGTTGCGCGCCCGCGAGTACGCGGAGGCGCTCGGCGCCCGGGTGACCGCCCTGATCGAGCTGGCCGACGCGGGCGCGGCGGAGCGGCCCATGATGAGCCGGATGGCGTACGGGACGGGCGGCGCCGAGGGCGGGCCGCCGGAGCTGGAGCTGGACCCGCAGCCGCAGACCGCGCAGGCGGCGGTGCAGGCGCGGTTCGCGATCAGCGAGCCGGTTCTCGGCTGATGACGACCGCCCGGGTCGTCGGGGTCGACGAGTTGGTCGCGCGGGCGCGCGCCCTCGCCGACGCCGGCCCGCGTCAGCTGCTCGGCATCGTGGGGGCGCCCGGCGCGGGCAAGTCCACGCTGGCGGAGCGGATCGTCGAGGCGGTCGGCCCCGCCGCCCGGCTGGTGCCGATGGACGGCTTCCACCTGGCCCAGGCCGAGCTGCACCGGTTGGGCCGGGCCGAGCGCAAGGGCGCCGTCGACACGTTCGACGCCAACGGCTACGTCTCGATGCTGCGGCGGCTGCGCCGGCTGGAGCCGACCGCCGTCTACGCGCCGGCGTTCCGGCGGGACCTGGAGGAGCCGGTGGCCGGGGCGATCGAGGTGCCGCCGTCGGTGCGGCTGGTGGTCACCGAGGGCAACTACCTGCTGCTGGGCACGCCGCCCTGGGACGAGGTGCGGTCGTTGCTGCACGAGGCGTGGTTCCTCGACCTGGACGCCGAGCTGCGGCTGCGCCGGCTGACCGCCCGGCACCAGGCGTACGGGCGGTCGGCGGAGCAGGCCCGGGCGTGGGCGACGGGCAGCGACGAGGCCAACGCCGCCCTGGTGGCGGGCACCGCGCACGCCGCCGACCTGGTCGTCCGGCTCGACGAGCCGCCGCCGGCCTGACCCGCGCCCTGCCCACCGCCGCCGGTCGGGGTCAGCCGGTGCCGCGCCGGGGCGCCGGCACGCCCCGCCGCAGCAGCGAGGCCACCCGCGAGCGTTCCCGCTGGAACTCGGCCGCCTCCGGATAGCCGCTGTGGTTGCGGATCGGCGGGTCGGCCACCTCCCCGTCGCTGGGGTGCAGCGCCTCCGGGTCGCGTACGGCGACGTCGCGTTCCCCCGCCGTCACCTGCCAGCCGAGGGGGTCGGTGGCCCGCCAGAAGTTGGTCCAGCGGGCGCGCCCACCGGGGGGCGTCAGCGCGTCGGCCAGCACCGGCAGCCGGTCGGGCCCGAAGTACGCCGGGAAGACCCGCCCGTAGAGCCGGGTGAGCTGGCAGCCGTAGGAGAAGTACCAGATCCGCCGGCGCGCCCGGGCGGGGAGCTGGAGGATCACCGCGGCGCAGATCACCGTGCCCTGGCTGTGCCCGGAGAGGATGATCCCGTCCACGGCCCGGGGGTCGTGCTCGTCCAGCGCCAGCAGCCCCGCCGCGCGGGTCCGCAACTCGGGCACGGCCCGCTCGGCGTAGCTGGGCGGGGCGAGCGGGTGCGCGGCCCGGGGCCAGAAGGTGCCGACGTCCCAGAGCACGCCGACCGAGCGGCGGACGAGGTCGTTCCGGTAGACCAGCAGACCCACGGCGCCGACGAGCACAGGCAGCCAGCCGAGCAGCCGGTCGCCCACGCCGGAGATCCACTCGACCACGGCGGCGCCGCCGGTCGCCGCCGTGGGGTGGGGCTGGACGCCGGAGAGCGCGGCGGCGTAGCCGAGGGTGACCAGCACCCCGGCTGCGGCGGCGTAGCGACCGACCAGCCGCACCGCGTGCTCGCCGACCAGCCGGTGCAGCGCCCGCCAGGCGCTCACCTGCCGGCAGCGCCGCAGGTCGTGGCCGGAGAGCCGGTGACCGGCGGGCACCAGCTCCGCGTACTCGTGGCGGCGCAGGCGGAGGAAGAGCAGGCCGGCCCGGGCGGCCGTGGCGACGAGCGTGAGCAGGGCGACGGCGAACGCGAGCCCGGCCCAGGTCACCGGGACCGGGGGCGCCACGGGGGAGACCGCGTCGGCCGTCGCGCCGCCGCCGAGCCGGCCGGTGACCCAGTAGAGCAGGCCGGCGCAGTAGGAGACGCAGAGCACCCAGCCGAAGCCGGCGATGAGCGCCGGGGCCCGGCCGCCCCAGGCCAGGTCGGTGTGGGGCTCCAGCGGCTGCCGCTCGGCCGGCGTCGGCACGCGCGGCAGCAGCAGGCCGGTCGCGGCGAGCGCGACGACCCCGACGGCGAGCATCCATACCTCCAACGGCGGGGGCGCGGGCGGGATCCCGGGCAGCCGGCCCGCGATCCAGGCGACGCCGAGGGCGAGCAGCAGGGCGGCCGCCGCCGGCGCGGCGAGCGCCCGCCGCCCCGACCGGCTCACCGACCCGATCGCGATCAGCAGCAGCAGTTGCCCGGTGCCGAACCAGGCGACGACGCGGTCGACGCCGGGCAGCGACCGGTCGGCCGGGCACGGCGGCGCGGCGGGCTGCCGGCCGCAGCCGGGCACCCGGCGCAGGTCGGCCAGCGGGGTGCCCGCGGGCCCGTCGGGCAGCAGCAGGATCAGCAGGGTGCCCGCCAGCCCGGCGCCGGTGAGCACGATGACCGCCACGCTCCAGCGGCCGAGCGGGGCGTGGCCGGCGCGCCGGGTCAGCCAGGGCCGCGCGAGCGCCACGACCGCGATCAGCACCGCGGCGGCGAGCGCGGCCACGGTGGGCCAGGCGACGGCGGCCCGGGCGCCGCGGGGCGGGTCCATCGTGAGGACCGCACCGAGTGGTACGGCGGCGGCCACGACGGCGCCGGTGCAGAGGTGCAGCACGGCCGCACGGCGCAGTTGCCCCTCCCCGGCCCAGAAGGTGGGGTGCTGGAGCGGGTTGCCCAGCGGGCCGGATGGCGGCTCGGGCGGCGGTGGCTCCGGCGCGGGCCGCGCGGGCTCCTCCGTCGGGGTTCCGTCGGGCGGCCGGGCGCCGGCGAGGGGGACCGGCTCGGCGGGCATCTGCGCCTCGTACTGGTAGGTCCGCCAGCTCACCAGGCCGAGCAGGGCCAGCACGCCGAGCGGTGCGAGCAGGCCGACGGCGAGGGGCCGCGCGCCCTCGCTCCACCAGCCCTGCCCGAGGAACTCCCAGGGGCCGGGGATCCGGCGCAGGCAGTCCTCGTCGACGCACTGCCAGCCCACGAGGTCGACCCCGACGCCGGTGAAGGTGAGCGCGAGCGTGCCGGTGAGGCTCAGGCAGAACAGCCGGATCAACCAGGCGGTGACCCCCGGCCGGCCGGCCGGGCGTTCGTCGTCCGGGTCCGCCGGGATGCCCGGCCGGGCGTGCAGCGCGACGTTGGCCAGGGTGAAGGGCAGCAGCAGCGTCCACAGCGCCCGCTCCACGTCACGCGCGGTCCGCCCGCCGGAGGTCAGCTGCCCCCAGCTGTACGCCTCGACGACGACGGGGTCGTCCGGCCCGGCGGCGGGGGAGCGGTAGAAGCCGGTGACCGGGTCGCCCGCGACGCGCCAGGGTGGGGGCGGGTCGGCCCCCGGCGCGGGCCGCAGGCCGAGGATCTGGCCCGGGGGCGTGTTGGAGACCCCGTGCACGCGCAGTTCGAGCACCCGACCGATCATCCCCGCCTCCTGGTGACGACGTCACCACCCACAGTGCCGTGGGCGGGGTCGTCCGCGCCAGTCGCGGATGGACGTTTGTGCAGGTGGTGGGCTTGATCGGGGGTCAGTCGAGCTGGCGTACGACGCGAGCCGGATTACCCAGCGCGACGACGTTGGCCGGCAGGTCCTTCGTCACGACGGCACCCGCGCCGACGACGGTGTTCTCCCCGACGGTGACGCCGGCGAGCACGATCGCGCCGCCGCCGAGCCAGACGTTGTCGCCGATGGTGATCGGCTTGGCCGCCTCCCACTTGTCACGGCGCGGCCCGGGCTCGACGGGGTGGGTGGGGGTGAGCAGCTGCACGTTCGGTCCGATCTGGACGTCGGCGCCGATGATGATCGGGGCGACGTCGAGGAAGACCGCGTTGAAGTTGACGAAGCTGCGCGGCCCGATCCGGATCTGCCAGCCGTAGTCGCAGTAGAAGGGCGGTCGTACCCAGGTCTCCTCGCCCACCTCGCCGAGCAGTTCGCGCAGGGCCGCGAGCCGGCCCTCGGGGTCGGCCACGGGACTGGTGTTGAAGCGTTCCATCAGTCGCGCGGCGCGGTCCAGGTCGGCGACGATCTCCGGCTCGTTGGCGATGTACGGCTCGCCGGCGAGCATGCGTTCCTTCATGGAGGTCACCGGTCGATCATCCCGGAAGGCGGTGTCTCCGTTGGCTGCTCCGTCATCATCGCGTCTTTATTCTGCATACCCGGTATGTAAACATGATGACTGTCAATGCGCGTCTCTCCACAGGTAGTAACGCCCGACGAGGAGGATCCGTTGCAGCGAAGAAGAAAACTGGCCGGTCTCGGTCTCGTGCTCGGTCTGGTGCTCGGCACCCCGGGGCTGGCCGTGGCCCAGGCGCCCGCCGGCCCTGCCGTCCGTCCTGACCCGACCGCCGGCCGGGGTGCCGTCGCCCCGGCGCCGCAGCCGGGCAGTCGTCCCACCACCGTCACCCTGATCACCGGGGACCGGGTCACCGTGACCGGCGCCGGGGCGAGCGTGCGTCCCGGGCCGGGGCGCGAGAAGATCCGCTTCCTGACCCGCCGCGAGCAGGGCCGGCTCAGTGTCGTGCCGCAGGACGCGGTGGCGCCGATCCAGGCGGGGCGGGTCGACCGGCGGCTGTTCGACGTCACCGGGCTGATCGAGGCCGGCTACGACGACGCCCGCCGCGACGACCTGCCGGTGCTGTTCACCAGCGGGTCGGGCGCCGCCCGGCGTGCGGCGGCGCCGGCCGGGGTGACCGTCACCCGCGAGTTGTCCGCCGTCCGCGGGGTCGCCGCGACGGCGGCCAAGGACCGGGCCGGCGAGGTGTGGGCGGCGGTCACCGCCGCCGGGGCGCGGGTCGGCGCGGCGGGGGGTGTCGACCGGATCTGGCTCGACGGCCGGCGGCGGATCACCCTCGACCGCAGCGTGCCGCAGATCGGCGCGCCGGCCGCCCACCAGGCCGGTCTCACCGGCCGGGGCGTGCGGGTGGCGGTGCTGGACACCGGGCTGGACGCCACGCACCCGGACCTGGCCGGCCGGGTGGCGCAGGCGCGCAACTTCACCGAGGAGGCCGTGGCCGGCGACGTGGTCGGGCACGGCACCCACGTCGCCTCGATCATCGCCGGCAGCGGCGCCGCCTCCGGTGGCCGGCACCGGGGCGTGGCCCCCGACGCGACGCTGCTCGACGGCAAGGTCTGCGAGACGTACGGCTGCCCCGAGTCGGCGATCCTCGCCGGCATGCAGTGGGCCGCGGTCGAGCAGCGGGCCGACGTGGTCAACCTGAGCCTCGGCGGCTTCGACACGCCGGAGGTCGACCCGCTGGAGGAGGCCGTCAACGCGCTCACCGCGCAGACCGGCGCCCTCTTCGTGATCAGCGCCGGCAACGACGGCACCTTCGCCCCGGTCAGTTCCCCCGGCACCGCCGACGCCGCCCTCTCCGTGGGTGCCGTCGACCGGGACGACACCCTCGCCGGCTTCTCCAGCCGCGGCCCCCGGGTCGGCGACGACGCGCTCAAGCCGGACATCACCGCCCCCGGCGTGGGGATCGTCGCGGCCCGCAGCCGGGACGGGGTGATCGGCGAGCCGGCCGGGGACGGGTACGTGGCCCTGTCCGGCACGTCCATGGCCGCGCCGCACGTCACCGGCGCGGTGGCGCTGCTCGCCCAGCAGCACACCGACTGGACTGCCGGCCGGCTCAAGGCCACCCTGATGGCCTCGGCGCAGCCCCACCCGGAGCTGACCGCGTACGAGCAGGGCGCCGGGCGGGTCGACGTGGCCCGCGCGATCGGTCAGACGGTGACCAGCGACCCGGCCAGCGTCTCCTTCGGCCGGGCGCTCTGGCCCCACCACGACGACGCCCCGATCACCCGCACGGTGACCTGGCGCAACGACGGCCCGGCCGCGGTCACCCTGGACCTGGCCGTCGAGGTGACCCGCCCGGACGGCGAGCCGGCCCCCGCCGGCATGTTCACCCTCGGCGCCGACCGGGTCAGCGTGCCGGCCGGCGGCACGGCGAGCGCCACCGTCACCGCCGACACCCGGGTCGCCGGGCCGGACGGCCACTACACCGGCCGGGTCGTCGCCCGCTCCGGCGACACGGTGGCGGTCACCCCGCTGGCCGTGCACCGGGAGGTGGAGAGCTACAACGTGACGGTCCGCCACCTGGGCCGGGACGGCGCGGCCGTCGGCGAGCACGGCACCACGCTGGTCTCGCTGGACGAATTCGCCACGTACGACCTGTACGACCCGGACGGCACCGCCGAGCTGCGGCTGCCGAAGGGCCGGTACGGACTGAACAGCCTCGTGTTCGAGGTGGACGGCGAGCAGTTCGCCGGGGTCACGCAGATCGTCCAGCCGGAGCTGGTGGTCGCCGGGGACACCCGGGTCACCGTGGACGCCCGGCAGGGCAGGCCGATCCGGATGAGCGTCCCGCAGGGTTCGGCCACCACGGTGCTGGTCGACACCGGCGCGAACTTCCTCGTCGACGAGGGCAGCTACGGCTTCGGCCTGCTGGCCTTCGACTTCGACGGTCTCTTCAGCGCCGGTCTCGGCCGGTCGGTGTCGGGGGAGCGTTTCGTCGCCACGATCAGCAGCCAGTGGGCCGACCGGGAGGCCGCCAGCAGCCCCTACCTCTACGCCCTCAGCGAGGCGACGCCCGGCCGGATGCCGACCGGCTTCGTCCGGGACTACCGGGCGAAGGACCTGGCCACCGTCACCCACCGGTTCCGGGCCGCACCTTCCGGGCTGGTGACCGAGCGGGTGGTCTTCCCGCACCTGGAGCCCGACGTCGGCGGCTGGGCGGTCATCCTGCCCACCGCGGCGCCGGGGCAGCGGGTCGAGCACTACAACACGCGGGGCGTGCGCTGGTCCTCGGAGCTGAACTTCGGGGTGCCGACCGAGGAGGGCTGGACCGACGTCAAGGCGGTGCTCGTCTCCGAGGAGCGGAGCCTGCGGGCCGGCCGGCACCACCGGGAGAGCTGGAACGGCGCGCCGTACGGGCCGTCCCTCCCGGGGGCCGGGATCACCCGCCGGGGCGACCGCATCGAGGTCGGCGTGCCGTTGCACAGTGACGCCGAGGGGCACCCGGGCGGCTCCGTAGCCGACACCGCCCGCACCGCCCTCTACCGCGACGGGGTGCTGGTCGGGGAGACCCCGGAACCGGCGTACGGCCGGTTCGAGGTGCCGCCCGGCGCGGCGGACTACCGGCTGGAGGTGCTGTCGAAGCGGAGCTTCACCGACCTCGCCACCGAGGTCGCGGCGACGTGGACGTTCCGGTCCCGGCACGTCGCCGGGGACGACCCGGCCGCGCTGCCGGTGTCGGCGATCCGCTTCGCGCCCCGGCTCGACCAGGACCACGCGGCGCCGGCCGGGCGCACCTTCGCCATCCCGGTGCTGGTGCAGCGGCAGCCTGGCGCACCGTCGGCCCGGGTGGCCGCGTTGACCGTCGACGTCTCCTACGACGGCGGGAAGACGTGGCAGCGGGCCCGGGTACGGCCCGGCGGGGACGGCTGGACGGCCACCGTCGAGCACCCGGCCGGCGCCGGACACGTCTCGCTGCGGGCCACCGCCCGGGACACCGCCGGCAACACGGTCACCCAGCGCGTCATCCAGGCGTACCGCCTGCGGTGAGGCGTACCCCCTCCGGGTCCGCGGCCGACCGCGGGCCCGGAGGGGCGGCCGTCAGTCGTTGGCGTGCAGGGCGGCGTTCAGTTCGATGCCCCGGCCGGTGCGCTGCTTCGCCTCCAGCGCCCCGGTGACCGAGTTGCGCCAGAACAGCAGGCCGTCCACGCCGGAGAGCTCGCGGGCCTTGACCACCCGGCCGTCCGGCAGCGTGATCTTCGACGCGGCGGTGATGTAGCACCCGGCCTCGACCACGCAGTCGTCGCCGAGGGAGATCCCGACACCGGCGTTCGCGCCGATCAGGCTCCGCTCGCCGATGCGCACCTTCTCGGTGCCGCCGCCGGAGAGGGTGCCCATGATGGAGGCGCCGCCGCCGATGTCGGAGCCGTCGCCGACCAGCACGCCCTGCACGATCCGCCCCTCGACCATCGAGGTGCCGAGCGTGCCGGCGTTGAAGTTGACGAAACCCTCGTGCATGACCGTGGTGCCGGCGGCGAGGTGCGCGCCGAGCCGCACCCGGTCGGCGTCCGCGATCCGGACACCGGAGGGCACCACGTAGTCGGTCATCCGGGGGAACTTGTCCACCCCGTGGACGGCCAGGTGGCGGCCGGCCGCCCGCTCGATGACCCGCAGCTCGTCCACCCGCTCCGGCGGGCACGGCCCGGCGGAGGTCCACGCGACGTTCGCCAGCTTGCCGAAGATGCCGTCGAGGTTCAGCTCGTTGGGACGCACCAGGCGGTGCGAGAGCAGGTGCAGCCGCAGGTACGCGTCGGCGGCGTCCTTGATCGGGTCGTCCAGCGAGCCGATCACGGTGACCACCTGGACGGTACGCAGCCCGGGCAGCGCCCGGTCGCCGACCGCCCCCGGCGGCAGGTCCAGCACGTCCGCCTCGTCCTCGCCGGCGACCAGCGGCAGCTCGCCGAGCCCCAGCTTGCCGGTCGGGTACCAGGTGTCGAGCACCTGGTCGTCAGCGGTCACGGTGGCCAGGCCGATGCCCCAGGCGGATTCGGACGTCACTGATTCACCTCTCGTTCGTGGCTGCGGGTCGCCGGTTCCCCTCGCGCCCCCGCGCGGCCGCGTCCCACGCCGGTCGCCCGGGGAACGCTCGCTCCTCGCGCTCACCCGACCTGACGGTACCGTGCGAACCATGGAGAACCCGCTGACCCCCGAGGTCCTGGCCGATCCGGTGGCCCTGACCCGTGCGCTGGTCGACATAGAGTCCGTGTCCCTCGACGAGAAGGCCATCGCCGACTGCGTGGAGGAGGTGCTGCGGGGCGTGCCGCACCTGACCACCTACCGGCACGGCAACACGGTGATGGCGCGGACCGACCTGGGTCGGGACCAGCGGATCGTGCTCGCCGGCCACCTGGACACGGTGCCGCTGAACAACAACTTCCCGTCGAGCATGCGCGGCGACCTGATGTACGGCTGCGGCACCTCCGACATGAAGTCCGGGGTGGCGTACGCGCTGCACCTGGCGGTGACCCTGCCGGACCCGCGCTACGACGTGACGTACTTCTTCTACGAGGCCGAGGAGATCGAGTCGAAGTACAACGGCCTCTTCCTCGTCGCCGAGGCGCACCCGGAGTGGCTGGAGGCGGACTTCGCGGTGCTGCTGGAGCCGACGTACGGGATCGTCGAGGCGGGCTGCCAGGGCACCATGCGGGTGATCGTCACCACCACCGGCGTACGCGCCCACTCGGCCCGCTCGTGGCACGGGGTGAACGCGATCCACGCGGCGGGCGAGGTGCTCGACCGGCTGACCCGGTACGAGGCGCGGCGCGTCACCATCGACGGCTGCGACTACCGGGAGGGGATGAACGCGGTCCGCATCAACGGCGGCGTGGCCGGCAACGTGGTGCCGGACCGGTGCGAAGTCGAGGTCAACTACCGGTTCGCGCCGGACCGTACGCCGGCCGAGGCCGAGGCGCACGTGCGGGAGGTCTTCGCCGGCTTCGACGTGCGGGTCACCGACTCGGCCGCCGGTGCCCCGCCCGGGCTGGAGGCGGCTCCGGCCCGGGAGTTCCTCGCGGCGGTCGGTGCCGCCCCGATCGGCAAGCTGGGCTGGACGGACGTGGCCCGGTTCGCGGCGATGGGCATCCCGGCCCTGAACTTCGGCCCCGGCGACCCGAACCTGGCCCACCACCCGGACGAGCACGTCGAGATCAGCAAGATCCGGGACGGCGCCGCCACGCTGCACCGCTGGCTCGCCCCCGCCTGACGGCCTCCTGGGCGGTCGTCCCGGCGCCTGCCGGCCGCCCGCCCCCGGTGGTCGCCCCATGTGCGACCGGGAGGCCCG
Organism: Micromonospora sp. NPDC048040; assembly: GCF_055587185.1. Classification (NCBI taxonomy): domain Bacteria; kingdom Bacillati; phylum Actinomycetota; class Actinomycetes; order Micromonosporales; family Micromonosporaceae; genus Micromonospora; species Micromonospora sp. NPDC048040. Next base: position 19,448 of record NZ_JBVJGT010000008.1, on the reverse strand, counting down.
CGTCGGCCGGGCGGTGCCCGGTGACGCGAACCTCCCGGTCGCGGGTCGTCGGTGCGGTCGGACGGTGCTGGTGCGGTCAGACGGTGGCGGACGCGTCGGCGGTGGGCCGGGCGTCGGCCGGACCGCCCTGGTCGGCGGCGGACGGCTCCATCAGGCGGGCGCGGCGGCGCTCGGCCACCACGTCGCGGATCCGGCGCTGCATCTGTCGCCGGATCCGGATCATCTCGCTGTTGCTGATCACGCTGGCTCCTCCCCCGAAGGCGCGCGCCGGGGCATACCCGGTATGTGAATAGTAAGACGTACGGGCGACCGAATTAGTTGCCCATGATCCGGAACTAATTTCCGGGCTCGTCGCCCCGCGCACCCGGCGGGTGTCGCTCCACTACGGTTGCTCCCATGGGTCAGAGCAACGGGCGGGAGGCCGGCCGCGAGCCGGGACGGGAACGGCACCGGGGGGCCGTGACACTGCGTCGGCAGGCGATCCCGAGCAGCACCGCCGACCAGCGCCTGCTCGACTCGCGGGGGCGCGGCGACTGGAAGACCAAGGACGCCTGGCGGGCCCTGCGCATCCTCTCCGAGTTCGTGGAGGGCTTCGACACCCTCGCCGACCTGCCCCCGGCGGTGAGCGTCTTCGGCTCCGCCCGCAGCCGGCCGGAGAGCCCGGAGTGCCGGCTGGCCGAGGCGCTGGGCGGGGCCCTGGCCCGGGCAGGCTACGCGGTGATCACCGGCGGCGGGCCGGGCGTGATGGAGGCGGCCAACCGGGGTGCCAGCGAGGCGGGCGGGCTATCCGTCGGGCTCGGCATCGAGCTTCCCTTCGAGCAGGGCCTCAACGACTGGGTCGACCTGGCGATCGACTTCCGCTACTTCTTCGCCCGCAAGACGATGTTCGTCAAGTACGCGCAGGCGTTCGTCGTGCTGCCCGGCGGGTTCGGCACCATGGACGAGCTCTTCGAGGCGCTCACCCTGGTGCAGACGGGCAAGGTCACCCGGTTCCCGGTGGTGCTGATGGGCGCCGACTACTGGCGTGGCCTGCTCGACTGGTTGCGCGACACCATGGCCGCCGACGGCAAGATCGGGTCGATCGACCTGGAACTGATCTGCGTGACCGACGACGTCGACGCGGCGGTCCGGCACATCGTGGAGGCCGAGGCCTCGCTCTCCGCCGAGCAGGAGGCGGTCCGCGAGGAGGCCGTGGCCGTCGCCGCCGCCGAGCAGCAGGCCGCCGCGACGGCCGGGGCGGCGACCGGCGGCGGGTCGACCGGCGGCGCCGACGTGCCCGGCGACGCCACGTCGCGCGGCGGTGCGTCGGGTGGCGATGCGTCGGCCGGGGCCGCGTCGGCCGGGCCGCGCCGGGCGGGCGACGCGAGCGGGGAGCGCTGAGGCGTGGCGGCGATCTGCGTGTTCTGCGCCTCCTCCCGTACGCTCGACCGCCGCTGGCTCGACCTCGCGGCCGAGACGGGCGCGGAGATCGCCCGGCGTGGGCACACGCTGGTCAGCGGGGGTGGGTGCGTCGGCATGATGGGCGCGTTGGCGGACGGCGCGCGGGCCGCCGGCGGGCGGACGATCGGGGTGATCCCGCAGTCGCTGGTCGACCTGGAGGTCGCCGACCTGGCGTCGGACGAGCTGCTCGTGACCGACTCGATGGCCAGTCGCAAGACTCTGATGATCGACAAGTCGGACGCGTTCCTCACACTGCCCGGCGGCCTCGGTACCCTCGACGAGCTGTTCGAGGTCTGGACGACGGCGACGCTCGCCCTGCACGCCAAGCCGATGGTGCTGGTCGACACCGACGGCTTCTACCGCCCGATGCTCGACTGGCTGCGCGCCCTGGCCGACCAGACCTTCCTCAAGCCCGCCGGGCTCGACCTGCTCACCGTGACCGACACGGTCCCCGCCGCCCTGGACGCCCTCGAACTCCGCCTGACCTGAGCCACCCCCACCCTCCTGCGTGCCGCGCGGGGCGGGGTGGCGAGGTGGGGGTGTCGTACCGGCGTGGTGGGATGGGGGGATGCAGGCGTACCGGCTGGTGCGCCGGCCCGCCGAGGCGGCCCCGGGAGGCCACCGGTCCGGTGGGCCGGCCCGGGGGGACGGGCGGCCAGGTGGGCCGGCCGGCGGTGCCGCGCACCGGGGGACGGCGCGGCTGACCGACCCGCGCCAGGCGGAGGTCGTCGCGCACACCGACGGGCCGATGCTGGTGCTCGGCGGCCCCGGCACGGGCAAGACCAGCACCCTCGTCGAGGCGGTCGCCGCGCGGGTGGCCGAGGGCGTCGACCCGGAGCGGATCCTGGTGCTCACCTTCGGCCGCCGGGGCGCCACCGCGCTGCGCCAGCGGATCGAGGCCCGGGCCGCCGGGGGCGGGCACCGCGTGCTGCGCGAGCCGCTGGTGCGCACCTTCCCGGCGTACGCCTTCGGGCTGCTGCGCCGGGCCGCGGCCGAGCGGGGAGAGCCGTCCCCCCGGCTGCTCACCGGCCCCGAGCAGGATCTGATCATCCGCGAGCTGCTCGACGTGGTCGGTGAGGAACCGGGCGACGACCCGGTCGGCTGGCCGGAGGACCTGCGCCCCGCGCTGCGCACCCGGGCCTTCGCGGCACAACTGCGCGACCTGCTGATGCGCGCCGCCGAGCGCGGGGTCGGCCCCGTCGAGCTGGCCCGGCTGGGCGAGAAGCTCGGCCGCGCCGACTGGCCGGCCGCCGCGCGCTTCCTCCGGGAGTACGTGGCCGTGCTCGCCCTGCGCGACGTCAGCAACCGCGGCTCCGTCGCGTACGACCCGGCCGAGCTGGTCCGGGCCGCCACCGGGATGCTGCTCGACGACCCCGAGCTGCTCGCGGCCGAGCGACGCCGGCTGGCGTACGTCTACGTCGACGAGCTGGCCGACACCGATCCCGCCCAGCAGGAACTGCTCGCGACGGTGGCCGGCGGCGGCAAGTCCCTCGTCGCGTTCGCCGACCCTGATTCGTCCACGTACGCCTTCCGCGGCGCGGACCCCGCCGTGGTGACCACGTTCCCGCACCGCTTCCGCACCGCCTCCGGGGCGCCCGCGGCGCAGGTGGTGCTGACCACCTCCTACCGGGCCGGCCCCCGGCTGCTCGCCGCGTCCGGCCGGCTGGCGCGGCGGCTGCGCGGTCCGGCGGCGCACCGCAGACTGCACCCGCTGCCCGCCGCGCCACCGGGCTCGGTGGAGGTGCGCACCTTCCGCTCGGCCACCAGCGAGGCGGCCTGGCTGGCCCACGCCCTGCGCGAGGCGCACCTGCTCGGCGGCGTGCCGTGGTCGGAGATGGCCGTGCTGGTGCGCTCCACCGGGCGGCAGCTGCCCTCGCTGCAACGCGCGCTGCACGCCGCCGGGGTGCCCACCGTGGTGCACGGCGAGGACCTGCCGCTGCACCTGCAACCGGCGGTCGCGCCGCTGCTGCTCCTGTTGCGCTGCGCGCTGGAGCCCGAGCGGCTCGACGAGGAGGCCGCCGTCGCCCTGCTGCACTCGCCGCTCGGCGGCGCCGATCCGCTGGCCGAGCGGCGGCTGCGGCAGGGGCTGCGGGCCCTGGCGCTGGCCGCCGGCGACCGCCGGCCCTCGGGCGAGCTGATCGTCGAGGCGTTGCGCGACCCGGCCGAGCTGGCCGGTATCGAGCGGCGCTGGGCCGAGCCGGCGCAGACGGTGGCCGGCCTGCTGGCCGTCGCCCGGGAGACCGCCGCCCGGCCCGGCGCCACCGCGGAGGACGTGCTGTGGGCGGTCTGGCGGGCCAGCGGGCTGGCCGAGCTGTGGTCCGCCGCGATCGGCCGGGGTCAGACGGTGGCCGGCGAGGGGGACGTGGCCCGGCGCCGGCGCGCCGAGGCCGCCGACCGGGACCTCGATGCCGTGATGGTGCTCTTCGACGCGGCGGCCCGGTTCACGGACCGGCTGCCCGGCGCGCGCACCGAGGTCTTCCTCGACCACGTCCTCGGCCAGGACCTGCCGGCCGACACGATCGCCCCCACCGCCGACCGGGGTGAGGCGGTCCGGCTGCTCACCGCGCACGCCGCGAAGGGGCTGGAGTGGGACCTGGTGGCGGTCGCCGGGGTGCAGGAGGGCGTCTGGCCCGACCTGCGGCTGCGCGGCAGCCTGCTCGGCTCCGAGCGGCTGGTCGACGTGCTCGCCGGCCGGGCGGTCGGCGCCGGCACGGTGGCCACCCTGGTCGGGCAGACCTCGGCGCTGCTCGACGAGGAGCGGCGGCTGTTCCACGTGGCGGTCACCCGGGCCCGGCGTCGACTGCTGGTCAGCGCGGTCGCCTCCGCCGCTGTCGGCGGCGACGACCACGAGGAACAGCCGAGCCGTTTCCTCTACGAGCTGGGCCCGACCGACCCGCCCGCGCCGGACGACGGCTCCCCGCCCGGCCGGCCGGACCCGTCCGGGCCGACGCAGGCCGGTGACCCCGCGGCGCCGACTTCGGCCGAGCCGGCGCGGGCCGGGTCGACGTCGGGCGGGTCGAGCCCGGACCGGCCAGGAGCCGGGGCGGGGGCGGGCGACGGCCCGGTGACGGCGGCCGAGGAGGAACCGGACCGGCCGAGGACGCTGCCGGTGAGCCGGCCGCCCCGCGCGCTCACCCTGCCGGCGCTGGTCGCGGAGTTGCGTACGGCGGTCAGCGACCCGGACGCGCCCTACGCCCGGCGGCAGGCGGCGGCGGCCGAGTTGGCCCGCCTCGCGGCCGCCGGGGTGGCCGGCGCGCACCCGGACGACTGGTGGGGGCTGCGGCAGCTCTCCGACGACCGCCCGCTCGTCGACGAGGGGGAGCCGGTCCGGGTCACCCCGTCGGGCATGGAGAGCGCGCTGCGGTGCAGCCTGCGCTGGCTGCTGGAGCGGCACGGCGGCAGCGCCCCCGCCAGCGCCGCCCAGGGGGTCGGCAACCTCGTGCACGCCGCCGCGATGCTCGCCGAGGACGCGAGCGTCGACCGGGGCGCCCTGCTGGACTACGTCGCCGCCCGGTTCGACGCGATCGAGCTGGCCGCCCGCTGGATGGTCGGGCCCGAGCGGGCCCGCGCCGAGGGGATGGTCGACAAGCTGCTGCGCTGGCTGGCGGCCAACCCGCGCCGGCTGCTCGCGATCGAGCACGAGTTCGCGGTGCGCCTCGACGACCCGCACCGGCCCGTCGAGCTGGTCGGCCGGGTGGACCGGCTGGAGGTCGACGCCGACGGCCGGCTGGTCGTGATCGACCTGAAGACCGGGAAGTCCACCGCGGTCACCGCGCACGACCTGGCCGAGCACCCGCAGCTCGGTGCGTACCAGGCGGCGGTCGAGGCGGGAGCGTTCGCCGAGTTCGGCGAGGAGTCCGGCGGGGCGGCGCTCGTGCAGCTCGGCACCGGGGCGAAGGACGCGAAGGAGCAGAGCCAGCCACCGGCCGGGGAGGGCCCGGAGGCCGGCTGGGCGACCGCGCTGGTGCGGCGCACCGCCGATACGATGGCCGCCGCCACGTTCGCCGCCGTCGCCAACTCGAAGTGCCGGGTCTGCCCGGTGCGGTCGAGCTGCCCCGTGTCCGGGCAGGGCCGCCAGGTGGTCGAGCCGCCGACCGCCCGCCGCCCCGACCAACCGTGAGCCTGAGAATGAGGTTGCGAGCCCTGGGGCCGCGAACCAGGACGGCACCGTGAGTGTGAGGAGTGAGTTTGCGAGCCCCGCAGTCGCGAACTGAGGCGGAGCGGTGACCCAGCCCGCCCTGTTCGGCACGGCGACACCGGCGCCCCGGGTCGCCGACGCCGGCCCCCGGTACACGCCGGTGGAGCTGGCGAAGCTGCTGCGGCTGCCGGCGCCCACCCGGGAGCAGGCGGCCATCATCGCCGCGCCCGTGGAGCCCCTGCTGGTGGTCGCGGGCGCGGGCTCGGGCAAGACCGAGACGATGGCGGCCCGGGTGGTCTGGCTGGTCGCCAACTCGCACGTGCGGCCGGAGCAGGTGCTCGGGCTCACCTTCACCCGCAAGGCCGCCGGCGAGCTGGCGCACCGGGTGCGTACGCGGCTCGACCAGTTGGTGCGGCGGCTGGGGCGGCGGGGGCGGGACCCGCTCGACGACCCGCTGGCGGGGGAGCCGACCGTCTCCACCTACCACTCGTACGCGGGCCGGATCGTCACCGAGCACGGGCTGCGGGCCGGCTACGAGCCGTCCACCCGGCTGCTCACCGAGGCGTCCCGCTGGCAGCTCGTCGACCTGCTGGTGCGCAACTACGACGGCGACATGTCCGAGGTGGACCGGATGCCGAGCACGGTCACCGACGCCGTGCTGGCGCTCGCCGGCGAGCTGGACGAACACCTGGTCGACCCGGACGAGCTGGCCGCCTGGACGGGCCGGTTCTTCGCCGAGGTGCAGGCCCGCCCCGGCCGGGTCTACGCCGACGTGCGCAAGGCCCTGGCCCTCCAGCAGACCCGGCTGAAGCTGCTCCCGCTGGTGCGCGCGTACGCCCGGCGGAAGGAGGACTTCGAGGCGATGGACTTCGCCGACCAGCTCGCCCGGGCGGCCCGGGTGGCCCGGGACCACCCGGGGGTCGGCGAGATCGAGCGGGACCGCTTCCGGGTGGTGCTGCTGGACGAGTACCAGGACACCAGCCACGCCCAGGTGGTGCTGCTCAACGCGCTGTTCGGCGGCGGGCACCCGGTGACCGCGGTCGGTGACCCGTGCCAGTCGATCTACGGCTGGCGGGGGGCGAGCGCCGGCACCCTGGACCGCTTCCCCACGGAGTTCGCCCGCGCCGACGGCGCGCCGGCCGAGGTGCTCGGCCTCACCACGAGCTGGCGCAACCGCCCCGAGATCCTCGGCGTCGCCAACGCCCTGGCCACCCCGCTGCGGGCCGCCGGCGCCCGGGTGCCGGAGCTGCACGCCGCGATGAGCGTCAAGGACCCGGTGCCGCACCGCAGCGCCCGCGGCGCCGCCGGCGGCACCGTCCACTGCGCCCTGCTCCCGACGTACGCCGACGAGGCCGACTGGATCGCCGACAGCGTGCTGCACGCCTGGCGCGGGGCGGCTGCCATGCCCGGCGCGCTGCCCGAGCACATCCCGGTGCCGCTGCGGCCGACGACGGCCGTGCTCGTGCGGCTGCGCAGTCAGATCCCCGCGATCGAGTCGGCACTGCGCGAGCGCGGGCTGCCCGTCGAGGTGGTCGGCCTGGGCGGCCTGCTGGACACCCCCGAGGTGCGGGACGTGGTGTGCACGCTGCGGGTGCTGGCGGACCCGACGGACGGGGCGGCCCTGCTGCGGCTGCTGACCGGGGCGCGCTGGCGGATCGGCCCGCGTGACCTGGTGGCTCTGCACCGGCGGGCGAAGGGCATCGCCGCCGCCCGGCGGAAGCTCGCCGACGACGGCAGCCCGGAGATCACCCCCGACCTGCTCGACGAGGCGACCCTGGTCGAGGCGCTGGCCGACCTCGGCCCGGCGCAGGCGTACTCGGCGGAGGGCTACGCGCGGCTGCGCGCGTACGCCCGGGAGCTGGGGCTGCTGCGCTACCGGCTGGACCAGTCCCTGCCGGAGCTGATCGCGGACATCGAGCGCACGATCGGCCTGGACGTGGAGGTGGCCGTACGCGCCGGCCGGGACGGCGCCGGGGACGCCGGCCTGGCCCGGGGCCACCTGGACGCGCTCGGCGACGTCGCCGCCCGGTTCGGCGGCGAGACGCCGGGCGCCACCCTGTCGGGCTTCCTGGCCTACCTCGCCGCCGCCGAGGACGAGGAGCGCGGCCTCAGCCCGGGCGAGGTGGAGGTGGTCGAGGGGGCGGTGCAGATCCTCACCGCGCACGCCGCGAAGGGCCTGGAGTGGGACGTGGTCGCGGTGGCCGGGCTGAGCCGGGGCGTGTGGCCGGGGCCGGTGCGCAACTCCGACCACTGGCTGGGCGGGCTCGGGGTGCTGCCGTTCCCGCTGCGCGGCGACGCCGACGGGCTGCCCGAGCTGGGCCTGGGCGGCACCGAGGACCAGCGCGGGGTGGCCCGGGCGCTGGAGGACTTCACCGACGCCTGGCGGGCGCACGACGAGCGGGAGGAGCGCCGGCTGGCGTACGTGGCGGTGACCCGGCCCCGCCGGCTGCTGCTCTGCTCCGGCCACTGGTGGGGGGAGGGGACCAAGCGGCCGCGCGGCCCGTCGGTGCTGCTGCGGGAGGTGCACGACGCCTGCCTGGACGGCCGCGCGGGGCACCTGGTCGACGAGTGGGCGCCGGAGCCGCCGGGCGACGCGGTCAACCCGACCACCGAGGTGGTGCTCCGCGCCGAGTGGCCGGCCGATCCGCTCGGCGCCCGCCGCCCGGCACTGGCCGAGGCAGCCGTTCTGGTCCGCCGCTTCCTCGCCGACGGCGACGCGGCGGGCCGCCCGCCGGCCGGCGGGCGGGGCGCGGCCGGCCCGGAACCCGGTGACGAGGCGGGCCCGGAACGGCCGGCCGACGGCGACGACGCCGCCGGGGCGGGAGCTGAGCCGCCGGCCGGCGACCCGGACCTCGCGCGGTGGCGGCGGGAGGCCGACCTGCTGCTCGCCGAGCGGGCCGAGCTGACCCGGCAGGCCGGCGCGGTCGAGGTGGCGCTGCCCGGGCACCTCTCGGTGACCCAGCTGGTGGCGCTGCGCCGGGATCCGGCGGCGCTGGCCCGGGCGCTGCGCCGTCCGGTGCCCACCGAGCCGAGCCCGTACGCCCGCCGGGGCACCGCCTTCCACACGTGGCTGGAGCAGCGGTTCGGCGCCGATCGGCTGCTCGACCTGGACGAGCTGCCGGGCGCGGCCGACGCCGACGCCGCGCCTGACGAGGCGCTCGCCGAACTCCAGGAGCGCTTCCTGGCCAGCGAGTGGGCCGACCGGGTGCCGGTCGAGGTGGAGGTGCCGTTCGCCACGGTGATCGCCGGGGTGGTGGTGCGGGGCCGGATGGACGCGGTCTTCGCCCGCCCCGGCGGGCGGTTCGACGTGGTCGACTGGAAGACCGGCCGGCAGCCGGCCGGACCCGCCGCCGAGGTGGCCGCGGTGCAGCTCGCGGTCTACCGGCTGGCCTGGGCGGAGCTGGCCGGGGTGCCGGTGGAGCGGGTCGGCGCGGCGTTCCACTACGTGCGCGACGACGTCACCGTGCGCCCGGCCGACCTGCTCGACGCCGACGGGCTCACCGCGCTGATCACCTCGGTGCCGGAAAACCCGGCAGACGATGGTCATCCGGCGAATCCGTGATAGGTTGGTCGGGTTGCAGTTATGGTTCCCAGAGACTCTGTGTGCGCCTGGAGGATTGTGGCCCCAGGCGCTCTTTGTTGTGTCCGGAGTTCTCCGGGCGGGGCGACCAGAAGCGACAAGCGAGCCAGGCAGTTCCGCCTGGCGCGCTCCTCTTCGGGCCCGCAACAGGTGCGGGCCCGACGTTCCGTCAAGGAGACGAGACAAAAATGGCTATTGGCACCGTCAAGTGGTTCAACGCTGACAAGGGCTTCGGCTTCATCACCCCGGACGGCGGCGGCGCCGACGTCTTCGCCCACTTCTCGGCCATCCAGACCTCCGGCTACCGGAGCCTGGACGAGAACCAGCGGGTCGAGTTCGAGGTGACCCAGGGCCAGAAGGGCCCGCAGGCGGAGAACATCCGCCCGCTCTGATCTTCGGATCTTCGCGTAACACCCACCGCGCCCTCCGGGCGTGGTGACGGGACCGGTCCGCCCCGCCGTCCACCTGCGTACGCAGGCGGCGGAACGCGGCGGCGGGCCGGCCCGTACCCCTTTCGGTTCGTGCTTGTGAGTCACCCGCGGCCTGGTCCGCCGGTGACAGCGCCGCCTTTGGCGCCCTCCCTCGACACGTGCCGCGTCGAGGAAGGCTTCCGCATGACCACCGTCGTACCGTCGTTCGCCCATACCGGGCTGGCCCCGGCGCTGCTCGCCGAGCTGGCCGCCCAGGGCATCACCGAGCCGTTCCCGATCCAGTCGGCGACGCTGCCGGACTCGCTCGCCGGCCGGGACGTGCTCGGCCGGGGCCGTACCGGCTCCGGCAAGACCCTCGCCTTCGGGCTCCCCGTGCTGTCGCGCACCGCCGGCCGCCGGGCCCGCCCGGGCCGGCCGCTGGCCCTGGTGCTGGTGCCGACCCGGGAGCTGGCTCAGCAGGTCACCACCGCACTCGACCCGTACGCCCGGGCCGTCGGGCTGCGCTGCGCCACCGTCGTCGGCGGCCTGTCGCTGCAGCGCCAGGCGGACGCCCTGCGCGCGGGCGCCGAACTGGTCGTGGCCACCCCCGGGCGGCTGCACGACCTCATCAACCGCGGCGACGCCCGGCTGGACCAGGTCGCGATCACCGTGCTCGACGAGGCCGACCAGATGGCCGACATGGGCTTCCTGCCGCAGGTGACGAAGCTGCTGGAGCAGGTCGCCCCGGACGGGCAGCGGATGCTCTTCTCGGCCACTCTGGACGGCGGCGTGGACAAGCTGGTCCGCCGCTTCCTCACCGACCCGGTCTCGCACTCGGTCGACCCGGGCACCGCCACCGTGACCGCGATGACCCACCACGTCCTGCACGTCGACGCGGCGGACAAGCCGGCCGCGCTGACCTGGATCGCCGCCCGCGAGGGACGCACCATCCTGTTCATGGGCACCAAGCACCGCGCCGACCGGGTCGCCCGCCAACTGTTGGCCAAGGGCGTACGCGCGGCCGCGCTGCACGGCGGCAAGTCGCAGCCGCAGCGCACCCGGATCCTGGAGCAGTTCCGCACGGGGCAGGTGACCGCGCTGGTCGCCACCGACGTGGCGGCCCGGGGCATCCACGTCGACGGGCTGGACCTGGTGGTCAACGTGGACCCGCCCACCGAGGCGAAGGACTACCTGCACCGCGGTGGGCGTACCGCCCGGGCGGGGGAGTCGGGCACGGTGGTCACCCTGGTCCTGCCCGAGCAGCGCCGGGACGTGTCCCGGCTGATGAGCACTGCCGGCATCCGCCCCGAGTCCGTCCAGGTACGCCCCGGCGACGAGGCACTGGCCCGGGTGACCGGCGCCCGTGAGCCGTCCGGGGTGCCGGTGACGATCGCGCCGCCCCCGCCGCAGGCCGCCGCCACGTCGGCCGCCGGACGCTCGGGTGGCCGGGCCGGCGAGGGCGGGCGTGCCGGCGAGGGTGGCCGGTCTCCGCACCGCGCCTCGGGGCGGCCCCGCCGGCCGCGGCGGCCCCGGACGCCCCGCGCCTCCTGACGCCCGCCCGCCCGCCCTCGGCCCGGCCCGGTCGGTCTCGGGTGTGGGCAGGCACCCGTACCGGACCGGTCGTGACGGTCCGCGAACACCCGTTCCAGACCGGCGCCGGCTGAGTCGGGAATCAGCGGACGTTACGTCCGATCGGTGACTGTTCCGGTGGCCGGTGGTGGTGGAAGCTGGGGGCCGGGGGGAACGACCCGGGCGGGACCGCCCGGCGCGGGAGGGGTGATCATGGCGAGCGACGTCGGCACGGGCGCGGTGCGTGAACTGCTGCTGGTGCTCGCGGTCGCGCTCGCCGGGCTGCTGCTCGCCATGGTCGCGGTCTTCACGCCGTGGCACGCCACCCCGGACGGGGCCGCGCCGGCCGCCCCGGTCGAGCTGCACAGCCCGACCGGGGGGCCGACCACCATCGCCGGCTGACTCACCGCCGTCGCCGTCAGCCACCGCCGTCGCCCTGGGCCGCGCCGTCGCCCTGGGCCGCCCGCTGAGCCGCCAGCGCCGCCCGCTGAGCCGCCACCGTCCGAGCGCCGCGGCGGGGCCGCCGCCGGGAGCCGGCGGTCAGCGGGTGGGGGTCTGCCGCGTGTCAACCGCCGGGTGCTGCGTGCCCAGCAGGTCGGCGAGGGTGGTCCGGTCGACCACCAGGGCGACCGCCCCGTGCACGGCCAGCCAGACGTCCCGGAGGCCGGTCGCCGCGCCCCGGTAGCCGGCCTGTTCGGCCGGCAGCCCGCGGACCGTCGTCAGCGATCCGCCCACCGCGCGGAGCACGTCGCCGACGCTGATCTCGGCCGCGGGGCGGGCGAGGGTGTACCCGCCGTCCGTGCCGCGGTGGCTGTGCAGCAGGCCGGCCCGGCGCAGGTCGACCAGGATGCCCTGGAGGAAGCTCAGCGGGATGTCCTGGCGGCCGGCCAGGGCCGCGGCCTTGACCAGCCCGCCGCCGCCGACCGGGTCGGCGGCGGCGACGGCGAGCATGGCCTGGAGCGCGTAGTCGCTGCGCGCGGAGACGTACACGTCACTGACCGGCCTGGTCCAGCACGCCCCAGCGGCGCCGGATCGCCTTGTCGGCCGCCCCGAACGCGGCGTCGACCACCAGGCCCAGGACCAGGATCACGATCATGGTGGAGATCAGCCAGGGCGAGTCCGACAGCTCCCGGGAGTAGGTCAGCTGGGCGCCCAGCGAGGTCTGCGAGATGCCGACCACGATCAGCTCGCCGGCCATCAGGCTGCGCCAGGAGAACGCCCAGCCCTGCTTGAGGCCGGCCACGATGGCCGGCAGCGCGGCGGGCGCGATGACGTACCGGTACAGGTTCAGCCCCCGGGCGCCGAGGTTGCGGCCGGCGCGCAGCAGCAGCGGCGGCACGTAGTCCACACCGGCGATCACGCCGTTGGCGATGGACGGCGCGGCGCCGAGCACCACCACGAAGAAGATCGCCTTCTCGCTCAGCTCGAAGAGCAGGATCGCCAGCGGGAACCAGGCGATCGAGGGCATGGTCTGCAGTGCCGTGATCATCGAGCCGATCGCCGCCCGCAGGATCCGCGACCGGGCCACCGCGAGGCCGACCAGCAGGCCCACGGCGACCGAGAACACGTAGCCGACCGCCGCCCGGCGCAGCGTCGTGGCGAGTCCGTCCCAGAGCTGGACGCCGCTGACCTGCCGGAGCAGTTCCTGCCCCACGGCGGCCGGGCCGGGCAACGCGTACTCGGGCTTCCAGCCGGTCCAGACCACGACCTGCCACGCGCCGACGGCGATGCTGAGCGCGGCCAGCTTCGGCCAGGTCGCGGCCCAGAACCGGGCGGCCCGCGGCCGGCTCTGCTCCCGGCCGGCCAGTTCCAGGGCGTCCAGCCCCGAGATCTCCGCGTCGGTACGCGGGACGGCGGCGAGGGTGTCACCGGCCATGGCGGCCCACCTCCGTACGCAGGCGGTCGGTGACCTCGGCGGCGACCGCGGCGACCTCGGGGGAGTCGATGCGTCGCGGCCGGGGCACGTCGACCGGGGTGGACCAGATGATCCGGCCGGGTCGGCTGGAGAGCAGGATGATCCGGTCGGCGAGCCGGGCCGCCTCGCGGACGTTGTGCGTCACGAAGAGCACGGTGAGCCGCCGCTCGGCCCAGATCCGTTCCAGCTCGTCGTGCAGGATGTCGCGGGTCATCGCGTCCAGCGCGCCGAACGGCTCGTCCATCAGCAGCACCGGCGTGTCCAGGGCGAGGGTGCGGGCCAGCGCCACCCGCTGGCGCATGCCGCCGGAGAGCTCGTGGGGGCGCTTGCGGCCGAAGTCGGCCAGGTGCACCGTGCCCAGCAGCTCGGCGACCCGTTCCCGGCGCGCGGCCCGGGGCAGCCCGCGCAGCCTGAGCGGCACCTCGACGTTGCCCTCGACGGTCAGCCAGGGGAAGAGGGCCGGCTCCTGGAACATCAACCCCGGCTCGACCCCCTCGCCGAGGGCGATCCGCCCGCCGCTGGGCCGGTCCAGGCCGGCCACGAGGTTGAGCAGCGTGCTCTTGCCGCAGCCGGAGGCTCCGACCAGGCAGACGAACTCGCCGGGCGCGACGTCGAGGGAGACCCCGTCCAGGGCGAGGACGGCGTTCGGCCCGCGCCCGTACACCTTGGTGACGCCGTGCAGCGCGACCGGGCCGGTCGCGCTGCGGGGCGCCGTCGTGGTCGACGTCATGGTTGCGCGACCTCGGCCTTGCCCTGGCCCTTGAGCACCTCGTTGAGGTGCGTCAGGTCGTAGAGCCCGTCGAGGCTGACCGGCTGGGTCAGCCCGACCGCGACGGCGTGGTCGAGCCCGGTCTTCAGCGAGGAGGCGATGGGGTCGTTGGTGAACTCCAGCGTCGGCCAGGCCTGCTTGATCAGCTTGAGGTCCAGCGGCTTGCCGCTGATCTTGCCGATGTGGTCGGAGACGGCCTGCTGCGCCTCGTCGGGCTTGCCGTTGACGAACTCGTTCGCCGCCACCTGCCCCTCGACCAGCTTCTTCACCACGTCGGGGTGGGCCTTGAGGAACTTGGTGCTGACGATCAGGTTGGTGATCACGAACTTGCCGTCCGGCCAGAGGTCGCGCTCGTCGACGAGCACCTTCCCGCCGGCGTTGACCAGCCGGGAGACGAACGGCTCGGGCACCCAGGCGCCGTCGATCGCCCCGCTGCCGAACGTCTCCACCGTCTGGGCGTTCTCCTGCGGGACGATCTTGACGTCGCCGCCGCCCTCCTTGGTCGTCGTGAGGCCCTTCTCCTTGAGCCAGTGGCGGATCGCCACGTCCTGCGTGTTGCCGAGCTGCGGGGTGGCGATCTTCTTGCCCCGCAGTTGCTCGACCGACGTGATCTCCGGCTTCACCACGAGCGCGACGCCGCCGGAGGCCGCGCCGGAGACGACCCGGACGGCCTCGCCCTTGGACTTCGAGAAGGCGTTCACGGTGGGGTTCGGGCCGATGTACGTGGCGTCGAGCGCGCCGGAGAAGATCGCCTCGATCGCGGCGGGGCCGGCGTTGAAGGTCTTCGTCTCCAGCGTGACGCCGGTGCCGAGCTTCTCGGCGAAGATGCCCTTCTCCACGCCGACCACCGCCGGCGCGTGGGTGATGTTGGGAAAGTAGCCGAGCCGCAGGGTCACCGGGCCGGAGCCGCCACCCGCGCTCTCGCTGTCGTCGCCGCAGGCGGCGGCGGTGCCCAGGGTCGCCGCGCCGACGACGGCGAGGGTGGCCAGGGAGACCAACCGACGCATGGGGAGCCGTCTCATCGTCCATCCAATCCGCAGTATTCCTACTTAGTTGGTAGGAAGAGTGGGTCAGGTGGTGGGCTGGCGTCAAGGGTCAACCACATGACGGGACTGGCGTCTCAGCAAAGGCGGCAATCTATACCCGTTGGATGGGTTTCGTGGCCGCCGGGCCCGGCGTCGCCGCCGGCTGCCGGGACCGGCGGGCGCGCCGGTTGGTACGCCGGCCGCGGCGGCTGGCCGAAGGTCGGCGATGGCGCGGGTGCCGACGCGCTAGGGTCGATCCCGTGGCGGCGCGGAGATCGAGAATTCCAGCGACGAAGTACCCGGTCGAGCGGTTCACCCTCGACAACGGCCTGCGGGTGGTCCTGACCCCCGACCGCAGCGCCCCGGTGATCGGGGTGGCGGTGGTCTACGACGTCGGCATCCGCTCGGAACCGGAGGGGCGCACCGGCTTCGCCCACCTCTTCGAGCACCTGATGTTCCAGGGCTCGGAGAACCTGGAGAAGCTGGCCCACTTCCGGCACGTGCAGGGGGCGGGCGGCACCTTCAACGGCTCGACCCACCTCGACTACACCGACTACTTCGAGACGCTGCCGAGCAACGCCCTGGAGCGGGCGCTGTTCCTGGAGGCCGACCGGATGCGTGGCCCGCGGCTGACCGAGGAGAACCTGCGCAACCAGGTCGACGTGGTCAAGGAGGAGATCCGGGTCAACGTGCTCAACCGGCCGTACGGGGGCTTCCCCTGGCTGACCCTGCCGCCGGTCATGTTCGACACCTTCCCGAACGCGCACGACGGCTACGGCTCCTTCGTCGACCTGGAATCGGCCACCGTCGCCGACGCCGCCGACTTCTTCCGCCGCTACTACGCCAGCGGCAACGCGGTGCTGGCCGTCAGCGGCGACATCGACGTCGCCGAGGCGACCGCGCTGGTCGAGCGGCACTTCGGCGACGTGCCGGCCCGGCCCGCGCCGGAGCGGCCCGACTTCGCCGAGCCCGACCTGACCGCGGAGCGGCGCACCTCGTACACCGACAGGCTGGCCCCGCTGCCGGCGGTGGCCGGCGCCTGGCGGGTGCCCGACCCGGTCACCGACTTCGCCGGCTACCTGCCGTACGTCGTGCTGGCCGAGGTGCTCACCGACGGCGACGCCTCCCGGCTGGTGGAGCGGCTGGTGCAGCGGGACCGGGCGGTGACCAGCCTCGGCGGCTACCTCGGCTTCATGGGCGACCCGTTCGACGTGCGGGACCCGACGGCGCTGCTGCTCCAGGCGCACCTGCCGCCCGGCGGGGACGTGGACAAGGTGCTGCGCGCCATCGACGAGGAGCTGGACCGGCTGGCCACCGACGGTCTGACGGAGGGCGAGCTGGCCCGCACCCAGGCCCGGATGGCGACCCACCTGCTGCGCGACACCGACGCGGTGCTCGGCCGGGCGCTGCGGATGGCCGTGCTGGAGCAGCAGCGCGGCGAGCCGGGGCTGCTCAACGACCTGCCCCGGCTCGTGGGCGAGGTCACCGACGAGCAGGTCCGGGCCGCCGCGGCCACCCTGCGGCCCGAGCGCCGCGCGTCCATCGAGGTCATCGCCGGAGGCGCCCGATGAGCGCGAGGAGTGAGCCGGGTCTGCGAGCCCCGCAGTCGCGAACGGAGGAAGGCCGATGACGGCAACCGGACAGGCCGGGCCGCGGGAGCTGCCGCCGCTCGGCCCGAACCGCAGGCTCAAGCTGCCGAAGCAGGCCGAGCGCACGCTGGGCAACGGGCTGACCGTGATCGCCGTACGCCGGCCGGCGGTGCCCCTGGTCGAGCTGCGGCTCTGGATGCCCTTCGGCCGCAGCCACCTCGCCCGGGGCGCGATGCTCGCCCAGACCCTGCTCTCCGGCACCGAGGGCATGTCCAGCGTGCAGATCGCCGCCGAGCTGCAGAAGGTCGGCGGCGGGCTGTCCGCCGGGATCGACCCGGACCGGCTGATGCTCTCCGGCGCCGGCCTGGTCACCGGGCTGGACCGGATGCTGGAGATCCTCGCCGACGTGCTCACCGGCGCGACCTACCCGAACGAGGACGTGGCGACCGAGCGGGACCGGCTGGTCGACCGGATCCAGGTCGCGCAGAGCCAGCCCTCGCACCTGGCCCGCACCGCCCTGCTCAAGCGGGTCTACGGCACGCACCCGTACGCGGTGCAGACGCCGGACCCGGAGGCGGTCCGCGCGGTCCGGCCGGGGGTGTTGCGCACCCTGCACGCCCAGCGGGTGCACCCCGCCGACGCGGTGCTGGTGCTGGTCGGCGACGTGCAGCCGGAGCGGGCGCTGGACGCCGCCGAGAAGGCACTGTCGGGGTGGAACGGCGCCGGGCACACCGCCGACCTGCCGCCCGCCCCGCCGCTGGAGCCCGGGCCGCTGCTGCTGGTCGACCGGCCGGGGTCGGTGCAGTCCTCGCTGCGCATCGCGCTGCCGGCGGTGCCCCGCACCCATCCCGACCACGCCGCGCTGCAACTGGCCAACCTGGTCTTCGGCGGCTACTTCTCCTCCCGCTGGGTGGAGAACATCCGCGAGGACAAGGGCTACACCTACGGCCCCCACTCGCTCGTCGAGCACTCGGTGGCCGGGTCGGTGCTGGTCGCCGCCGCCGAGGTGGCCACCGAGGTCACCGGGCCGGCGCTGCTGGAGACGACGTACGAGCTGGGCCGGCTGGCCAGCCTCCCGCCCCGGGAGGACGAGCTGGAACAGGCCCGCCAGTACGCGCTCGGCACCCTCCAGCTCGGCATGTCCACCCAGGCCGGGCTGGCCTCGCTGACCAGCGCGTACGCCGGCAACGGGCTGCGGCTGGAGTTCCTGGCCGAGCACGCCGCCCGGCTGGCGAAGGCCACCGTGGCCGACGTGGCCGAGGCGGCGGCCCGCTACCTCGCCCCGGCCCGTGCGGTGACCGTGGTGCTCGGCGACGCCGAGCGGATCGCACCGCAGCTCGCCGCGCTGACCCCGGTCGTCACCGAGCCGGCGCGGCCGTGAGCGGGGAGCCCACGCCGCCGCTGGCCCGCTCCACCCTGGACCGGGCGGCGCACCGGCGCACGGATCCGGGGTGGCTGGCGCAGGCGTGGGCCGGGGCGCGGGTGCTGGTGCTCGACTCCGGCGACGAGGGCCGGGCGCTCGTGCGCACCGACACGTCGCCGCCGGCGTTGGTGCTGCTGGATTCGGCCGACCTGCCGCCGGCGGCGTCCCCGATGTTCCTCGGCGTCGAGCCCGACGGCGTGCCGGTCTTCGCCGTGGACGCCCCGCTGCCGGCGGTGCCCGGCGCCCGGCCGGCGCACCTGCGCGAGGTCGGTCACCTGCTGGTCGACCGGGACGCCGGGCTGTTCACCACCGCGCTGGCACTGGTCAACTGGCACCTGCGGCACCGTTACTCGTCGGCCACGGGGCATCCGACGGAGGTGGACGAGGCCGGCTGGTCCCGCGTCGACCGGGCCGGGGAGCGGATCTGGCCGCGTACCGACCCGGCGATGATCGTGCTGGTGCACGACGGCGTGCCGGGGCCGGGCGGGCGGTGCCTGCTCGGCAACAACGCCACCTGGCCGCAGACCCCCGGCGAGCGCCGCTTCTCCTGCCTCGCGGGCTACGTCGAGCCGGGGGAGTCGGCCGAGGCCGCCGTGCTGCGCGAGGTCCGCGAGGAGGTCGGTGTCCCGGTCGAGGACATCGCGTACGCGGGCAGCCAGGCGTGGCCGTTCCCCGGCTCGCTGATGCTGGGCTTCCTCGCCACGGCCGACCCGGAGCACCCGGTGCGGCTCGACCCGGCGGAGATCGCGTACGCCCGGTGGTTCACCCGCACCGAGATCGGGGCGGCCCTGGCGGGGCGGCCGGTGGATGTGGGCGGCGCCCGGCTGGTCCTGCCGCCGCGGTCGTCCATCGCACTGTTCCTGATCCACCGCTGGCTCGACGGCCACTGCTGAACCGGCACCTGCGGGGCCGGGCCGGTGGCCGCGCGAACGTGCGGTCCCGGCCCGTGGCCGCCGTTGCCGCGACGGTCACGGGCCGGGAACACGGGCCGTCGTGGTCGGCTGGGCAAGGAACGCGGCGGGGGAGCCGGTCGGCCACGACGGACGTCTCGGAGGGGTCAGCTGCCCCGGTCGCTTCGTGTTCGCCAGCCGAGGGCCGGCTCGTCGAGCGGGAGCACCTTGACCCGCTGTTTTCCGGAGCGGACCGCGCCCACCGTGGACAGGGCCCGGGCCAGCAGCAGCGCGGCGTCCCGGTCCTCGGCGTGCACGATCTGTCGGCGTGGTTCGGGCGTGGTGGTCTCGTCCCGCAGGCGGCCGCCGCACGCCCAGGCGGCGACGATGTCCACGTCGGCGGCGGCGCGGATGTCGGTGCGAACGATCAGGAAACGCATGTGGGTCTCCGGATGAACCGCGACGGTGGGGAACGGGTGGAAGTTCCACGTCACTCTGTCGCCATGCTACGCCGCCCGAGGGTCTCAGCAAGTGAAACACGACGATCGGTGCGGAGCCTCGTCCGATCAGCGGATGCCTGGTCAACGCGGACGCGGGCCGGAAACGCGGCGGGGGGGGGGGGGGGGGGGGGGGGGGGGGGGGGGGGGGGGGGGGGGGGGGGGGGGGGGGGGGGGGGGGGGGGGGGGGGGGGGGGGGGGGG